>NZ_JBEUEI010000002.1:0-259586 GCF_041020755.1 Kineococcus terrestris | reverse complement strand
CCCCCGCCGCCCGGCGGCCGGCCCCGCGCGGCCCCCGCGCGCGCGCCCCCCCCCCGCCGCGCGGAGCGGCCGGCTCAGCCGGTGTTGCGCATCCCGGCCGCGATGCCGTTGATCGTCAGCAGCAGGGCGCGGCGCAGCACCGGCGCCGGGTCCTCACCGGCCGCGCGCGCCCGGCCCAGCAGGCTGACCTGCAGCGCGTGCAGCGGTGCCAGGTAGGCGTCGCGCAGCTCCAGCGTCCGGCGCAGCACGGGTGCGGACTCCAGCAGCTCCGACTGCCCGGTCACCCACAGCACCTGCTCCACGGTGCGCGCGTGCTCCTCGCGGATCGTGGTGAACACCCCGCGGTCCTCCGGGCGCACCAGCTCCTCCACGTAGTGCCCGGCGATGGCCAGGTCCGTCTTGGCCAGCGTCATCTGCACGTTCGACACGAAGCTGCGGAAGAAGTTCCACGAGCCGTACATGTGCCGCAGCGTCTCGCCGTGACCGGCCTCGCGGGCCGCGGCCAGGCCCGAGCCGACGCCGAACCAGCCGGGCACGTTGATCCGGCTCTGCGTCCAGCCGAACACCCACGGGATCGCGCGCAGGTCCTCCAGGCCGCCCGTGCCGCCGGGGCGGCGCGAGGGCCGCGAGCCGATGTTGAGGTTGCCCAGCTCCTCCACGGGCGTGGCCGCCAGGAAGAACGGGATGAGCGCGGGGTCGCCCACCAGCGCGCGGTAGGCGCGCTGGCCGGTGCCGGCCACGACGTCCATCGCCGCGTCCCACACGTCCAGGACGTCGCGCGGCAGCGCCGAGGTGCGGTGCAGCGTGGAGGCCTCCAGGACGGCCGACAGCGCCACCTCGAGGTTGTGCCGGGCCAGGCGCGGCTGCACGTACTTGTCGCTGATGACCTCGCCCTGCTCGGTCACCTTGATGGGGCCGTCGAGGCTGCCGTACGGCTGGGCCAGGATCGCCTCGCCCGTGGGGCCGCCGCCGCGGCCGACGGACCCGCCGCGGCCGTGGAACAGGCGCAGGACGACGCCGTGCTGGCGCGCCACGTCGCGCAGCGCGCGCTGGGCGCGGTGGATCTGCCAGCGCGAGGCGGCGATCCCGCCGTCCTTGGAGGAGTCGGAGTAGCCCAGCATGATCTCCTGCACGTCCCCGCGCGCCGCCACCACGCGGCGGTACGACGGGTCGGCCAGCAGGCCCTCCAGCAGCTCCTCGGCGGCCTCCAGCTCGGTGACCGTCTCGAACAGCGGCACGAACCCGATGCGCGCCACGTCCCCGCCGCCGGCCTCGTCGGCGGGGTCGGCCAGGTCCACCAGGCCCACCTCGCGGGCCAGGACGACGACCGCCAGCAGGTCGTCGATGCCCTGCGTCATGGAGACGATGTAGCTCTCCACCGCGTCGTCGCCGTAGCGGTCCAGCGCCTGCCGGACGGTGCTGAACAGGCGGAACACCTCCGCGGGGGTGCCGGTGAGGTTGCGCACCGCGGCGCCGATGAGCGGGCGGTGGCCGGTCAGCTCGCGCGAGAGCAGCGCC
This sequence comes from Kineococcus terrestris, assembly GCF_041020755.1. Lineage (NCBI taxonomy): Bacteria > Bacillati > Actinomycetota > Actinomycetes > Kineosporiales > Kineosporiaceae > Kineococcus > Kineococcus terrestris. The sequence goes on along the minus strand of NZ_JBEUEI010000002.1, from coordinate 258,068 downwards.
CGGCGCTCGGTGCGCTCCAGCTGCGCGTAGGGGCGGTCCAGCTCGCCGAGGCGGTCGTAGACGGCGGCCAGCGCCGCGTGGTGGCGACCGGCGTGCTCGCGCACGTCCAGCGTGGCCAGGCTGAACCCGACGGCGTGCACGACGCGCAGGAGCCGGGCCACGGCCCCGTCGGCGACGAGCTGGCCGTCGTGGGCGCGCAGCGAGTCGGCCAGCAGGTGCAGCTCGGCCACGAGCTCGCCCGCGTCGGCGTAGTCCAGGCCGGGCGCGTGGGGCGTCTGGTCGTGCAGGCGCGCGCGGGTGCCCTCCAGGCGGGCGGCGACGTAGGACAGCTTCAGCCGGTAGGGCTCCTGGCTGTTCAGGCGCACCCGCTCGGCGTGCACCTCGGGCAGCAGCTGCCGGTCGGTCTCCAGGCTGGCGGCCAGCTCCTCGCTGACGCCGACGACCTGCGTGGAGGCGGCCAGCTCGGTGCGCAGCTCCTCCACGGCGCGCACCAGCAGGTCCAGCGCGGCGTCGTGCTGCAGGGCCAGCACCTCCATCGTCACCTCGGGGGTGACGTTGGGGTTGCCGTCGCGGTCGCCGCCGACCCAGCTGCCGAAGCGCAGCGGGCGCCCGTCGGCCGGCAGCTCCAGGCCCAGCTCGGCCAGGCCGGCCTGCAGGTCCTCCACGAGGTCGGGCAGGACGTCGGAGGTCAGGGTGCGCAGGTAGTGCAGGGCCGAGCGGGCCTCGTCGACGACGCGCGGGCGGTCCACGCGCAGCTCGTCGGTCTGCCACAGCAGGTCCACCAGCTCGGCCAGACGCCGCCGGCCGCGCTCGGCGTCCAGGGGGCGCTGCTGCGGGTCCTCGGAGGCCTCGACGATGCCGGTGATGCGCAGCAGCAGGTCCAGCACGGAGCGGCGGCTGGACTCGGTGGGGTGGGCGGTGAAGACGGGGCGCAGCTGCAGGCGGCCGACGACGGCCGCGGCGTGCTCGCGGTCCAGCTCGCCCGAGCGCAGGCCCTCGGCCACGCGCTCCAGCGTCGGCGGCAGCCCGCCGGCCGGCTGGCGGGACAGCTCCAGGCCGCGGTGCAGCTGCTCGGAGGCGTTGGCCAGCTGGAAGTAGGCGGTGAAGGCGCGCGCGAGCACGATCGCCGTGCGGTCGTCCACGCCCGACAGCAGCGCGGCCAGCTCGGTGCCGCCGTCGGGGCGGCGGGCCAGGCGGCGCACCCGCTCGACGAGGTCGAGCAGCTCGGGGCCCTCGTGGCGCGTCAGGGACTCCCCGAGCAGCTCGCCGAGCCGGCGCACCGAGGCGCGCAGCGCGGCGTGGCCCTCGTCGGAGGAGACCCCGTCCACGGACAGGGCGTCGGTCGCGGCGCGGCGCGCCAGCGCCGGTGCCTGGTCGTCCGCAGCGGTCGACTGCGTGGTGGAGCTGCTCATCGGTCGCCCTCGCCTCCGTGCCGGTGCGGGCGTCGACGCTGACCCCGGCGCACTGCCTGACTCGTCCCGACCGCGCGGAGCGGCCGCGCGGCACCGGCGCGGTGCCGGTGCGGTGCAGTCTGGCGCCTCGCCCCGCCCGGGGGGAACCGGGGTCCCCGCCGGGCGCGGGCGGGCGGGGCCGCGGCCGGGCGCTCACCCGGCCGGGGCGTCAGTCGTTGCCGGCGGCGGCGGCCTTGAGCTTGGAGCCGGCGGTGAGCTTGGCGCCGTAGGAGGCGGCGATCTCGAGGGTCTCGCCGGTGCGGGGGTTGCGGCCGGTGCGGGCCGCGCGCTCGACGCGCTCGAGGGTCAGCAGGCCGGGCAGGCGGACGTCCTCGCCGCGGCCGACGGCCTCGATGAGGACGTCGCCGAAGGCGCTGAGGACGGAGTCGGCGTCGGTCTGGGTGACGCCGCTCTTCTCGGCGAGGGCGCTGACGAGTTCGCTGCGGTTCACGTGGTCTCCCTGGTCGTGGACAGTCCCGGGCACGTTACCCGTCGTGACCCGGCGCGGCGGGCCGCCCCGCCCCGGCGCGCCGCGGGCGCCTGCTACCGTCTCGACGACTGACAATCATTCTCAACAAGACGTCGTGGAGGAGACCGTCGTGCCCCTCGCCCCCCTGCCCGTGACCGTCCTGACCTGCCTGGACCCGGTGCTGCGCGACACCGCGACCGCCGTGGCCGCCTGGGAGGTGCCCGGCACCGTCGTCCTGCGCTACGACCTCGGCCCCGGCCGCGACGACGGCCTGCGCCGCGTGGTGAGCGACGTCCACGGCGTCGAGGAGGACGTGCGCGTGCCCCTGGAGCACGCCTGCCTGGACTGCGCGCTGCGCGAGGACGTGCTGCCCGCGCTCGTGGCGGTCGCCGCCAGCGGCCGCTGGCGGCGCGTCGTGCTGGCCCTGCCGCTGGCGGCCGAGCCCCTCGTCGTCGTGCGCGCCCTGCGGTCCGGCGAGGTCGACGGCCGCCCCGTCGCCGACGCGTGCCGGGTCGCCTCCGTCGTCGCCACCGCCGACGCGGCCGCCCTGGAGGACGACCTGCTCGGCGACGACCTGCTCGCCGAGCGCCTGCCCGCCCTCGCCGGCGTCCTGGACGACGGCCGCGCCGTCGGCGAGGCCCTGGCCCACCAGCTCGACGAGGCCGACCTGGTGCTGCTGGCGGGGGAGCGGGACGCGCCCGCCGGCCGGGCCCGCCGGCTGCTGGCGCACCTGAGCACCGCCCCCGTGCGCGAGGTCCACGCCGTCACCGGCGCCGAGCTCGTGGCCGACCGCTGGGCCGGGCGGCCCGACGCCGCCCACGACCCCGGCCGCGACGCGCCCCTGGAGCTGCGGCGCGCCCGCCCGACGGGCGCGCTGGACGGCGACGGCGTCTGGACCCTCGAGCTCAGCTCCCGGCGCGCCTTCCACCCCGGCCGGCTGCTGGAGGGGATCGAGGAGGTCGGCAGCGGGCGGCTGCGCGCCCGCGGCGTCTTCCACCTGCCCTCGCGCCCCGGCGTCGTGTGCGCCTGGGACGGGGCCGGCGGGCAGCTGAGCATCGGCGAGGTCGGCGGCTGGGACGCGGCCGGGCCGCGCACCCGCCTGGTCGTCACGGGCACCGACCCGGCCGACCGCGAGCGCGTGGCCGCCTGCTTCCCGCGGCTGCTGCTGCGCGCCGACGAGCACGAGCGCTTCCGGCCCGGGACGCCCGACGGCTTCGAGCCGTGGCTGGGGGCGGCCGGCGCGGACGTGCCGCACGTGGCCTGACGCGCGTGGCCGGACGCGCGTGGCCCGACGCGCGTGGCCCGACGCGCGCGGCCCGACGCCGGGCGCGGGGGTCAGCCGGCGGACCGCCCGGCCGCCAGCTCGGCGGTGCACTGCGCGCACACGCCGAACACCTCCACGACGTGCTCGACCTGGGTGAAGCCGTGCTCGGCGCCGACCCGGCGCGCCCACGTCTCCACCGTCGGGCCCTCCACCTCCACCGTGCGCCCGCACCGGCGGCACACCAGGTGGTGGTGGTGCCCGGTGGAGCAGCGCCGGTAGACCGACTCGCCCTCGTCGGTGCGCAGGACGTCCACGCTGCCGTCCTCGACCAGCGCCTGCAGCGCCCGGTAGACGGTCGCCAGGCCCACGCCGTCGCCGCGCTCGCGCAGCCGCGCGTGCAGGTCCTGCGCCGACAGGAAGCCCTCGGCCTCGTCCAGCAGCGCCGAGACGGCCGAGCGCTGCTTGGTCGAGCGCCGCTGCGGGGTGGCCGTCGTCGTGGCGCCCGTGGGGCGCGCGCGCTCGGGGCGCGGGGACTGCGGGGCTGCCACGGCGGTCCTCCTCGTGCTCGTCCTGCCGCGCGTCCCGTCCCGTGACCGGCGCGCCGCGCTGCGGCCGTCGCGGGCGCGCTGCCGCGACGCCCGAGCCTACGTCACCGGCGCTGCCCGCCGCCCCGCGCCGCCCCGTCACCGCGCGCCGGGACCGTCTACGCTGATCGACCGCCCCGCCCACCGCGGCGGGGTGCGCGGCCGGCCGTCCGGGCCGGTGCGCCCGTCCCTCGCCGACAACCAGCCGGATGGAGATCCCGTGGCCCAGTCCCCGACCAGCCGCCTCGACGCCGTCACCAACCTCGCCAAGCGCCGGGGGTTCGTCTTCCCCAGCGGCGAGATCTACGGGGGCACCCGGTCCGCGTGGGACTACGGCCCGCTCGGGGTGGAGCTGAAGGAGAACATCAAGCGCCAGTGGTGGCGCGCGACGGTGACCACCCGCGACGACGTCGTGGGCCTGGACTCCTCCGTCATCCTGCCGCGCCGCGTGTGGGAGGCCTCCGGGCACGTCGCCGTGTTCACCGACCCCCTCGTGGAGTCGCTGGTGACCCACAAGCGCTACCGCGCCGACCACCTGCTGGAGGCGTACGAGGCCAAGCACGGCCACCCGCCGGAGAACGGCCTGGCCGACGTCGTCGACCCGGACACCGGCCTGCGCGGGCAGTGGACGGAGCCGCGCGAGTTCTCCGGCCTCATGAAGACGTTCCTGGGCCCCGTCGACAACGAGGAGGGGCTGCACTACCTGCGCCCCGAGACGGCGCAGGGCATCTTCGTGAACTTCGCCAACGTCATGGGCTCGGCCCGCAAGAAGCCGCCGTTCGGCATCGGCCAGATCGGCAAGAGCTTCCGCAACGAGATCACCCCCGGCAACTTCATCTTCCGCACCCGCGAGTTCGAGCAGATGGAGATGGAGTTCTTCGTCGAGCCCGGCACCGACGAGACCTGGCACCAGTACTGGCTCGAGGAGCGGATGAGCTGGTACGTGGGCCTGGGCATCGACCCGGGCAACCTGCGGTTCTTCGAGCACCCGGCCGAGAAGCTGTCGCACTACTCCAAGCGCACCGTCGACATCGAGTACCGCTTCGGCTTCCAGGGCGGGGAGTGGGGCGAGCTGGAGGGCATCGCCAACCGCACCGACTTCGACCTGTCGACGCACTCGAAGGAGTCCGGCGTCGACCTGTCGTACTTCGACCAGACCAAGGGCGAGCGCTGGACGCCCTACGTCATCGAGCCCGCGGCCGGCCTGACCCGCTCCCTCATGGCGTTCCTCGTCGACGCCTACTCCGAGGACGAGGCCCCCAACACCAAGGGCGGCGTCGACAAGCGCACCGTGCTGCGCCTGGACCACCGCCTGGCCCCCGTCAAGGCCGCGGTGTTCCCGCTCTCGCGCAACGAGCAGCTCTCGCCCAAGGCCCGCGACCTGGCCGCCGAGCTGCGCGCGCACTGGAACGTGGAGTTCGACGACGCCGGCGCCATCGGCCGCCGCTACCGCCGCCACGACGAGATCGGCACCCCGTACTGCATCACCGTCGACTTCGACACCCTCGAGGACCAGGCGGTGACGATCCGCGAGCGCGACACCATGGCCCAGGAGCGCGTGGGCCTCGGCCAGGTCAGCGCCTGGCTGGGCGCGCGCCTGCTGGGGGCCTGAGCCCCGGCACGCTCCTGCCGGACCTTCCGGAAAGCTTGCGGAAGGCCCACCGCGGACCCTAGGTTCCGCGGTGGGCCCGACGCGCGGGCCCTCCCAGCTACGAGGAGGTAGCTCGTGCACCCCCGTGCCCCCCGCCGCACCGCCCACCGCCTGGGCGCGTCGGTCCTCGCCCTGGCCGCCGCCGCGACGCTGAGCGCCGTCGCCGCCGGCCCCGCGCAGGCGAAGGACCCCACCCCCGAGATCGTCACCAGCGCCCAGGGCGGCGGCAAGGCGGTCAGCCTCACCTTCGACGACGGCCCCAACGGCGCCGACACCCTCCGGCTGCTCGACGTCCTGCGCGAGCACCGCGTCAAGGCCACGTTCTGCCTGTGGGGCGACCACGTGCGCCAGTACCCGGACATCGTGCGGCGCATCGCCGCCGACGGGCACACCCTGTGCAACCACACGATGCGCCACGGGTTCCTGGGCGCCGAGGACCCCGAGGCGATCCGCGCCGAGCTGCGCGAGACCAGCGCCCTCATCCGCGAGGTCGTGCCGGGCGCGAAGATCCCGTTCTTCCGCGCCCCCTACGGCGACTGGGGCGCCGACCAGCGCGTGGCCCGCGTCGCCGCCGAGGAGGGCATGCAGCCGCTGGGCTGGCGCTTCGTCATCACCGACTGGGAGCCGGCCACGGCCGAGGAGCTGGCCCAGCGCGTGCGCGACCAGCTGACCCCCGGCGCCGTGGCGCTGATGCACGACGGCGGCGGCGACCGCCGGCCCACCGTCGACGCGGTCGCCACCCTGATCCCCGAGCTGAAGGCCGACGGCTGGCGCTTCGCCCGGCCGGAGGTCCGCGTCACCGCCGCCGAGACGAGGCGCTGACGCGCCCCCGCGCCGTCCCGCTCGACCCCCCGCCGTCCCGCTCGACCCCCCGCCGTCCTCCCGCCGCACCGCCGCGGCGCCACGCCCCAGGAGAACCCCGTGACCACGCACCCCCCGACCCCCGGCGCCCCGCGCACCACCAGCCGGCGCTCCCTGCTCACCGCGGTCCTCGCCGCTCCGCTGGCCGCCACCGCCCTGTCCGCCTGCGGCGGCTCCTCCGGCCCCGGCCAGCCCGGCGGGGGCGGTGGGGGCGGCGGCGCCGGTGCGGGCGCCACCATCTGGTACCTGACCGGCGACCCGAAGGAGTCGATCCGCGACGCCTACGTCGAGGCCTTCAACGAGTCCTCCGACGGCGCGGACCTGACCCCCACCGCCTTCCAGAACGACGCCTACAAGACGAAGATCCGCACCGCCGTCGGCGCCGGCCAGGCCCCGACGATCATCTACGGCTGGGGCGGCGGCGGCATGCGCGACTTCGCCCGCGCCGGCCAGATCGAGCCCCTGACGGGCTGGCTCGACGAGAACCCCGAGGTGCGCGACCGGTTGCTGGAGTCCACCTGGGCCGCCGCGACCGTCGACGGCGAGGTCTACGCCATGCCCAACGAGACGGTGCAGCCCATCGTCTTCTTCTACAACAAGCGCCTGTTCGACCAGGTCGGCGCGCAGCCGCCGCAGACGTGGGACGACCTGATCGGCCTGGTCGGCACGTTCAACGACGCCGGCATCGCCCCGATCTCCCTGGCCGGGCAGTCGCGCTGGACGACGATGATGTGGCTGGAGTTCCTCTTCGACCGCGTCGGCGGCCCGGAGCTGTTCCAGTCGATCTACGACGGGCAGCCGGAGGCCTGGTCGAACCCCGACTCGCTGCGGGCGCTGACGATGGCGCAGGACCTCGTGCGCGCCGGCGGGTTCGTCGACGGCTTCAACTCCATCGTCGCCGACCAGAACGCCGACCAGGCCCTGCTGTACACCGACCGGGCGGCCATGATGCTGCACGGCACGTGGACGTACGGGGCGATGAAGGCCGACGGCGGGGACTTCGTCACCGGCGGGAACCTCGGCTACGCCAACTTCCCCACGGTCACCGGCGGCAAGGGCGACCCGGGCAACAGCCTCGGCAACCCCGCGCAGTACTTCTACCTGTCCGCCGAGGCGAGCGAGGAGGAGAAGGAGGTCGCCCGCACCTTCTTCGCCGAGGGCCTGATGACGGACGAGGTGATCGACGCGTTCATCACCGAGGCCGGCGAGGTGCCCGTCGTCACCGGCATCGAGGACCGCTTCTCCCTCTCCGACGACCAGGAGTGGATGCAGTTCGTCTACGACGTCGTCAGCGCCGCCCCGTCCTTCCAGCAGTCCTGGGACCAGGCGCTGAGCCCCACGGCCGCCGAGGAGCTGCTGACCAACATCGAGCAGCTCTTCCAGCTCGCGATCACCCCCGAGCAGTTCGCGGCCAACATGAACGCGGTCCTGGACGCCTGAGCGCGCCGACCGCCCGCTCCCGCCCGTGCCCGCCCCCTCCCGGGCGCGGGCGGGAGCGCCCCCGCGGGCGCGTCATCATGGAGGGGTGAGCACCCTGCACGCCCCGGCCCCCGCCACGGCCCCCGCGACGGCGGCGCCCGTCCTGGCGCCCCTGCGCATCGGCCCGCACGTGTCGCCCACCCCCGTCGTGCTGGCGCCCATGGCGGGCATCACCAACTCCGCCTTCCGCACGCTGTGCCGCGAGCACGGCGAGGGCTTCTACGTCAGCGAGATGGTCACCTCGCGCGCGCTGGTCGAGCGCACCCCGGAGTCGATGCGGCTGGTGACGTTCGAGCCGCACGAGCGGCCCCGCAGCCTGCAGCTGTACGGGGTGGACCCGGTGACCGTGGCCGCCGCCGTGCGGATGGTCGTCGAGGAGGACCTCGCCGACCACGTCGACCTCAACTTCGGCTGCCCGGTGCCCAAGGTGACCCGCAAGGGCGGGGGAGCGGCCCTGCCGTGGAAGGCGGGCCTGTTCCGCTCCATCGTGCGCGGCGCCGTGCGCGAGGCCTCCCGCGGCGGGCTGCCGCTGACGGTGAAGATGCGCAAGGGCGTCGACGACGACCACCTGACCTACCTGGACGCCGGCCGCGCCGCCGAGCAGGAGGGCGCGGCGGCCGTCGCCCTGCACGGGCGCACCGCCTCCCAGCACTACTCCGGGCAGGCCGACTGGGACGCGATCGCCCGCCTGAAGGAGACCGTCACCAGCATCCCCGTCCTGGGCAACGGGGACGTGTGGAGCGCCGACGACGCCCTGGAGATGGTGCGGCGCACCGGCTGCGACGGCGTCGTCGTCGGCCGCGGCTGCCTGGGGCGGCCGTGGCTGTTCGCCGACCTGCAGGCCGCGTTCGCCGGGCGCCCCGAGCGCCACCGCCCCGGCCTCGCCGTGGTCGCCGCCACGATCCGCCGGCACGCCGAGCTGCTCGTGGAGCACTACGGCGACGAGCTGCGCGGCTGCCGCGACATCCGCAAGCACGTGGCCTGGTACTTCAAGGGCTACACCGTGGGCGGGGACCTGCGCTCGCGCCTGGGCCTGGTCGACAGCCTCGCCGCGCTCGACGAGCTGCTGGCCGGGATGGACCTGTCGCAGCCGTACCCGGGCGCGCCCGCCGAGGGCCCGCGCGGCCGCGCCGGCTCCCCGCAGGAGCGGGTGGCGCTGCCCGAGGGGTGGCTGGACGACCGCGAGCTGACCGGCGCGGCGCTGGAGAACGTGCGGCAGGCCGAGCTGTCGGTGTCCGGTGGCTGAGCCGTTCGCGGTGACCCACCCCGGCTACGCGCCGCAGGACCTGGAGCGCTGGGCGGCCGAGCCGCCCAAGACGCACGGGCGCACCGCCTTCGCCCGCGACCGCGCCCGCCTGCTGCACTCCTCGGCGCTGCGGCGCCTGGCCGCCAAGACGCAGGTCGTCGGCCCCGGCACCGACGACTTCGTGCGCAACCGGCTCACCCACTCCCTGGAGGTCGCCCAGGTCGGCCGCGAGCTGGGCGCGGCGCTGGGCTGCGACCCCGACGTCGTGGACACCGCCTGCCTGGCCCACGACCTGGGCCACCCCCCGTTCGGGCACAACGGCGAGCGGGCCCTGGCCGAGGCCGGCGCGGACATCGGCGGGTTCGAGGGCAACGCGCAGACCCTGCGCCTGCTGACGCGCCTGGAGCCGAAGTCGGTGGCCGCCGACGGTTCGCCCGTGGGCCTGAACCTCACCCGCGCCAGCCTGGACGCCTCCACGAAGTACCCGTGGCTGCGCGGGCGCGCGCCCCGGCCCACGAGCAAGTTCGGCGCCTACGCCGACGACGCGGCCGTCTTCGCGTGGCTGCGCGACGGCGCCCCCGCCGACCGCCCCTGCGTGGAGGCGCAGGTCATGGACTTCTCCGACGACGTCGCCTACTGCGTGCACGACGTGGAGGACGCCGTCGTCGCCGGCTCCGTGCGCCTGGACTGGCTGCGCGAGGCGGAGGTGCGCGCGCGGGTCGCCGCGCAGGTGCGCGACTGGTACCTGCCCGACGTCGGCGACGACGAGGTGGACGACGCCCTGCAGCGCCTGCAGTCCCTGCCGTACTGGGCGGTGGAGCAGCCCGGCGAGGTGTACCGCGGCCGGCGGCACCTGGCGGCGCTGAAGGACATGACCAGCCAGCTCATCGGCCGCTTCGCGCGCGCCGCCGAGGACGCCACCCGCGCCGCCCACGGCCCCGGCCGGCTGACCCGCTACGCCGCCGACGTCGTCGTGCCCGCCGGCACCGAGGTGGAGGTGGCCGTCCTCAAGGGCGTGGCCGCCACGTTCGTCATGAGCGCGCAGGAGCGCCAGCCGTTCTACGCCCGCCAGCGCGAGCTGCTCACCGAGCTGCTCGTGGCGCTGACCGAGCGGGCCCCCGACGCGCTGGAGCCGCCGTTCCGCGAGGACCACGCCGCCGCCCGCGACGACGCCGCCCGCCTGCGGGTCATCGTGGACCAGATCGCCTCGCTGACCGACGTCTCCGCCGTCGCCTGGCACGCCCGGCTCACCTGAGGCCCGCGCCGCGCGGCTCCGGCCGGGTAGGGCTGACAGCCGGCCTGCGGGCACCGCGCCGGGTGCGGCGTGTCGCCCGCTCCGCGACGGCGTGTCGCGCCGTACCCGCAGGCTGGCTGTCAGGTGCGGGCGCTCGACGGGTGTCCGGTTCCGGCGCCCGCCCGGGGAGCACCGCTCAGCGCAGCCCCAGCAGGCGCTTCCACCAGGGGCGCGCCGCCCGCTCGGCGGCCGGTTCCAGGACGCTGACGTGCTCCGGCAGGTACCCGTCGTAGACGCGCCCGGCGCGCTCGTCGTAGACCGTCAGCCCGGTCACCTCGGCCAGGACCTCGACGGCTCGCGCGCCGAGGTGGCGGTCGGGCAGGCAGCCGTCCCTGATGGGGATCTCGACCTCCGCGGAGCCGTTGCTGTCGTAGCCGACCTCGATCCCGCACTCGTAGGTGTACCCGTAGGAGGTGACCCGGGTGCGCTCGCCGTCGCCCTCCTCGATCGTGTCCTCCGCGCCGGGGCCGAGCTCGCGCAGCCGCGGCAGGGCCAGGGCCCAGGCGGCGGTCTGCTCCTCGGTGACCGGTCCGTCGCCGAGGGGCTCCTCGTGGAGCCAGCGCTCGAAGGCGCGGCCGGCGTCCTCCCCGTCGGGCACGGGGAGGAGGGTGAGGGGGTAGTAGGCGTAGGCCACGCGGGACCTCCCGGATCGCTGCTCGTGGTCGGTGGGGCGCTGCTGCGCGGGGGAGCGGTGGTGCGGGCGGTCACCGGGTGGCGCGGTCACGACCGCCGTGGGCCGGACCTCAGACGGTCGTGGCGGGCCCGCTCGCGAGCGTCCCCGCCAGCAGCGACCCGGTCAGGGGCACGGACCAGCCGTCGGCGTCGAGGCCGACGACGAGGCAGTCGATGGTGCGGTCGCCGGCGGCCCAGCCGTCGGCGGTGGGCACGTACCAGTCGGGGACGAGGTCGGCGGCGCCGACGGTCGCGTCCGCCCCGTCGAGGGCACCGGCCAGCGCGGCCGTGCAGGCGAGGTCGGCCTGCACCTGGAGGGCGTCGTCGCCGGGGAAGTCGTCGGGGGAGCCGGGCGCGCCCTGCGCGTCGACGAGCGCCAGCACCTCGGCGGTGTGCTCACCGGCGCAGTCGCGCACGACGACGTCCCAGCCGAGGACGTCGGAACCCTCCTCGTCAAGGCAGTCGCCGGTGCGCAGGTCCTGCGCCCCCTGCACCTCGTCCGAGGCCGGCAGGACCGTCTCCCAGGCGTCCTGCCCGGAGGCGAACAGCGCGAGGGCGACGAGCGCGACCGCTCCGGCGAGGACCTGCAGGCCGCCCAGCACGAGCCCGGCGACGGCGAGGCCGCGCCCGGCCCGGCGCCCGCCCGCGGTGCGGGCCAGTCCCATGCCGCCCAGCACGACGGCGGGGACCCCGAGGACGCCGAGCAGGGAGCAGACGAGGGCGCCCACGGACACGCCGTCGGTGGGCCGCGGCGGCGGGGTCGCCGGCAGCACCGTGCCGGACGGCGGCGGGGGCCAGGCGCCCGGGGCGGCCGGACGGGGATCGATCACGCTCCAGGGTGCCGCGCGCGCCGCCACCGCCGGTGCCGGAGCGCCGGGCGGTCCCCCGGACGGCGCACCCGGGCGCGCCGTCCGGGGGAGCGCGTCAGCGCACGGCGCGCCGCTGCGAGCTGATGACGCCGGTGTCGAACCCGGCGTAGTGCAGCCCGCCGTGGAAGCGGGCGTGCTCGATCTTCAGGCAGCGGTTCATGACGACGGTCAGGCCCGCGGCCGTGCCGCGCCGGGCGACGTCGTCGTCGGACAGGCCCAGCTGCAGCCACAGCGCGCGGGCACCGACCGCGATCACCTCGTCGAGCACGGCGCCCAGCTCGGAGGGCCGGCGGAACACGTCGACGACGTCCGGGACCCCCGGGAGTTCCGCGAGCGAGGGGTAGCAGGGCCGTCCCAGCACCTCGCGCTCGCGCGGGTTGACGAACCACACCTCGTAGTCGGTGCTCGCCAGCAGGTACGTGGAGACGAAGTACGAGGCGCGCGAGGGCTTGTTCGAGGCACCGACGACGGCGACGGTGCGGGTGGACCGCAGCAGCCGCAGCCGCTCGCCCGGGGTCGGCGGCGTCCACGCCGAAGCCGGGGCGTCCTGCGAGCCGGTGGCCCGCTCGGCGGACCCGTCGCGGCGCGCCTGCTCCAGGACCTCGTCGGGGGCGGTGGTGCCGACGTCGGGGACGCCGGTCACCTCGCCGGCCAGGGGGTCGCTCACCGCTCCTCCTCCCCGGCGGCCGCGCCGGCCGCCGCGCTCACGGACGCCTCGAGGGCCTGGTCCAGGTCCCACAGGACGTCCTCGACGTCCTCCAGGCCGACGCTGATGCGCACGAGGTCCTCCGGCACGCCCGCGGCGGCCAGCTGCTCGGGCGACAGCTGCTGGTGGGTGGTGCTGGCCGGGTGCAGGACCAGCGTGCGGGCGTCGCCGATGTTCGCCAGGTGCGAGCACAGCCGGCACGCCTCGATGAACCGCTCCCCGGCCGCGCGGCCGCCGCGCACGCCGAAGGAGAACACCGCGCCGGGCCCCTCGGGAAGGTAGCGCTGCGCGCGCTCGTGGTGCGGGTGCGAGGGCAGGCCGGAGTAGCGCACCCAGCTGACCCGCTCGTCGGCCTCCAGCCACTGCGCGACCCGCCGGGCGTTGGCCACGTGCTCGCGCATGCGCTGCGGCAGCGTCTCCACGCCCATCAGCAGCAGGAACGCCGAGTGCGGGGACAGCGTCGCGCCGATGTCGCGCAGCTGCTCGCTGCGCAGCTTGGTGAGGAACCCGTACTCGGCGAAGTTCCCCCACCAGCTCAGGCCGCCGTAGCTGGCGACGGGCTCGGTCATCGAGGGGAAGCGGCCGTTGTCCCACGGGAACGTGCCCGCGTCCACGACGACCCCGCCGAGGGTCGTGCCGTGCCCGCCGAGGAACTTCGTCGCGGAGTGGATGACGACGTCCGCGCCGTGCTCGATCGGCCGGCACAGGTACGGGGTGGCGGTGGTGGCGTCCACGACGAGCGGCACGCCGGCCTCGTGGGCGACGTCGGCCAGCGCCCGCACGTCGGCGACGACGGTGGAGGGGTTGGCGACCAGCTCGGTGAAGACCAGCTTGGTGCGCTCGGTGATGGCCGCGCGCACGGCCTCCGGCTCCGGCTCGACGAACACCGTGTCCACCCCGAAGCGGCGCAGCGTGACGTCGAGCTGGGTGACGGTGCCGCCGTAGAGGTTGTTGGAGGCGACGATCTGGTCGCCCGCCCCGGCCAGGGCCGCGAAGGTGAGGAACTCCGCGGACTGCCCGCTGCTGCACGCCACGGCGCCCAGCCCGCCCTCCAGGGAGGCCATCCGCTCCTCCAGCGCGGCCACCGTGGGGTTGGAGATGCGGCTGTAGATGTTGCCGTACTTCTGCAGCGCGAAGAGGTTGGCGGCGTCGGCCGCGTCCTCGAAGACGAAGCTGGTCGTCTGGAAGATCGGGACGGCCCGCGCGCCCGTCGTCGGCTCGGGCACGGCGCCCGCGTGGACGGCGCGGGTGCGGAAGCCCCAGGGGCGGTCGCTGCGCACGTCGGGGCGCGCGGGGTGCTGCTCGTGGCTCACCCGGGCGATCCTGCCACCGCGCACCGACGCGCCCGTCCGCCCGCCCCGTCGCACCCGCGGCCGGTGCGGCGCCGGGGACGGCCGCGTCGGGGCCGCGACCTAGACTCGGGGCGTGCCCGGCCTCATCCACCGCGACGACATCGCGGCCGTCAAGGAGGCCGTGCGGCTGGACGAGGTGATCGGCCAGTACGTGACCCTGCGCCCGGCCGGGGTGGGCTCGCTGAAGGGCCTGTGCCCCTTCCACGACGAGCGCACCCCCAGCTTCACCGTCCGCCCGGCCGTGGGGCACTGGAAGTGCTTCGGCTGCGACGCCGGCGGCGACGTCTTCGAGTTCCTGCAGCGCCACGACGGCCTGAGCTTCACCGAGGCGGTGGAGCAGCTGGCCGGGCGCGCGGGCGTGCAGCTGCGCTACGTCGACGAGGGCGGCCGGCAGGGGCAGCGCCCCGCGGTGCCCGGCGGGCAGCGCCAGCGGCTGCTGGAGGCGCACCGGGTCGCCGCAGAGCTGTACGCGGAGCAGCTGGAGGCGCCCGGTGCGGCGGACGCGGCGCGCCGCTTCCTGGCCGAGCGCGGCTTCTCGCGCGAGCAGAGCGCCCGCTTCGGCGTCGGCTTCGCCCCCGCCGGCGGCGACGTGCTGCTGCGGCACCTGCGCGGGCGCGGGTTCACCGAGGAGGAGCTGGTCACGTCCGGTCTGGCCGGGCGGGGGCAGCGCGGGCTGTACGACCGCTTCCGCGGGCGGCTGGTGTGGCCGATCCGCGACGTCAGCGGCGCCACCGTCGCCTTCGGCGCGCGCCGCCTGTTCGACGACGACCGGATCGAGGCCAAGTACCTCAACTCCCCGGAGACGCCGGTCTACAAGAAGTCGCAGGCCCTGTACGGGCTGGACCTGGCCAAGCGGGACATCTCCCGCCGCCACCAGGTCGTCGTCGTCGAGGGCTACACCGACGTCATGGCCTGCCACGTGGCGGGTGTGACGACGGCCGTGGCCACGTGCGGGACGGCGTTCGGGGAGGAGCACGCGCGCGTCGTGCGGCGGATGCTCGGCGCGGACGCGGGCGGCGCGGAGGTCGTCTTCACCTTCGACGGCGACGAGGCCGGGCAGAAGGCGGCGCTGCGCGCCTTCGAGCTGGACCAGCGCTTCTCCGCGCAGACCTACGTGGCCGTCGAGCCGTCCGGGCAGGACCCGTGCGACCTGCGGCTGTCCTCCGGCGACGCGGCCGTGGAGGCGCTGGTGGCCTCGCGGGTGCCGCTGTTCGAGTTCGCGATCCGCTCCACCCTGCGCCGCTTCGACCTCGACAGCGACGAGGGGCGCCTGGCCGCGGTGGACGCGGCCGCGCCGATCATCGCGGGCATCCGCGACCGGGGCCTGCAGCAGCGCTACGCGGTGAACCTGGACCGCTGGACCGGCTTCCTCGACGAGCGGTTCGTCCTGGACCGGGTGCGCCGGCACGCCGGGCACGGGCGGTCCGGCGCCGCCCCGGCGGGCGGCAGCACCCGCGCGGAGGCGGCCCCCCCGCGCGCGGGCCAGCACGCCGACCGCGAGCGCCCGGCGGCCGCGGGCGCCGGCCGGACGGCGCCCGAGCAGGCGGCACCGGCGCGCCCGGCGGTCCCGGACCCGGTGGTCGACCTGGAGCGCCGCGTCCTGGCCGTCGTGCTGCAGGCCCCGTGGGCGGTGGCGGAGGACGTCGCGGCGCTGGACGGGGACGCCTTCACGGTGCCCGCGCACCGGCAGGTCCACGACGCGGTGACGGCCGCGGGCGGGCTGCTGGAGACGCCGGGCGGGCCGGCGTGGGTCTCGTCGGTCCTGGAGTACGTCGACGGCGCGGTGGCCGACCTGGTGCGCGAGCTGGCGGTGGTGGACCTGCCGGTCAGCAGCGAGGAGGAGCTGGAGCGCTGGGGCCGCTCGATGGCGGCGGCGCTGGCGGCCGCGGCGGCCACCCGGGCCGTCGCGCAGGCCCGGCGCGCGCTGCAGCGGCTGGACCCCGCGGGGCAGGCGGAGGAGTACCGCGCGGCCTCCGAGGAGCTGTTCCGGCTGGAGGCCGCGCGCCGCTCCTGGCAGGAGCGCATCACCGCCGGGTGAGGCGGCTCGGGCGCCGTCCGCGACACCGCCCGGTGGCGGGTGCGCCGGACGGGGGCTGCTAAGGTTGACGTGCTGTAGCCGGGTGCACCGCGGTGCGCACGGCTGTGGTCCCGCATAGCTCAATTGGCAGAGCAGCCGGCTGTTAACCGGCAGGTTGTTGGTTCGAGTCCAACTGCGGGAGCGTCCACGAGAGGGGCCGCGCGGTGCGCGGCCCCTCTCGCCGTTCCCGGGCCCCTCAGCGGGGGAAGAGCCCGCTGTAGGCGTTGAGCGCAGGCTGGCCGCCCAGGTGCGCGAACAGCACGGTCGAGGTGGCGGGGATGTCGCCGCTGCGCACGAGGTCGACCAGGCCCGCCATCGACTTGCCCTCGTAGACGGGGTCGAGGATCACCCCCTCCAGCGAGGCGGTCAGCCGCATGGCGTCCAGGGTGGAGTCCACGGGGATGCCGTACAGGTCGCCGGCCCACCCCTCCAGCACGGTGATCTCGTCGTCGCGCAGGTCGCGGCCCACGTCGACGAGGTCGGCGGTGCGGCGGGCGATCCGCTCCACCTGCGCGCGCGTCTCCTCGATCGTCGCGGAGGCGTCGATGCCGATGACGCGGCGCGGGCGGTCCTGCGCGGCGAACCCGGCGATCATCCCGGCGTGGGTGGAACCGGTGACGGAGCAGACGACGACGGTGTCGAAGAAGACGCCCAGCTCCTCCTCCTGCTGCTGCACCTCCTGCGCCCAGCGGGCGAAACCCAGCCCGCCCAGCTCGTGGTCGGAGGCGCCGGCGGGGATGCCGTACGGGGTGCCGCCGCGCTCGCGCACGTCCTGCAGCGCCCGCTCCCAGGAGTCCTTGAACCCGATGCCGAAACCCTCGTCGACCATCCGCACCTCGGCGCCGGTCAGCCGCGACAGCAGGATGTTCCCGACGCGGTCGTTGACGGCGTCGGGCCAGTCGACCCAGTTCTCCTGCACCAGCACGGCCTTCAGGCCCAGGTGCGCGGCGACGGCGGCGACCTGCCGGGTGTGGTTCGACTGCACCCCGCCGATGGACACCAGCGTGTCGGCCCCCTTGGCCAGGGCGTCGGGCACGAGGTACTCCAGCTTGCGGGTCTTGTTGCCGCCGTAGGCGAGTCCGGAGTTCACGTCCTCCCGCTTGGCCCACACCTGCGCCCCGCCGAGGTGGCGGCTGAGGTTGCGCAGCGGGTGGACGGGGCTGGGGCCGAAGGTCAGCGGGTGGCGGGGGAAGTCGTCGAGGCGCACGGGGTCTCCTCCTCGCCCGGCGGGGCCGGGACGGGGTCGGGGGTTCTGGGGTTCCGGGGGTTCGCAGGGGTTCAGCCGGCCGGTGGGACCGGGATCAGGGGGTCGAGGGTCAGCCAGTTCTCGCGGGCCAGCCGCCCGGCGGTCTCGGCGTCCCCGGCGAGCGCGGCCGCGGCGATGCGCTCGTGCTGGGCGACGGACGCGCGCCCGGACAGGGTCGAGAACCGGGTGCGCTCCAGGCGGCGCAGCAGGGGGGTGGACCGCTCCAGCGCCGAGCGCAGCAGCGGGTTGTCGCACACGTCGAGGAACACGCCGTGGAAGGCGTCGTCGGCCGCGATCGCCGCGTCCGCGTCCCCGGCGCGCAGGGCGTCCGCGAACGCGGTGTTCGCCCGCTCCAGCGCGCCGGCGTGCTCCTCGCCCAGGAGCGGCGTCGCCTCGCGGGTCGCCAGCTCGTGCAGCGCGGCGGCCACCGACTGCGCGTGCCGGGCCGCGCGGGAGTCCAGGGGGGTGACGACGGTCGAGCGGCCGGGGCGGGTGTGGACGAGCCCGGCCTGCTCCAGGCGGGCCACGGCCTCGCGGATGGGGGTGCGGCTGACGCCCAGCCAGCGCTCCAGCTCCGCGTCGCGCAGCCGCTCGCCGGGTTCGAGGGTCCCGTCGACGATCGCGTCGCGCAGCCGGCGGTAGGCGTCCTCGCGCAGCAGCGTGCGCGGGGGAGCGGGGACGTTCTCCGGGACTGGCATGCGATATATCGGACACCGCAGGGGGGTGCGGTGTCAAACACCGAGGCCGTGCCGCGCGGTGCGCGGACGCCCCCTCGAGGCTTCGCGGCGCTTCGGACGACTCCTTGACCGCTCATACTGTGAAGTGCAATATATCGCATGCCGCTTGCAGGAGACACGAGCTGATCGCGCTCCACCCCTCGCCGTGCCGCTTGCACACCCCGGTCCCCGCAGCACTCCCGCTGCGGCGCGGAGGGCGCTCGCGCGGCCGTCACCGGAGAGGAACGGATCCATGACCACCAGCACCCCGACCCCCGCCACGGACACCGGCAAGCCCACCGTGGTGCTCGTCCACGGCGCGTTCGCCGACTCCTCGAGCTGGAACGGCGTCATCGCGCCGTTGCGGCGCGACGGCTACCGCGTCGTCGCGGCCGCCAACCCGCTGCGCGGCCTGCGCGCCGACGCCGAGCACCTGCGCAGCGTCCTGGACAGCGTGGAGGGCCCGGTCGTGCTCGCCGGCCACTCCTACGGCGGCACCGTGATGAGCGAGGCCGCCGACGGCCACCCGCGGGTCCGGGCCCTCGTCTTCGTCGCCAGCTTCCTGCTCCAGGTGGGCGAGAGCACCGGCGAGCTCGCGGCCAAGTTCCCCGGGGCCCAGCTCGGGGCGGCGCTGGACGCCGTGCCGCTGCCCGGCGGGGGCACGGACCTGTGGATCCGGCAGGAGCAGTTCCGGGAGGTCTTCGCCGCCGACGTCCCCGAGGACGTCGCCGCGCTGATGGCCGTCGCGCAGCGGCCCGTCACCGCCGACGCGCTGGCGGACCCGGCCACCCGCGCGGCGTGGCGGGAGATCCCGTCGTGGACGCTGATCACGCTGCAGGACCTCGCGATCCCCGCCGACTCGATGCGCTTCATGGCCCAGCGCGCCGGCTCGCACGCCGTCGAGGTCGACGCCTCGCACGCCGTCACCGTCTCCCGGCCCGACGTCGTCGCCGACCTGATCGACCGGGCCGCCCGCGCGACCGGCGACTGACACCGGGCTGCGATCCGACGGCCCACGTCGCCAGGACACCCCGCGGTGATCACGGACGTCCGAGCGCGTCACCCGTCCATGATCACCGCGGGGTTCCGCCAGGGAGCGCGCCACCTGTCCGGGCGAACCGCCGGTGCGCAGCGTCGTGGATCAGTACGGTGCGCAACGAGCACCAGTGGTGCTCAGCGACCGGGGGGGACGAGTGCGGACGACGGGCTGGGCGCGACGGAGCGCCGTGGTGGCAGCGGCGGTGCTGGGGCTGGGGACGGCGCTGCCGGCGCCCGCGGCCGCGGACCACAGCGACGACAGGAACTGCAGCGACTTCGCGTGGCAGGAGGACGCCCAGGCGTGGCTCGAGGCGCACCCGGGCGACCCCGACGACCTCGACGGCGACGACGACGGCGTCGCCTGCGAGAGCCTCCCGCGCCGCGGGACCCCCTCACCGTCCCCGGAGGAACCGGCGCCCTGCGTCGTCGGCGCCATCGCCGCCCGCTGGGCCGCTCTCGGCGGAGCCACCGGCGTCCTGGGGCGCAACACCACCTGCGAGCGCACGACGCCCCGCGGCGAGGCCCGCTACACCCACTTCGAGCGCGGCTCGGTCTACTGGTCGCCGGCCACGGGCGCCTGGGAGGTCCGCGGCCTCGTGCACGACCGGTGGGCGCAGCTCGGCTGGGAGACGTCGTGGCTGGGGCTCCCCGTCACCGGTGAGCGCCCCACGCCCGGGCGCCCCGGCGCCTACTCGCACTTCCGGGGCGGCTCGGTCTACTGGTCCCCGGCGACCGGTGCGCAGCCCGTGCGCGGCGCGATCCGCGAGGCGTGGGCGCGCACCGGCTGGGAGGCCGGACCGCTCGGCTTCCCCACCACGGACGAGCACGGCGTCCCCGGCGGCCGCGAGTCCCGCTTCCAGGGCGGGCGCATCACGTGGACACCCGCCGGCGGAGCCGTCGTCGCGTACGGCCCCTGACCCGCGCGGCCCCACCCCCGGCGCGGGCCGGGGGTGGGGCGACGGGCCTCAGCCGCCCAGACCGAGCAGGCTCCGCGCCTCCGCGAGCACGGACGCCGGCACGGTCCGCTCGCCGCCCAGCACGTAGACCGAGCGGATCCGGCCGGCCCCGGCCCGCAGGTACGCGCGGGCCTCCTCCGACAGCTCGGCGCCCACCAGCAGCACGGGGGCCTGGCGGCGTCCGGCGGCGGGGGCACCCGCCAGCGCGTCGGGGAAGTTCGCCCCCGTGGCCAGCACGACCGTCGCCGCCGCCGGGAACAGGGTGGCGGCCACGTCGGCGGAGGTGGCGTAGCGGTCGCGGCCGGCGAGGCGGTCCACCGCGAAGCCGTGGCCCTCCAGCTCCGCCACCACCCCCTCGCCCACCGAGCTGGGGCCGCCGGTGACGTGCACGCGCACGTCCTCGCCCAGCCGCTGCAGGAACGCCAGCACCCGCGGGTCGAGCCGGCCCGGAGCGGTCAGCAGCACGGGCGCGTCCGTGCCGGCGGCGAAGGCTGCCCCCGACAGGGCGTCGGCGAAGCCCGCGGTCCCCGTCAGGACGACCTCGTCCACGCGGGCGCCGGAGTCCAGCAGGAGCTGCCCCAGCAGCATGGCCGTCCCGACGCGGTCCTCGCCGGCGGTGCGCACCACCTCGTAGCCGGCGGCGCGCAGGTCCTCGACGACCGAGGGCGCGATGGCGCTCTCCCCGCCGAGGACGTGCACGGTGCCGCTCTCGCCCAGGGTGCGGACGATCTCGGCGCGCACGCTGGCGGGCAGCTCGGCCGTGGCGGTCAGCAGGACCGGGGCCCGCCGCGCCAGCGCCGCCGGGGCGGCCGCCAGCGCGTCCGCGAAGCCGTCCGAGCGGGCCAGCAGGACCGCGTCGGCCTCGCCGTCGACGGGGAAGTCCTCCCGCGCCAGCCGGTTGGCGGTCTCGAAGCGGTCGGCGCCGCTGAGGCGGGCGCTGCCGCCGCCGACCTGCACCTCGACCGGCACGCTGACCGGGGTCCCGGCCTCCGGCGTGGCGGTGACCGTGACGGTGTAGGTGCCCGCGCTCGCGTAGGCGTGCTTGCCGAAGCCCTTCACCTCGTGCGGGGACCCGACGGTCCGCAGGGGCTGGGGCGCCGAGCCGTCGCCGAAGTCGACGACCAGCTCCACGCCGGACGTGCCGGACGTGCCGGACGGGCCCCGGCCCAGGACGGTGCCGCCGCCCTCACCCGTCACGCCGTCGCCGTCGCCCTCGCCGTCGCCCTCGCCGTCGCCCTCGCCGTCGCCCTCGCCGTCGCCCTCGCCGTCGCCCTCGCCGTCGCCCTCGCCGTCGTCGCCGGACCCGTCGTCCTCGCCGGACCCGTCGTCCTCGCCGGTGCCCTCGTCGCCGTCCTCGGGCTCGTACTCGGCCGCGACCGTCACCACCCCGCTGGGCGTGGCGATGGCCGGGCGGACCTCCACCTCCAGCACGTCGGCGGCCCCGTCGGCGCTCACGTCGGCGCGCACGTCCGCGTGGGCGGGCAGGGTCAGGGCGCTCAGGCACAGGGCCATCGCCACGGCCGCGCGGCGCGGCCCTCGTCCGGTGCGGTTCTCCGCCACGTCGTCCTCCAGGTGGTTCGTCGGTGCGCACGAGGCATCGACGGACGGGGTGCGGCAGGAGATCGACCGCGCGGGCGACCCCCGGCCGGAGCAGCCGTCACCGCGGCCGGGCGCCCCACGCGCCGGCGGGTGCCCCCACGCGCCTGGGCCCGGCGCCGCCGAGGCGTCCAGCGGCAGCACCCGGCCGAGGACGAGGAACACGGCGAGCAGGGCCGCGCGGCGGCGACTCGTGGGAGGACGTCACCGGCCCGCGGTCGAGGCGACGCCCGGGTCGGTGGGGGCTGGGCACGCCGGGACCGCCCGGAGCGCTGCGCCTGCACCGGCACGACACCTCCTCGCGGCTGCTGGCTGCCGCGGGCTCGGTGGTGCTCGTCCTCACGGTGCTCGGCCGGGTCGTGGGGCCGTGGGTGGGCCGGACCCTCGTGCTGTTCGGCTCCGACCGGGTCGTCGACTCGCGGTCCGGTGACCTCGTGCCGTTCGCCGACGTCGTCGCAGCGGGTTCCACCACCCACCTGCTCCCGGTGGTCTCCGCGGTCGTCGCCGGCCAGGCGCTCGCCGTCCGCGTGCACGCCCCGGGCGACGACCCCGCGGCGGCAGCGGACCCTCCTCGTCGGCGGTGGTGGCCCTGGCCCGCCCCGACGACGCCCTGCTGCTGCAGCACGCTGTCCGGCACGACGCGCGCCGGGGACCCGGTGTCGTGGAACCGGTGCGGCGCACCGTGGAGCGCTACCTGGACACCACGTCCTCGGCCCGCGTCGGCGGGGACCTGTCCGCGCCGCCCGCCCCGGACGCCGAACCGCCGGCGCGCGGGCGTCCCGCTCGCGGGCGCCGGTCGGCGGGGCGGTGCTCGGGTAGGGTCGCCGCGCGACGGCCACCCGGAGCCGCCCGTGCGGCGCGGCGGGACGGGCCGCGGGGCGGTAGCTCAGTCGGTCAGAGCAGGGGACTCATAATCCCTCGGTCGTGGGTTCGAGCCCCACCCGCCCCACCGCTGCGGGAGCGCGGTGCGGGGTCGCGGGGGTTCAGCTCGCGAGCGCCCGCACCTCGACCGCCGACGGCAGGTCGGCGCCCACGACCGCGGCGTACCACTCGCGCAGCGCCTCCCACGAGGCGACCACGTCGTCGGCCTTGCTGCCCCCGCGGTGCTGCGCCGGGCGGCCGCTCTCCTCGACGGCGGGCAGCAGACCGGTCAGCAGCCCCAGCAGCTCGTCGCCGAGCCGGCGCCCGTCCAGCGCGCGCAGCAGGTCCACGACCGCCGCGGCGGGCACGTCCAGGAGCGCGGCGACCGGGGCGGCGTCGGTGCGGATCGTCGTCGGGGCGGCACCGGTCAGCCGGGTGGTGACGGTGAGCTCGACGGGGCGCGGGTGCGGGACGGTCATGGCCCTGTCGATCGTCATCCCGGCCCGCGACCTTGAGCGCGGCCCGCCCGGACGGCACCCGCCCGCGGCGCCCGCGCGGCCCGCCGCAGTCGCTGCACGACCTCCCGCGCGACGAGCACGACGGCCACCGGCACGGCCGCCACCGCCCACCCCGGGACGGCGTCGAGCGCCGCGACCGCGGCCAGACCCGCGCACTGGGTGATGAGGACGAACCCGCCGCGCGCGAACAGGCGGTCCACTTGCCCGGTGTCCCGGCGCGCCGCCACCGGCACGGCCGCCACCGCGCAGGCCGTGGCGGCGACGGCCAGGACGGTCAGCGCGGCGAAGACGCCGTTCGCGGCCGCCGGGCGCCCCGCCCACCCCACGGTCACGGCGCCCACCAGGGTCGCGGTCATCAGCCCGGTGCTCACCGCCAGCACGAGCGCCAGCGCCCGGGCCGCCCGCGCCGGCAGCGGCCGCGGCAGCAGCAGGAGCACCGCCGCCACCAGCGAGACGACCGCCGCGGCGGCGTGGACGGCGATCAGCGTGGCGTGCACGCGCACCAGCGTGCGCCGCCGCGGCGCCCGCCGGCAGCGGCGCGCGGTGGACGCGGCCCGTCCATCGGGCGGTGGACGGCCGCCTCAGGACAGACGCGTCAGCGGCGCAGTTCCGCCAGCGCTGCCAGGGCCGCGGGGTGCAGGCGCTGGCGGGTGCGCGGCTCGCCGCCGGGCGGGGTGATGTCGACGGTCTCGCACAGGCCGGCCTCGCGGAAGGCGCGCCACACGCCCTCGGGCCAGTCGTCCGGCAGCCGGTTCACCGCGGCCGAGCGCTCGCGCTCGGACAGGGTCTCCAGCAGGGCGCGGGTCCGGCGGACCACGTCGACGTCGCTCATGGGGGGTCAGCCTGCCCGAAAGCCGCCGCGTCAGCGGGCCCGGGCCACCTCCGGCTGCTGCGGGCGGGCCCCGGCGCGGGGCCGGAAGGCGAGCAGCGGCCCGTCGGCCACGCCCTCGCCGCGGGCGACGTCGAGGTCCACCCGGCGCACCGACACCTCGTAGACGGGTTCGAGGACCTCGGGGACGAGGACGTCGGCGGGCGCGCCGGCTGCCACGAGGCGCCCGCGGTGCAGGACGGCGACGTCGTCGCAGTAGCGCAGCGCCAGGTTCAGGTCGTGCAGGACCACGACGGCCGAGCGGGCACCGCCCGCGCCACCGCGCGAGCCGTGCACGAGGGAGCGCACGAGGTCGAGCACCTCGTGCTGGTAGCGCACGTCCAGGTGGTTGGTGGGCTCGTCCAGCAGCAGGTGCGCGGCCTCCTGCACGAGGGCGCGCGCGACGAGGACGCGCTGCTTCTCCCCGCCGGACAGCCCGGACAGCCGCCGGCCGGCCAGGTGCAGGGCGCCGACGCGGGCCAGCGCGTCCGCGGCGGTGCGGTGGTCGGCGGGGCTCGTGCGCGAGAACGCCGAGCGGTGCGGGGCGCGGCCCATGAGGACGACGTCGGAGACCAGCAGCGGCAGGTCCCCGCCGTGCTCCTGCACGACCACGGCCACCCGCCGGGCCACGTCCCGCGTCCGCAACCGGGTCACGTCCGCGCCGTCGAGCAGCACGCGGCCCCTCTCCGGCGCGAGCGCGCCGTGCAGGGTGCGCAGCAGCGTCGTCTTCCCGCTGCCGTTGGGGCCGACCAGGCCCAGCACCCGCCCGTCGACCGCGGTGACGTCGACGCCGTCCAGGACGGCGGTGCCGGAGTAGGAGAACCCCACGCCCTCGGCGCGGATCACGGCCCGAACTCCCCGACGATCCGCTCCAGGCCGGTGACGGTCAGCGCGGTGGGCGGTTCGGTGAAGTTGAACAGCTGGGTCAGCACGCGGTCCTCGCGCACGGCGCGCAGCGCCGCCGCGCCCGGCAGGGACGTCACCGCCGCCTCGACGGCGGCGGGGTCGCCGTCGCTGTGCAGGAGGACGAGGACGTCCGGGTCGCGCGCCAGCAGCTCCTCGCCGCTCACCTCGAACACGCGCTCGCCGACGTCGGCGAAGACGTTGTCGAACCCGGCCGCGTCCAGCTGCGGGGTGGCGGCGCTGGCCCGCCCGTACGCGTAGGTGACGCCGCCGCCGACCGTCGGGTAGAGCACGGCCGCGGTGCGCCGCGGCCGCCCGGACTCCTCGACGCGCCGCTCGACGGCCGCCACCCGCTCGCGCAGCTCACCGGCGAACTCCTCCGCCCGCGCGGCGCGGTCGAAGACCCGCCCGTACAGGGCCAGCTGGTCGTGGACGTCCTCGAACGACGGCTCGGCCGGCCCGCCCGACGGGCACAGCGCCGGTTCCTCCAGCAGCGGGATCCCGGCCGCGGCCAGCCCCGCCCGGTCCACCGAGTCGACCTGCCCCAGCACCAGGTCCGGCCGCTGCGCCAGCACGACCTCGCGGGAGATCTGCAGGTGGCCGTCGGTGTCGGTCTCGTCGGTCAGCAGCGGCACGGTCTCCAGCTCGGCCAGCGTCGCCGCGTCGTAGTACTGCGCCGGGTACAACCCCGCTCGGGCCACGACGCGGTCCAGCACGCCCAGGGCGTGCAGGGCCGGCACGGGGGCGCTCTTGAGCAGCACGACCCGCTGCGGCGGCGCCTCGATCGTCACCTCGGCGCCGCAGTTGACGACCGTCAGCGGGAACCCCTCGGGGGCGTCCGCGGCCCCGCTGGGGGCGGTCCCCGCGGACGGGGCCCCGCACCCGGCGAGCAGGAGCGCGAGGACCGCGGCGGTGGCGACGCCGGCGGTGGCGCCGGTGGTGGCGCTGGTGGGTCGGGTCGGCACGGGTCCTCCGGGCGGGTGGGGACGGCTCAGCGCGCGGCGTGCAGGCCGCGGACGAGGACGAGCAGGAACGGGGCGCCCACCAGGGCGGTGACGATGCCGATGGGCAGCTCCTGCGGCGCCAGCAGCGTGCGGGCCACGAGGTCGGCCAGGACGAGGAACCCCGCGCCCAGCAGCGCGCTGACCGGCACCACCCAGCGGTGCGCGGCACCGACCAGGCGCCGCGCCAGGTGCGGGACGACCAGGCCGACGAAGCCGATGCTGCCCGAGGCGGCGACGAGCACCCCGACGCAGGCGGCCACCAGGACGAGCAGCCGGGTGCGCAGGGCGGCGGGGGAGGTGCCCAGCGTGCGGGCCGTCTCGTCGCCCAGCGCCAGCGCGTCCAGCTGCGGCGCCCACAGCAGCAGCAGCGCGAACGTCAGCGCGACGACGGCGACGACGACCGCCAGCGGTGCGCCCCAGCGCGCCAGGCCCAGCGAGCCCAGCAGCCAGAACATCACCGAGCGGGCGCCCTCGGCCGAGCCGGAGGCGAAGACGAGGAAGCTCGTCGTGGCGGTCAGCGCGTAGCCGACGGCGACCCCGGCCAGCAGGACCCGCACCGGGGTCACCTGCCCGCCCGAGCGGGCCACGGCGAGCACGAGCGCGCCGGCCGCGAGCGCCCCGGCGAAGGCGCTGCCCGTCAGGGCGTGCTCGCCCAGCCCCGCGCCCGCGCCGAGCAGCAGGGCGGCGGCCGCGCCGGTGGAGGCGCCGGAGTTCACGCCCAGCAGGTACGGGTCGGCCAGGACGTTGCGCACGACGGCCTGCAGGACCACCCCGCACACGGCCAGGCCGGCGCCGACGGCCAGGCCCAGCACGACGCGCGGCAGGCGCACCGCGAGCACGACGGTCTCCTCCACGGGCGTCCACGTCGGCTCCACGCCCAGGCCGGCGGCCGCGGCGAGCAGCCGCAGCAGCGTGCCGGGGGCGACGGCGACGGCCCCGACGGCCAGGGCGAGCGCGGCGGAGGCCAGGCACGCCAGCGCGAGGCCGGCGGTCAGCAGCAGGCGGCGGCGCTCGCGCGCGGCGACGCCCAGCGGGTCGCGCGGGTCCACGGACCCGGGGGCCTCGTCGAGCCCGGCCGGGTCGCCCGGGACCACCGGGGACGGCGTCCCGGACCGCGGCACGGCGCCCCCCTCGACCTGCGGGTCGGGGACGTGCCCCTCACCGGCTTGTTGCGAGGAGCTTGCAACAAGCCGGTGAGAGGGTCAACCGCGGGTCGGGGCCGCGTCAGGGGCGCGGGCCGGCCGCCCGGGCCGCGCGCACGGCCTCCAGCGAGTCGCGCAGCTGCTGCACCCAGTCGCCCTGGTGCTGGGCGACGAGCCGCACCGACCAGGCCAGCGCCTCCGAGCGCGAGCGCGCCACGCCCGCCTCGACGAGGGTGTCCAGCAGGCGCCGCTCGGGCTGGCGCAGACGCGTCATGACCGGCACGGCGAGGTTGGTGAACAGCGTGGTCACCGGCCCGCAGCGCACGCCCCAGGCCACCTTGCGCCCGAAGCGGGCCTCGGCCTCGTCGGCGATGCGCATGCGCGCCGCGCGCGTCTCCTCCCGGAAGCGCTCGGCGCGGCCGGCCGCGGCCTGCTCCAGCACCTCCGCCTCCACGTCGGGCGCGGGCACGGTGCCCACGACGACGATCTCCTCCCGGTCCACGGTGACCTCGGGAGCTCCCTCGAACCACTCGCCGGGCAGTCGTCCGGCGAACCACGCGCTGATGTCGTCCATGCAGCGATTACACGCTTACGAGCATTACCGGTCAAGGGTGCGGGACCAGCGCGGCGGGGCGACCCGAGGGGAGGACCGCCCCGCCGCGCGGGGCCGTGCAGGGCCGTGCGGGGCGCGGGTGCTCTCAGGGCACGAGGATCGCCCGCGTGCCCGGCAGCCGGCCGCCGTCGAGGTCGTCCAGCGCCTCCAGCGCCGATGTCAGCGGGTACCGCTTCGTCGACAGCGTCACCAGCCCCCGCGCCGCCAGCGCCATGAGGTCGCGCAGGTCGGTGTAGGAGCCGACGAGGTTGCCCACCACGCTGACCTCCCGGCTGATGAGGTCGATCGTGGGCACGCGCACCTCCCCGCCGTAGCCGATGACGTAGTAGCTGCCGGCGTCGCGGGTCATCGCCACGCCCTGCGCCTCGGTGCCGTGCTCGCCGACGAAGTCGAACACCACCTCCGCGCCGAGCCCGTCGGTGAGGTCCAGGACCTCGGCGACGACGTCGTCACCGGCCAGGACGGTGCGGTGCGCGCCCAGCGCCCGCGCCTTCTCCAGCACCTCCGCCGAGCGGTCCACGACGACGACCTCTGCCGGGGTCATCGCCAGCAGGCACTGCAGGCCGATGTGGCCCAGCCCGCCGGCGCCCACGACGACGGCGCGCGCGGTGGCCGGCAGCAGCGGCACCGCCTTGCGCACGGCGTGCTGCGCCGTCAGGCCCGCGTCGGCCAGCGCCGCCACCGCGGCCGGTTCCAGGCCCTCGGCGAGCGTGACGACTGAGCGGGCGCTGGTGCGCAGGAACTGCGCCATCCCGCCGTCGCGGTCGATGCCGGGGAACTCGCTGTTCGCGCAGTGCACGTCGTCGCCGCGCCGGCACGCCGGGCACAGCCCGCACGTGACCAGCGGGTGCAGGATCACCCGGTCGCCCGGCGCGATCCCGGTGACGGCGCTGCCGACCTCCAGCACCGTGCCGGCGTTCTCGTGGCCGATGACGTACGGCAGGCCGACGCCGCTCTTCTGCGCCCACTGGCCCTCGAGGATGTGCAGGTCGGTGCGGCACACACCGGCCGCCCCCACCTCGACGAGGACGTCCAGGGGTCCCTGCAGCTCCGGGTCGGGCACGTCGTCGACCGACGCGGGCTTGCCGTACTCGTGGACGCGGACCGCTTTCACGCGGAGACCTCCGTGCGCTGGTGGACGGGCCGGGCGCCCTCGGGGCGGCCGGCGAGCAGGGGGACGGGTTCCCAGGTGGCCTCCGCGGCGCGGGGGGCCTGGTCGCCGTCGGAACCGGGGTAGCGGGTGCGCAGCAGCCCGCGGCAGAAGTGCGCGTTGCCGTCGATGGAGATGCGGGTCGAACGCGCCCGGCGCAGCCGCAGCGGCACTTCCTCGCGCGCCGGGCGCGCGCCGTGCTCGTCGACGAGGACGTGGGCCCCGTCGCCGGTGGGCAGGCCGAGCGCGGCGCGCCGGCGCAGCAGCGCCGCGGTCGCCTCGTCGGCGGGCAGGTCGCCGAGCACGACGTCGACCACGTCGGTCTCCGTGCGCTCCGGGTGCGCGCGCAGCCAGCGGGTCAGCACCCGCTCGGTCGCCGCCGTGTGCGCCTTGCGGCGGAACAGCTCCCGCAGCTCGTCGAGGCTGTCCAGCGCCTCGTGGCCGAACGTGCCGCGGTACCCGGCGTCGGCGGCCAGCCCCGCGTTGACGAGGTCGGAGTCGTGGTGGTCGTCCAGCTCGACGACCACCCGGTCCGCGCCCGGCAGGGCGCCGAGGACGTCCTTGGCGTCGGAGGCCATGAGGTAGGCGAAGTTCGGCGAGCAGAACGACGTCGGCAGCCGCAGGTGGCACACCAGCTCCACCGCGCCGTCCGCGCCCGCCCGCTGCTCCAGCGAGCGCACGAACCCCAGGTCGGTGATCGGCTCGTCCAGCTCGGGGTCCTGCACGGCCGACAGCGCCGCGCGGGCCGCCTCCAGCAGCGCGCCCATCAGGCGACCGCCACGGCCTGCGGCTCCGCGGCCGCCGGCGGGTTCGCCACCTGCAGGTGCTCGGGCACCGGGATGTCGTACAGCGCCGCGGCGTTCAGGCCGAGCACCTTCTTCTTCTGGTCCGTCGTCAGGGGCGCGTACTCGCTCATGTCCTCGGGGATCTGGAAGTCCACGAACGCCTCCACCAGCCACTTCGGCGTCCACAGCGCGTAGTCGCTGGAGAAGAAGATCCGGTTCTCGTCCAGCCAGTACAGGAGCTCGCCGACGATCTGCGCGAAGTAGCGGGGGCGGGTGTGGATGAACGGCATCGCCACCGCCAGGCCCGCGTACACGTTCGGCTCCTGCGTGGCGATCCAGCAGAAGTCCTCCAGGCGCGGCAGCCCGCAGTGCTCGACGACGAAGTTCATGTCCGGGAAGTCGGTGGCGACGTGGTCGACGTCGGCGACGTCGAACGCGTCGCGGTCCAGCGGCCGGATCGTGGGGCCCTTGTGCACGTGGATGTTCGTGATCCCCAGGGCGCGGGCGCGCTCCAGGTACCGGTAGCTCCACGGGTCGTCCAGCCGCCAGCCGCGCGAGTCGCCGTGCCAGTCCGCGGTGTACAGCTTCACGCCGCGCAGGCCGAACCGCTCGGCGTCGCGCTCCAGCTGCTCCAGGCCCCGCTCGCCGTCGCGCGGGTCGAACCAGTGGTTGTACGTCAGCCTGCCCGGGTGGGCCTGCGTGACCGCCCACGCCTCCTCCGTCTGCCCGAACCCGCGGTGGTAGAACTCGCCCAGCCGCGCGGGCTGGAAGATCGCGTGGTCGACGTAGCCGTCCTCGAAGAGGTCCTTCACCAGGCGCTCGCCGCCCTGGTAGAGGTACTCCTCGTACGACCACAGCTCGCCCGCCGGGCTGAGGTTGCGGTGGTAGTCGTAGAAGCAGTCGATGAACTGCTTGCCGTGCACGTTGCGCTGGTTCTCCGGCCGGGCGTCCCACAGGGCCACGTGCGCGTCGACGATGAAGTAGTCGACGCCGTCCTTGCTGTACATGCGACCTCCTCGTTGCACGCAGGGGGCCTCCTCGCCCCTCGCCGCCCACGGTGCGCGACGCACCGCCGCCGGGGGAGGGGGTGCGTGTCTCACTTTGAGACGCCCCGCCGTCCGCCGCCGCCTACGCTGGGACGGCGCGGGTGCGGCGACGGGGAGGTCGGCGGTGCGGGACGCGGGGCGGGACACGGCCGGGACGGTCCAGGGCGCCGCGGGTGGCGCCGTCGACACCGTGCGGGCCTCCTGGCGCCGCTGCGAGCGCTACGGCGTCTCGCCCGAGGACGTCGAGCCCGTCTTCACCGGCGACCTGGACACCGGCTCGCTGTTCTACACCTGCGGTGAGGAGGTGCTCCGCTCGCTGGGCGGCACCCTGGCCGGTGAGCCCGTCAGCCTGATGATCACCGACAGCTCCGGGCTGGTGCTGCTGCGCCTGCACGACGAGGACGGCATGCGCCGCGACCTGGACGCCGTGCACCTGGCGCCCGGCTTCTCCTACGCCGAGGAGCACGCCGGCACCACCGGCCTGGGCCTGGCCCTGGCCGACCGCCGCCCCGCGCTGGTGCGCGGCGAGGAGCACTGGTGCGCCGCCCTGCAGCGCTGGACGTGCGCCGCCGCCCCCGTCCTGGACCCCTGCACGGGCGACGTCGTCGGCAGCGTCAACCTCACCACGTGGTCCGGCGCCGCCTCCGGGCTGCTGCTGGCGCTGGCCCAGGCGGCCGCCGGCAGCACCAGCGCGCTCATGCTCGCCCGCTCCGCCGGGGCCGGGGCGTCCGCGCCCGGAGCGCCCGGCGGCTCCCGGGGCCGCGTCTTCCACGTCGAGGCCGAGCAGCCGGCGCCCGCGGCCGACGTGTGCGTCTCGGCCGCCTGGCGCGCCGCCGTGGACGCCGCCACCGCCGTCGCCGCCGCCGGCCGGGTTCTGGCCGTGACGGGGGAGCCGGGCGCGGGCCGCGGTGCCCTGGCCGCGCGGGCGGCGCGCACCGGCGCCGCGGGTCGGCGGGTCCTGCGCGCGGTCGTGCCCGCGCCGGCGGAGACGGCCGGCTGGCTGGCCGCCTGGACCCCGGAGCTGCGCGCCGGCGCGCGCGTCGTCCTGCGCGGGGCCGAGCGGCTGCCCGCGTGGGCGGCCGACGAGGTCGCCGCCGCCGTGGCCGCGTCCCTCGCCACCCCGGCGGCGGGTCCCCGGCCCGGCGGCCCGCCGCTGGTGCTGGTGGCCGGTGAGGTCGACGAGCTGCCCGCCCCGCTGCTCGCCCTCGTCGGCGGGGTCGTCACCGCGCCGCCGCTGCGCGAGCGGCCCGAGGACGTCCTGCCGCTGGCCGAGCGCTTCGCCTCCCGGGGCGGGCGGCGCGCGGTGCGGTTCACACCCGCCGCCGCGCGCGCCCTCGGCGCCCACCCCTGGCCCGGCGGGGTCGGCGCGCTGGAGGAGGCCGTCCGGCGCGCCAGCGCCCGCACCGACCTCGTGGACCTGCAGCACCTGCCGCCCGACGTGCTCACCACCGGCGGCCGCGTCCTCACCCGCCTGGAGCGGCTCGAGCGCGACGAGATCGTGCGCGCCCTCACCGCGCCCGGCACCAGCGTGGCCGCCGCAGCCGCGTCGCTCGGCCTGTCCCGCGCGACCGTCTACCGCAAGCTGGCCCAGTACGGCGTCGTCCTGCCGCGCTGAACCCCTCCCGCCCGGCCGTCCCCGCGCGAACCCGGCTCTCCGCGCTCCGCCGGGACGGACGGGAGGGGTGGGACGGACGGGTCGCGCGGGCGGGCCTCAGAGCAGGTAGCGGTACAGCGGCTCGTCGCCGGTGATGCGCTCGAACGTCGGGGGAGCGGCCTCCATGCGCTGCAGCAGCCCCGGCAGGTCGTCGGGGGAGGGCACCTCGATGCCCACCAGCGCCGGGCCGAACTCGCGGTTGTTGCGCTTGACGTACTCGAAGTGCGTGATGTCGTCGTCCGGGCCGAGCACCTCGTCGAGGAACCGGCGCAGCGCGCCCGGCTCCTGCGGGAACTCCACGAGGAAGTAGTGCTTGCGGCCCTCATGCACCAGGGCCCGCTCGACGATCTCCGCGTACCGGCTGACGTCGTTGTTGCCGCCGGAGACCACGCAGACGACGCTGTCGCCCTCCCGCACGCCCAGCCCCTGCAGCAGCGCGGCCGTGGCCAGCGCGCCCGCCGGCTCGGCGATGATCCCGTCGGTCTGGTACATCGCGAGCATCTCCACGCACACCGCGCCCTCCGGGACGGTGACCAGCTCCGCGCCCGCGGCCGCGACCACCGGGTGCGTGGCCGCGCCCACCCGGCGCACCGACGCGCCGTCGACGAACGTGTCGACGCTGTCCAGCAGCACCGGCCCGCCCGCGCGCACGGCCGCGGCCATCGACGGCGCCCCCAGCGGCTCGGCGCCCACGACCCGCACCCCCGGGTGCCGGCGGGTCAGCCACGACAGCATCCCGGCGATCAGCCCGCCGCCGCCGACGGGCACGACGAGCACGTCCGGCGGGTCCTCGCCCAGCGCGGCCAGCTGCTCGACGACCTCCAGCGCCACCGTGCCCTGCCCGGCCATCGTGCGCGGGTGGTCGAAGGCCGGCACGAGCGTGGCGCCGGTGCCCTCCGCCCACGCCGCCGCGGCGGCCGCGGAGTCGTCGTAGGTGTCGCCCACCACGAGGGTCTCCACGTGCTCGCCGCCCAGGGCCGCGATGCGGTCGCGCTTCTGCCGCGGCGTCGTGCGCGGCAGGTACACCCGCCCCGGCACACCCAGCGCGGCGCACGCGTACGCGACGCCCTGGCCGTGGTTGCCGGCGCTCGCGCACACGACGCCGCGCGCGCGCTCGCGCTCGCCGAGCTGGGCGATGAGGTTGTAGGCGCCGCGGACCTTGTACGAGCGCACGACCTGCAGGTCCTCGCGCTTGAGCCGCACCCGCGCGCCGGTGGCGGCCGACAGGCGCGCGCTCGGCTCCAGCGGGGTGGTGGCGACGACGCCCGCCAGGCGCCGCGCGGCCTCCTCGACCGCCCGCGCGCCGTCCTCGGGCAGCGCGGCGGGGAGCGCGCCGGTGGGGGCGCCGGTGGGGGCGTGGACCGTCATGGGGGCCAGTGTCGCGCGCCGGCGGGCCCGCACGTGCACGGGTGCGCGCCGCGGCCGGTGCCCGCCCACCGCCCGGGACGCGCGACGGCCGGGTCCGAGCGGGGAGCTCCCCGCCCGGACCCGGCCGTCCGGGTGCGCGCCGCTCAGGCGCCGATGGTCATCTGGTCCGGGTGGCTGCCGACGCGGCCGTCGCGCTCCAGCCCGGCGAGCTGGTCGAGGTCGGCCTCGGCCAGCTCGAAGTCGAACAGCGCGAAGTTCTCGCGGATGCGCTCCGGCGTCACCGACTTGGGGATGACGAGGTTGCCGATCTCGACGTGCCAGCGCAGCACGACCTGCGCGGGGGTGCGGCCCAGGCGGTCGGCGATGGCGCGGACCGTCGGGTCGTCGATGACGCCCTTGCCCGAGGACAGCGGGCTGTACGCCTCGGTGACGATCTGGTGCTTGGCGTTCTCCTCGCGCAGCTCGCGCTGCTGCAGGAAGGGGTGCAGCTCGATCTGGTTGACGGCCGGCACGACCGTCGTCTCGGCCAGCAGCCGGTTCAGGTGGTGCGGCTCGAAGTTCGACACGCCGATCGCCCGGGCGCGCCCGTCGGCGTAGATCTTCTCGAACGCCTTCCAGGTGTCGACGTAGGCGTCCTTGACCGGCAGCGGCCAGTGGATCAGGTACAGGTCGACGTGGTCGAGGCCCAGCTTCTCCAGGCTCGCGTCGAAGGCGCGCAGGGTCGTGTCGTAGCCCTGCTCGGCGTTCCACAGCTTGGTGGTGACGAACAGCTCGTCGCGGGGCAGCCCGGACCCGGCGATCGCGCGGCCCACACCGCGCTCGTTGCCGTAGATGGCGGCCGTGTCGATGTGCCGGTAGCCGGTCTCGAGGGCGGTCTCGACGGCGGGGACCACCTCGTCGTCGCCGACCTGCCAGACGCCGAAGCCGAGCTGGGGGACGCTGACCCCGTTGTTCAGGAGGATCTGGGGAACTGCTGCGCTCATGCCCGCGAGGCTAGCCAGCGGCTCCGGGGCGCGCAGGTCGGGTGCGTCCCGCGCGCTGAGCGGCGGGGAGCTGGTGAGCGCCGGACCGGGAGCGCCTCACGGCGCACGGCCGCTCGTAGCGGCTGTCAATGGAACCCGGGGCTGCCGCGGCCCGGCGCCCGCACCCACCGTAACCCCGTCCGGCGCCGGCGTCAGCCCCGGCGGGGTCCCGGCCCGGCCCGGCGGGGACCTCAGCCCAGCTCGCCGGCGCGCCAGCGCTGGGCGACGGTCTCCAGCTGCTCGGCGGTGCGCACGAGGCGGGCGGCGGAGCGGGTCAGCTCGCCGGCGGGCCCAGGGGCCCCGCCGAAGCGGGGGTCGTCGGCGTGGTGGGCGCGGCCGACGGCCACCAGGCGGCAGAAGGCGGCCGCGCGCTCCAGGGTCACGGCGAAGTCGCCGCGCGAGACGCCGGTCAGGACGGCGTCGACGACGGCGACGACCTCCTCCGGTCCCGGCGGGTCGGCCACACCGGCGACGACCTCCAGGACGGGCGCGAAGCGGCGGCCCTCGGCGTACTGGCGCGAGACGGCCACGGGCGCGCGCTGCACCCACGTGCGCAGCGCGTACAGGCGCCACAGGGCCCCGGCCAGGGAGTCGGCGGGCGCGTCGGCCCACAGGTCGGCGATGACCTCCAGGCCCTCGTCCTGGGCGAGGGTGACGACGCGGCGGGTCACCTCGGCGTCCTGCGCCGAGCGGGCCCCGTGCACGAGGGCGCTGGCGGCGGCGTGCGCGGCCTCCTGCAGCGCCGAGGGGTCCACGCCCCCGGCGAGGGCGACGAGCGCGTCGTCGCCGGGCATGGCGGGCCGGTGGTGGCGCCTGGCGGCGGGTTCCTCGGGCACCGCTCGATGGTGCCACCGCCCGGCGGCACCGCCCGACGGCACCGGCTGACGGGCGGGAGCGGGGCGGACGGGCGGCGCCTCAGCCGCGGAAGGGCGGCGGCGGGACGGCCAGCGTGGCGCGCGGCAGGTCGGCCAGCCGCAGCCCGCCGTGCCCGAGGGCCTCGTCGCACAGCGACTCCACGCTCCAGCCGAGCTGGCTGCCGAACAGCGTCACCGTCACGCGGTAGATGGTGATCTCGTACTTGGTCGGGGTGCCGTAGGCGACGTGGACGCGGCCGATGAGCTCGGCACCGGCGGCGTTGTCCGGCCCGTTCCACGGGCGGTCCCAGCGCGTCCACAGCGACGGGCCGGCCTGCCAGACACCACCGTTGGTCACGTCCCGCAGCGCGAGCTCGACGAGGACGGAGCGGGCCGCCTCCTCGGGCACGATGGCGGCCGGGCGGATGACCTCCGAGACCTCGCCCGCGGCGCGGGCCGCGGGCGCGGCGGTGTGCTGGTCGTCCACAGCGGGTCGTCCTCTCGTCGTGCCGGCGGTCTCGGTGGGTCCTCGGCAGCGCGGGACGCGACCTTGAGCCGCGGTCCGGCGCCGTCGCGGTGGCCGTCCCCGGCGGTCCGGGCGTGGAGATCTCGTGCACGGACGTGGACGGTGAGCGACGTCTGGGGCATGATGTCCCCGTACGAGGAGTACGCCGTGTAGTTGGCACGTCACTGATGGACACAGCTGGTCGACCTGTCGCCGTGGGGCCGTAGGGGAAGACGTCCCCCACCGACGCAGAGGAGAACGGCATGTCCGGTGCGACCACCCGCGGCGTGCTCTTCGTGCACTCCGCACCGCGCGCGCTGGTGCCCCACATCGAGTGGGCAGCGGGCGGGGTCCTCGGCGTGCGCGCGTCCCTGGACTGGACGCTGCAGCCGGTGGCCGCGGGCTGCCTGCGCGCCGAGCTGAGCTGGCAGGCGCCGCAGGGCACGGGCGCCCGGCTCGCCTCCGCGCTGCGCGGGTGGTCGCACCTGCGCTTCGAGGTCACCGAGGAGCCCAGCCAGGGCTGCGACGGCGGCCGCTGGAGCCACACGCCGTCCCTGGGCATCTTCCACGCCGTCACCGACGTGCACGGCAACGTGCAGGTCCCCGAGGACCGCGTCCACGCCGCCCTCGACCTGCTCTCCGGCCCGCACGCCGACCCGGCCGCCGCCCGCCGCGCGCTGGAGCTGGCCGTCGGCGAGGCCTGGGACCGCGAGCTGGAGGCGTTCCGCCACGCCGGGGACGACACCCCCGTGCGCTGGCTGCACCAAGTCGGCTGAGAGGTCGGCTGAGAGGTCGGCCGACAGGTCGGCTGAGCCCGGCGGCCCCGGTGCGGGGGGCCGCCACCACCGGGCCGGCGCGGTCGCGGAACGCGGGCCCGGACGCGCGGAGGCCCGCGCCCCGGGGAAGGGGCGCGGGCCTCCGTCGCGGACCGCCGGCCGGCTCAGACCGAGCGCAGCACCAGGCTCACGTTGTGCCCGCCGAAGCCGAAGGCGTTGTTCAGCCCGATGAGCGGGCCCTCGCCCGACAGCGGCCGCGGGTCCTTGCGCACGACGTCCAGCGTCACCTCGGGGTCGAGGTCGTCCACGTTGATCGTCGGCGGGGCCAGCCGCTCGCGCAGCGCCAGGATCGTCAGGATGCTCTCCACGGCGCCGGCCGCGCCCAGCAGGTGCCCGGTCATCGACTTGGTCGCCGAGACCGCGATCCCGTCCGCCGCCGGCCCCAGGGCCAGCCGCAGGCCGCGGTCCTCGGCCACGTCACCGGCCGGGGTGGAGGTGGCGTGCGCGTTGACGTGCGCCAGGTCGCCGGGGGCCAGGTCCGCGGCCGCCAGGGCGTCCTTCACCGCGCGGCTGACGCCCGCGCCCGCCGGCTCCGGCGCCGCCACGTGGTGGGCGTCGGCGGACAAGCCCGCGCCCAGCAGCTCGGCGTGCACGCGCGCGCCGCGCGCGCGGGCGTGCTCCTCGGACTCCAGCACCACGATGCCCGCGCCCTCGCCGAGCACGAACCCGTCGCGCTGGGTGTCGAAGGGGCGCGAGGCGCGCGCCGGGTCCTCGTTGCGCCGCGACAGGGCGTGCATGGCCGCGAAGGAGGCGATGGGCAGCGGGTGGATCGCCGCCTCGGTGCCGCCGGCGATGACCATGTCCGCGCGCCCGGAGCGGATCATGTCCGCGCCGTAGGCCAGCGCCTCGGCGCCCGAGGCGCAGGCGCTGACGGGCGTGTGCGCACCGGCGCGGGCGGTGAACTCCAGGCTGATCGCCGACGTGGGCCCGTTGCCCATGAGCATCGGCACGGTCAGCGGCAGGACGCGGCGCGCGCCCTTCTCCCTGAGCGTGTCGTAGGCCGTCAGCAGCGTCCAGATGCCGCCGATGCCGGTGGCGACCACGGAGGCCAGGCGCAGCGGGTCCACCTCGGGGGTGCCGGCGTCGGCCCACGCCTCGCGCGCGGCGATGACGGCGAACTGCTGCGAGGGGTCGAGGCGCTTGACCTCGCGGCGCTCCAGGACGTCCTCGGCCGGGACGGCGGCCTGCGCGCCGAAGGTGATCGGCAGGTCGAACTCGGAGGTCCAGGGGCCCTGCAGGGTGCGGGCGCCGGAACGCCCGGCCAGCACGGCCTCCCACGTCGAGGCGACATCGCCACCCAGCGGTGTCGTCGCTCCCAGTCCGGTGACGACGACGCGGCGAGCGGTCGTGGTCATGGTCGGTCAACTCCTTCGAAGCGGTGGCGGGTGCCGGTCGCGGTGGGGGTGCCGGCCGGCCCTCGCGGGCCGGCCGGCGGCGGGCTCAGCCCTGGGCCTGGGAGATGTAGGCGACGGCGTCGCCGACGGTGCGCAGGTTCTTCACGTCCTCGTCGGGGATGCGGACGCCGAACTTCTCCTCGCAGTTCACGACGATCGTCATCATCGACAGCGAGTCGATGTCCAGGTCGTCGGTGAAGGACTTGTCGGCCTGCACGCTGTCGGTGGGCAGGCCCGTCTCCTCGTTCACGATCTCGGCGAGACCGCTGAGGATCTCCTGCTCACTGGCCATGCGTCGCTCCTTCGTCGTCCGGGCGCCGGCACCTCCGGCGCCCACCTCGTCCTGGGCGCGGGGCCCGCGGCCCCAGGTCTGCGGCCCGTCCCCGGTGGGGCGGGCCGGTCCGCGCGCCGCGCCCCCGCCGGGGGCGCGGCCGGTCCTCACGGCAGGCGCACCACCTGCGCGGCGTACGACAGGCCCGCGCCGTAGCCGATGAACAGCGCCAGCCCGCCCGAGGGGGCGTGCCCGTCGGCCACCGCGCGCTCCACGGCCAGCGGCACCGAGGCCGCCGACGTGTTGCCCATGTCGACGATGTCGCGGGCCACGTGCACCGACTCCGGCAGCTTCAGCTGCTTGACCATCGCGTCGATGATGCGCGCGTTGGCCTGGTGGGGCACGAAGACGTCCAGCTGGTCGGCGGTGATCCCCGCCGCGTCCAGCGCCTGCTGGGCCACCGGCGCCATCTGCCACACGGCCCAGCGGAAGACCGACTGGCCCTGCTGCTCCAGGTACGGCCAGCGGGCCGGGTCCTGCGCGGCGGCCTCGGCGGCCACCGGGTCCACGGCGGCCGGCTGGCGCAGGTCCAGCCAGGAGTGCTTGGAGCGGATCGCGTCGGCCTGGCCGCCGTCGGAGCCCCACACCGTCGGGCCGATGCCCGGCTCGGCGGACGGGCCGACGACCGCGGCGCCCGCGCCGTCGGCGAACAGGAACGCCGTGGAGCGGTCGTGCTTGTCGGTGAAGTCGGACAGCTTGTCCACCCCGACGACGAGCACGTGCTCGGCGGTGCCGCCGCGCACCAGGTCGCTGGCCAGCGCCACGCCGTGGCAGAAGCCCGCGCAGCCGGCCGAGACGTCGAACGCCGCGGCCGGGGTCGCGCCCAGGCGGTCGGCGAGCACGGCGGCCGCCGCGGGCGTCTGGTACGGGTACGAGACGGTCGCGAGCACGACCGCGTCGACGTCGGAGCCGGTCAGCCCCGCCGCGGCCAGCGCCTTGGCGGAGGCGTCCTCGCTCATGTCGACGACCGAGACGTCCTCCGCGGCCCAGCGGCGGGTGCGGATGCCGGTGCGCTGCTGGATCCACTCGTCGGAGGAGTCGATCCAGGTGCACACCTCGGCGTTGTCGATGACGCGCGGCGGGCGGTGGGCGCCGAAGCCCAGGATCCGCGCCTCGCGCGTCGGGGCGGTCGTGATCCGGACCGTCACGGGCCCACCTCCTGCGGTGTCTGCTGCGTCTGCTGCTGCGTCTGCTGCTGCGTCGGGGCGGTCGCCATGGCGCCGCCGTGGTCGGCGACGAGCGTACGGGCCCTCTCGAGGTCCTCCGGCGTGCGCAGCGCGAGCGTCTCCACGCCCTTCAGCTGCCGCTTGGCCAGGTTGACCAGGGTGCCGGCGGGCGCCAGCTCCACGAGCGCGGTGACGCCCAGGCGCGCGAACGCCTCCGTGCACAGGTCCCAGCGCACGGGCCGGCTGACCTGCGCCACCAGCCGGCGCAGCAGCTCGCGGCCGTCGGTGACCAGCGCGCCGTCGGCGTTGGCGGCCACCGGCACGGCCGCCGTGCCCGGCTCCAGCCCCGCTGCCAGCGCCTCCAGCGTCCCCACGGCCGGGGCCATGTGCTCGGTGTGGAAGGCACCGGCCACCTGCAGCGGCACCACGCGCGCCTTCGCGGGCGGCTCGGCGCGCAGCGCCTCGAGGGCCTCCAGCGTCCCCGCCGCCACGACCTGCCCGCCGCCGTTGGCGTTGGCCGCGGTCAGCCCGTGCCGGGCCAGCGCGGCGGCGACCTCCTCGGGGTCGCCGCCCAGGACGGCCGACATGCCGGTGGGGCGCTGCGCGGCCGCCGCGGCCATCGCCCGCCCGCGCTCGCGCACCAGGACGAGGGCCTGCTCGGGGCTCAGGGCCCCGGCCGCCGCCGCGGCCGTCAGCTCGCCGACGGAGTGGCCCGCGACCGCCCCCGCCGCCGCGGCCAGCTCGGCGGGGGAGGCGAACAGCTCGCGCAGGGCCAGCAGGCCGCCGGCGACGATGAGGGGCTGGGCGACCGCCGTGTCGCGCAGGGTGTCGGCGTCGGAGACCGTCCCGTGCGCCACGAGGTCGCTGCCGACGACGGCGGAGGCCCAGCGCAGCCGGTCGGCGGCGCCGGGCAGCTCCAGCCACGGCGCGAGGAACCCGGGGGCCTGCGACCCCTGGCCGGGGAAGACGATGACGAGCACCGGAGAAGCCTCCCCCGGACGGCGGGCCGGGGGCGGTCACGACGCTCACCGACTTCACCGCCCCGCTTTGTGGGAAACCTACAGACCGGGGCCGTCGGCGGCCGGTCTGCCCCCACGTCGGGTGAGCGAACGTGCGCCCCGCGTCACCGCCGGGCGGGCCGGTGCGGCCACCGCCGCAGCCCGCGGCTCCTCCCGCGCCGGTGGCACCGCGGCCGGTGGCGGGGCCGGCGCGGCGGCCGCGGGCGGCTCCGCGAGCCGGCCCAGCGCCACCGCCGTCTGCAGCACCCAGCGCTCGCGCGGGACGGTCGGCGTCCACCCGCACACCTCCCCGACGCGCCGCAGCCGGTAGCGCACCGTGTTGGCGTGCACGAACAGCTCGCGCGCGCACGCCTCCAGCGACCCGCCGGAGGCCAGGTAGGCCGTCAGCGTCTCCAGCAGCGCGCCGCCCGCCGCCGCCAGCGGCCGGTAGGCCCGGTCCACCAGCGCGCGGCGCGCCGTCGCGTCCCCCGACAGCGCGCGCTCGGGCAGCAGGTCGTCGGCCAGCACCGGCCGCGGCGCCTCCGGCCAGGCGCGCGCCGCCACGGCGCCCGCCAGCGCCGCGCGCGCCGAGCGGGCCGCCACCGGCAGCGAGGCCACCGTGGGACCGACCACCACCGGGCCCGCGCCGAACTCCGACTCCGCCAGCCGCGCCGCCGTCGCCAGCGCGTCCGGCACCCCGGACAGGACGACCACCAGCCGCTCGCCCTGCACGCCGACCAGCGCCTCACCGCCCGCGGCGCGCGCCACCCGCCGCACCCGCGGCACGACCCCGGCGGCCGCCACGTCGCCCGAGGCGCCGATCACGACGGCCGTGGCGGCGTCCAGCGTCCAGCCCAGCGCGGCCG
Source organism: Kineococcus terrestris (assembly GCF_041020755.1). NCBI lineage: Bacteria > Bacillati > Actinomycetota > Actinomycetes > Kineosporiales > Kineosporiaceae > Kineococcus > Kineococcus terrestris. The sequence continues at coordinate 216,657 of NZ_JBEUEI010000002.1, read as the reverse complement.
CGCGGGAGGCGATGACCTCCTCGCCGTCCCCGCGCAGCACGGCGTCCACCACGAGCGCCTCCAGCCGCGCGTCCCACGCCCCGCGCGACTCGGCGGCCCGCGCGTAGACGGCCGCGGCGGCGAAGGCGACCTCGCGCGAGTAGCGCAGCAGCGCCTGGCGCACCGCGACCAGCTCCGCGGCGTCGACCGGGGCCCCCGCCGCGGACCCCGCGGACCCCGCGGACCCCGCGGCGCCCGCCGCACCGGCCGGGAGCGCCGGGTCGGTGCTGGCGCGCAGCACGTCGTCCACGCCCTCCTCGACGACGGTGATGGCCGTGCGCACCAGCTCCACCGTCTGCTGCAGCGTCACGGTGCGGGTCAGCTCCCGCGGCGCGGTGCCGAACACGGCGGTGCCCGCCAGCAGGTCCGGGTCGGGGTCGCTGAGCCAGCGGATGAAGTCGGTGAACCCGGCCTGGGCCACCAGCCCCACCCAGGAGCGCTCGTCGGCCGGCAGGGCGCCGTACCAGGGCAGGCGCTCCTCCATCGCCGCCGCGATCGAGGAGGCGAAGTGCCCGGCCGCGGCCTCCAGGCGCCGCACGGTCGCCGGCGACGGCTCGGACCGGGCGGCGCTCCGGGCCGGCTCCGCGGCGGGCCCGCCGTCGGGCCCGGCACCGGGCTCGTCGGTGGCCTCGGCGGCGGGCCCGTCGGCGGCCTCGTCGGTGGTCCTGCCGACGGCCCCCGCGGTGGCCTCCCCGGTGGGCTCGGCGTCGGGCTCGTCGGCGGGCACGTCCCGACACTACGCAGCGACCGGGTGGGCGGGCGCCCCCGCCGCGTCCCGGGCCGCGCCCCGGCCCGCGCCCGCGCCCCGCCCCCCGTCGCGGGGACGGGCCGCCGCGGACCCCCTGGGCTAGGGTGCCGGTGCGGCGTCCCCACGCGGGCAGGTCCTCGCGAGGACCGCGCGGAGCCGACGGGGCACCGTGCCGAGAGGGGACGAGAGGACAGGCATGGGACTGCTCGACCGCTGGCGCCGGCGCGGGTCCGCGCCCGACCGACCGCCCCGGCGCTCCCGCCGCCGCCCCGCCCCCGCCGCGGCGCCCGTGCGCGAGTCCGTGCTGCGCGAGCGCCTGCACGAGGACCCCAACGACCGCGAGGCCTTCGACACCCTGGTCGAGACGGTCCGCACGCGCGCCTCCGAGGCCCACGAGGGCGACGCCAGCCCCGAGGACGCCCGCACGGCCGCCGACAACGCCGTCTGGGCGCTGGCCGAGGAGCTCGCCCAGAGCCCGCGCGCCTGGCGCCCGCTGCTCGTGCTCGGGCGGCTGTCCCTGGCCGACGACCGCGAGGCGGCCCTGCGGCGCCTGGGCATCGCCGCCGAGCGCGACACCTCCGGCACCGCGCTGGCGCAGGCGCTGCAGGTGCTGCGCGAGGCCGGGATGAACGACGAGGCGCTCAGCCTCGGCGTCGGGCACTGGCGCCCGCGCGAGCACGACCTCGAGGCCGGCCGGCACCTGGTGGCCGCCGCCATCGACGCCGGCCGCCTCGCCGAGGCCCGCCGGCACCTGAAGGCGCTGGGCGACCACCCCGACCAGGGGCGCGTCGCGCAGCTGAGCGGCGAGCTGGAGGAGGCCATCGGCCGCGCCGACCGCGACCGCCGCTGACGGCGGTCCTCCGGCGGTGCCCGGGCCCGGCCGGCCTCAGCCCGGTGAGCCGGTGCGCGCGGCCGTGACCGGCGCGCCGTCCCCGCCGCGGCCCACCGCGGCGTGCTTGGCCCGGTACATGGCCTCGTCGGCCCGGTGCACCACGGCCTCGGCGCTCTCGCCGTGCCCGCTCCGGGCGGCACCGCTGCTGGCCGACAGCGCGAGCGTCGCGCCCGCCACCCGCACCGTCCCGGTCAGGGCACCGGCGACCCGCCGGTGCAGCGCCTCCACCTCGCCCGGCGCGGGGTCGAGCAGCAGCAGCGTGAACTCGTCCCCGCCGAGACGGGCGCACAGGTCGCCCGCCCGGACCGCGGTGCGCAGCCGGCCGGCAACCGCTCGCAGCAGCCCGTCGCCCACGGCGTGCCCGTGCGTGTCGTTGACCTCCTTGAACCGGTCGAGGTCGACGTAGACGACGCCGACCGGGACGCCGTCGCGCTCGCACTCCTCCAGGGCCGTCGTGAAGGCGGCCCGGTTGGCCAGACCCGTCAGGGCGTCGGTGCGCGCCAGCTGCGCCAGGTCCCGGTGCCTGCGGGCGGACTGCGCCGCCAGCGCGGCCAGGTGCAGGACCGCGCGCACGCCCGGGACCGCCTCGGCCGCCCCGCGCCCGGCGACGCCGACGAGCAGCCAGCCGCGCTCCGTCCCCGGCACCCGGTACGCGTGCCACACGGCTCCCTCGCCGACCGCCGCCGCCAGCACCGGACCCGGCCGCACCGGCAGGGGAGCCGATCCGGGACCGACGGGACCGGTCGTCGCGGGCAGGTCGACGTGGCGCAGCACGGGCGGCAGGGGGGTGCGCAGGTCACCGGCGCTCTGCTCCAGCCGGGCCCCGTCCGGCTCGGCGGTGACGAGGACGGTCCACAGGCCGGGGGTCAGCCGGCAGAGCTCGGCCCCGGCGGCCAGGGCGGCGCGGTGCACCTCTCCCACCGTGCCGGCCGCCAGGAGGCGCAGGCCCAGGTCGTTGACGACGGCGTCGCGCTGCTGGGAGCGCTCGCGGGCGAACAGACCGACGGCCAGGTGCCGGGCACCCGCGGCGGTCAGGAGCAGCACGGGCAGCGAGCCGAGCACGGCGGCCGCGTCGACGCCGCTGTCGTGGCGGGGGAAGAGCGACCACAGCGGCAGCGCGCCGGCCAGCGCGGCCGGCAGCAGCAGCGCGTGACGGGCGACCTGACGGCCGGTCCCGTAGACCGACCGCGCCCACAGCGCCGGGAAGGCGGCGCCCAGGACCATGGCGGGCACCGCGGCGGAGGCCGTGGCGAGCGCGAAGAGGCCCGTCTCCACCAGGTCCTGGGCCAGGCCGGTGCGTCGCCGGCGGTAGCGGCGCACCCACCCGGTGACCAGGCCGCTCAGCGCCACCAGCGCGGTCGTCGCGGCCACCGGGCAGCGCCGGTCCAGCAGGGCCGGGACGAGCAGCAGCGTGGACGCCACCGCGAGCAGGCAGAACAGCCAGCGCGTCTGCTCCACCAGCCCGGCGGGACGGCGCCAGCAGCGCGAGAGCGCGCTCACCGACGAGCGCACGGCGGGGACGGGCACGGGACCACCTCGACCGACCGCCCAGCACCGGGCCCGTGCGCTCGAGCGGTCCGGCGGTCCTCGGGGGGTCCGGCCCTCGCCGGACGACGTCCCCGCTGCAGGTGTCGTCGTCGCGGCGGCCCGCCTGCATCGGCCGGACGGGGGACCCCGCACGGGCGAGGCCCCGCACCCGGGACGGGTGCGGGGCCTCGCGCGGCGGTGGGGGAGGCGCTCAGGCCTCCCCGCCGGCGTTGCCGCTGCGGCCGGCGCGCACGTCGTGCAGGCGGTACTTCTCGATCGCCTGGCCCGGCGCGCGCCAGTCGACCTCGCCCTTCTTCGCCAGCATCTCCAGCGCCCGCACGGCCACCGACGGGCCGTCGATGTGGAAGTACCGGCGCGCGGCCGCGCGGGTGTCGGACAGGCCGAACCCGTCGGCGCCCAGGGAGGCGAACTCGCCCGGCACCCACTGGCGCACCTGGTCGGGCACCGCGCGCATCCAGTCGCTGACCGCGACGACGGGGCCGGGGGCGTCCTTGAGCCTCTGCGTGATGAACGGCACCCTCGACTCGTCGCCGGGGTTGAGGAACGCGTGCTCGTCGCAGGCCAGGCCGTCGCGGCGCAGCTCGTTCCAGCTCGTCACCGACCACACGTCCGCCACGACGCCGAAGTCGTCGCGCAGCAGCTGCTGGGCCTCCAGCGCCCACGCCACCCCGACGCCCGAGGCGAGCAGCTGGGTGCGGGGGCCGTCGCCGGAGCCCTGCGAGACGCGGTGCAGACCGCGCACGATGCCCTCGACGTCCACGTCCGCCGGCTCGGCCGGCTGCAGGGCCGGCTCGTTGTAGACGGTCAGGTAGTACATGAGGTTCTCGGGCTTCTCGCCGTACATGCGGCGCAGGCCGTCCTTGACGATGTGCCCGATCTCGTACGCGTACGCCGGGTCGTAGGAGACGACCGCCGGGTTCGTCGAGGCCAGCAGCAGCGAGTGCCCGTCGGCGTGCTGCAGGCCCTCGCCCGTCAGGGTGGTGCGCCCCGCCGTCGCGCCGATCATGAAGCCGCGGGCCATCTGGTCGCCGGCCGCCCAGATGTTGTCGCCGGTCCGCTGGAACCCGAACATCGAGTAGAAGATGTAGATCGGGATCATCGGCTCGCCCTGCGTGGCGTAGGACGTGCCGGCGGCCGTGAAGGCGGCCATCGAGCCGCCCTCGTTGATGCCCACGTGCAGGATCTGCCCCTGCTCGGACTCCTTGTACGACAGCATCAGGTCGCGGTCGACCGACGTGTAGTTCTGCCCGTGCGGGTTGTAGATCTTCAGCGTCGGGAAGAGGGAGTCCATCCCGAAGGTGCGCGCCTCGTCCGGGATGATCGGCACGATCCGCTTGCCGAACTCCTTGTCCCGCATGAGGTCCTTGAGCAGGCGGACGAACGCCATCGTCGTGGCGACCTCCTGCTTGCCCGACCCCTTGGCGGCGACCTTGTAGGCCTCGTCGCCGGGCAGGTGCACGGGGGCGTGCTGCACGCGCCGCTGCGGCACCGGGCCGCCGAGGTCGGCGCGGCGCTTGCGCAGGTACTGCACGGCCTCGTCGGACTCGCCCGGGTGGTAGTACGGCGGGCGGTACGGGTCGCGCTCGAGCTCCTCGTCGGAGATCGGGATGCGCTGGGAGTCGCGCAGGAGCTTCAGGTCCTCCAGCGTGAGCTTCTTCATCTGGTGCGTGGCGTTGCGGCCGGCGAAGTGCGGGCCCAGGCCGTAGCCCTTGATCGTCTTGGCGAGGACCACCGTGGGCTGGCCGGTGTGCGCCAGCGCCGCCTTGTACGCCGCGTAGACCTTGCGGTAGTCGTGCCCGCCGCGCTTGAGGCTCCAGATCTCGTCGTCGCTCATGTCGGCGACGAGCCTGGCCGTGCGCTCGTCGCGGCCGAAGAAGTGGTCGCGGACGAACTTGCCGTTCTCGGCCTTGTACGTCTGGTAGTCCCCGTCGGGGGTGGCGTTCATGAGGTTCACGAGCGCGCCCTGGGAGTCCGCCGCCAGCAGCGGGTCCCAGTCGCGGCCCCACAGGACCTTGATGACGTTCCAGCCCGCGCCGCGGAAGAACGCCTCCAGCTCCTGGATGATCTTGCCGTTGCCGCGGACCGGGCCGTCGAGGCGCTGCAGGTTGCAGTTGACGACGAAGGTGAGGTTGTCCAGCTCCTCGTAGGCGGCCAGCTGCGCGAACCCGCGCGACTCCGGCTCGTCCATCTCCCCGTCGCCCAGGAACGCCCACACGTGCTGCTGCGAGGTGTCGCGCAGGCCGCGGTTGTGCAGGTACTTGTTGAACTGCGCCTGGTAGATCGCGTTCGCCGGGCCCAGGCCCATCGAGACGGTCGGGAACTCCCAGAAGTCCGGCATGAGCCGCGGGTGCGGGTACGAGGACAGCCCGTTCGGCGCGGCCGAGACCTCCTGGCGGAAGCCGTCCAGCTGCTCGGCGGACAGCCGGCCCTCGAGGAAGGCGCGCGCGTACACGCCGGGGGAGGCGTGGCCCTGGATGAAGACCTGATCGCCGCCGCCGGCGTGGTCCTTGCCGCGGAAGAAGTGGTTGAAGCCGACCTCGTACAGCGTCGCCGACGAGGCGTACGTGGAGATGTGACCGCCGACACCGATGTCCGGCCGCTGCGCGCGGTGCACCATGACCGCCGCGTTCCAGCGGATCCAGGCGCGGTAGCGGCGCTCGACCTCCTCGTCACCGGGGAACCACGGCTCCTGCTCGGGGCCGATGGTGTTGATGTAGTCGGTGGCGGTGAGGCTGGGGACGCCCACCTGCTTCTCGCGGGCGCGCTGCAGCAGCTGGAGCATGAGGTAGCGCGCCCGGTTCTGCCCGCGCTCGTCGACGACCGCGTCCAGTGACGCGAGCCACTCCGAGGTCTCCTCGGGGTCGATGTCGGGCAGCTGGCTCGGCAGCCCGTTCATGATGGGGCCGAGCCCGGCGGGGCCGTTCCCCGCGTCGTCGCGTCTGGCCACGGTGGTGGTCCTCCCGCTGGGTCGAGGAGCCCGCGGTCAGCGGGCACCCCCCCAGGCTATTCCGAGCCGGCGCGGGCCACCTCCCCCGGCTCCCCCCGCCCCGGGCGCCTCAGCGCAGCCGGTGGCCGCCGGCGTAGACGTTGCCGGTGGGCGGGCGCAGGAAGCCGACCAGCGTCATCCCGGCCCCGCGCGCCAGCGACACCGCCAGCGAGGAGGGCGCCGAGACGGCCGCCAGGACGGGCACGCCGGCCATCGCGGCCTTCTGCACCAGCTCGAAGGAGGCGCGGCCGCTGACGACGAGGACCCGCCCGCGCAGCGGCAGCAGCCCCTCGCGCAGCGCCCAGCCGACCACCTTGTCCACGGCGTTGTGCCGGCCGACGTCCTCGCGCAGGCACAGCAGCTCCCCGTCGGCGCTGAACAGGCCCGCCGCGTGCAGGCCGCCGGTGCGCTCGAACGCCGCCTGCGCCGCGCGCAGCGCCCCGGGCAGGCCCGCCAGCACGTCCAGGTCCACCTCGACGGGGTCGTCGGCCGGGCCCTCGTGCGGCAGGCGCGCCATGACGTCGTCGACGCTGAGCGAACCGCACACCCCGCACGCCGACGTCGTGGTGAACGGGCGCGGCACGCGCTCGCCGGCCAGGCGCGAGCCGGGGGCGGCGGCCACCCGGACGAGGTTGAAGGTGGGCAGCCCGTCCGGCCCCGGCGCGCTGCAGTGCTGCACGCCCACGACGTCGTCCGCGCTGCGCAGCAGCCCCTCGGCGTGCAGGAAGCCCAGCACGAGGTCGACGTCGTCGCCGGGTGTGCGCATCGTCACGGTCAGCTGCTCGCCGTCCACCTCCACCTGCAGCGGTTCCTCGACCGCCAGGGTGTCCGCGCGCGCGGTGCGGGTGCCCGCCGCGACGTCCAGCCGCTCGGTGCGCGTGCGCGTCGTGACCCGTCCCACACCCGCAGGCTGCCACGTCGCAGCGCGTCACGCCTTGCGCACCTGCCCCTTCCTCCGCTGCACTAGGAGGTCACGAGCACCGGCGACGAGCGCCGGTGGGGGCGGTGCCGCGCAGCGCGGCACCACGAGAGGGAGGCAGGACAGCACGTGGGTGCGACCACGGACCCTGCGGCAGACACCGCCGCAGTGGCCAAGCTGGGCTTCAAGCCCGGCCAGCTGGTGCAGGAGTTCGGCTGGGACGAGGGGGTCGACGAGGACTTCCGCGCCGCGGTCGAGCAGCTCGTCGGCAGCGAGCTGCTCGACGAGGACGCCGACGACGTGGCCGACGTCGCGCTGTGCTGGTACCGGGACGGGGACGGCGACCTGGTGGACGCGCTCGTGGACGCCGGGACCAACCTGGCCGAGGGCGGGGTCATCTGGCTCCTGACGCCCAAGAAGGGCCGCCCCGGGTACGTCGACGCCGGGGACATCGACGAGTCCGCGCCCACGGCCGGGCTGCACGCGACGTCCAGCGTGAGCGCCTCGGGCAACTGGGCCGGGACCCGGATGACGACCCCGAAGAACGGCCGCCGCTGACCCCTGGCGCACCCGCGGGCCCGGGCCGGGCGCTCGCGCCCGGGGACCCCGTGGCCGGCGGGGTGCCGGTGCGCGACCAGTTCGGCGCGCTCCTGCGCCCGGGGGAGCTGTGGGAGGACGGCCCGGCGCTGCTGGTGCTCGTGCCCGGCGCGTTCTCCACGCACTGCACCGCCGAGCTCGGCACCCTCGTGGGCGCCGCCACCCGGTTCGAGGCCGCCGGCGTCCAGCTCGCGGTGCTCTCCTGCGACCCCGTGCCCGTCCTGCGGGCGTGGGGCGAGGAGCACGGCGCGCGCTTCCCCCTGCTGTCGGACTTCTGGCCGCACGGGAGCGCCTGCCGCGCGCTGGGCGCCTTCGACGACGAGCTGGGCGTGGCCCGGCGCACCTCGCTGCTCGTCGTGGACGGGCGCGCGCGCTGGGTGCTGCACGGCGAGCGCGGCAGCGCCCGCGCCGTGGGCGAGCACCTGGACGCCGTGCGCGACGCGCTGGCCGGCGGCGCGCGCGGCTGAGCGCCGGCCGGGACCCGGACGGGCCGCGCCGGGGACCGGGTGGGCGGCGGCGGGGGCGACTACCGTGGGCACGCCCCGGCCGCACCGGGGCCGGGGCCCGTAGCTCAGCTGGTAGAGCACCGCGCTTACACCGCGGGTGTCGTCGGTTCGAGACCGGCCGGGCCCACCCGCCACCGCACGCGTTCACGACACCCGTTCACCGCACCTGCCCGCCGGAGGGCCCGCCGCTAGGGTCCCGGCGTGGACACGCCGACGCCGCCCGGTCCCGCCGAGCCCCCCGCCGCGCCGTCGCTGGCCGACGTGGTGGACCACCTGGAGAGCGTCCACCCGCTGCGCTGGGCGCAGCCGTGGGACGCCGTCGGCCTGGTCTGCGGCGACCCCGCCCAGCCCGTGCGCCGCGTCCTGCTGGCCGTGGACCCCGTCGAGGCCGTCGTCGACGAGGCCCTCGAGCGCGGCGCGGACCTGCTGCTGGTGCACCACCCGCTGCTGCTGCGCCCGGTCAGCTCGGTGGCCGCCACCACCCCCAAGGGCCGCCTCGTGCACCGCCTCGTGCGGGCCGGCTGCGCCCTGTACGTCGCCCACACCAACGCCGACGCGGGCGGTCCCGGGGTCTCCGACGCGCTCGCGCGGGTGCTGGACCTGGACGACCTGGAGCCGCTGGAGCCGCTGCCGCAGGAACCGGACCGGCCGGACCTGGGCATCGGCCGCGTCGGCCGCCTGGCCGCGCCCGAGCGCCTGGCCGACTTCGCCGCCCGCGTCGCCGAGGCGCTGCCGGAGACCGAGCAGGGCGTGCGGGTGGCCGGCGACCCCGACGCTCCCGTCCAGCGCGTCGCCGTGTGCGGGGGCTCCGGGGACAGCCTGTTCGAGCGGGTGCGCGCCAGCGGCGCGGACGTCTTCGTCACCGCGGACCTGCGCCACCACCCGGCCTCGGAGGCCCGCGAGCGCGCGGCCTTCGAGGGCGGTGGCGAGGCGGGGACGCCGCACCTGGTCGACGTGGCCCACTGGGCCAGCGAGTGGCCGTGGCTGGCCGGGGCCGCCGACCGGCTGGTGGCGGCCGTCGCCGCGAGCGGCCGTACCGTGGACGCCCACGTGTCCACCACGCGCACCGACCCCTGGACGGCGCGCGTCCCCAGCCGAGGAGAGTGACCCGGCCGCATGCCCAAGGCCCCGGCGATCGACCAGCAGCGCCTGCTGGACCTGCAGAGCCTCGACACCCGCCTGGCCCAGCTCGCGCACCGGCGCGCGACCCTGCCGGAGCAGGCCGAGCTCGACGCCGTGCTGGCCGAGCGCCGGACGGTGGGCGACCGCCTCGTGGCCGCCCGCACCCTCGTCGGTGACGCCGAGCGCGACGTGGCCCGCGCCGAGGCCGCCGTGCAGCAGGTGCGCGACCGCGCCGACCGCAACACGAAGCGGCTGGAGTCCGGGCAGGGCAGCGCCAAGGACCTGCAGGGCCTGCAGCACGAGCTGGAGTCCCTGGCCCGGCGCCAGTCGGTGCTGGAGGACGAGGAGCTGGAGGTCATGGAGCGCCTGGAGCAGGTGCAGGCCGCGGCCGCCGAGCTGGCCGGGCAGGACGCCGAGCTGGAGGCGCGGGCCGTGGAGGTCACCAGCCGCCGCGACGCCGCCCTGGAGGAGATCAGCGGCGAGGAGCGCGCGGTGGTCGCCCGCCGCGAGGCCGTCGCGATGACGGTCGAGGACGCGCTGGTCGCCCTGTACGAGAAGGTCCGCGCTCCGCGCGGGGGCGTGGGGGCGGCGCTGCTGCGCGCGCGCCGCTGCGAGGGCTGCCGGCTGGAGCTGAACGCCTCCGACCTGGCCGCCACCCGCGCCGCCGCCAGCGACGAGGTCGTCTTCTGCGAGGAGTGCGGGCGCATCCTCGTGCGCACCGACGAGTCGGGGCTGTGAGCGCCCGCGCGCTGCGCGTCGAGGCCGACGGCGGGTCGCGCGGCAACCCCGGCCCGGCCGGCTACGGGGCGGTCGTCAAGGACGCCGACACCGGCCAGGTGCTGGCCGAGGTCGCCGAGGCGATCGGGCGCGCCACCAACAACGTCGCCGAGTACCGCGGCCTGGTGGCCGGGCTGGAGGCGGCCGCCGGGATCGACCCGGGCGCGCGCGTGGAGGTCCGGATGGACTCCAAGCTCGTCGTGGAGCAGATGTCGGGCCGCTGGCAGGTCAAGCACGCCGACATGAAGGTCCTGGCGCAGCGGGCGCGGGAGGTCCTGCCCGCCCGGCAGGTGTCCTACCGCTGGGTGCCGCGGGCGCAGAACTCGCACGCCGACCGCCTGGCCAACGAGGCGATGGACGCCGCCGCCGCGGGCCGCCCCTGGCAGCGCGCGAGCGGGACCGCCGCCCCGGCCGCCGCGAGCGGCCCGGCGGGCGGCCCGGCCGCCGCGAGCACCCCGGCCAGCGCCCCGGCGGGGGAGGGGCGGGGTCCGCGCACGACCCTCGTGCTCGTCCGGCACGCCTCCACCGCCCTGACCGAGCAGCGGCGGCTGTCCGGCCGCTACGGCGCCGACCCCGAGCTGTCCGAGCGCGGCCTGCGCGAGGCCGCCGCCGCGGCGGCCAGCCCGGAGGTCGCCGGCGCCGACGTGGTCGTCACCTCCACGCTGCGCCGCTCGACGCAGACCGCGCGCGCCGTCGCCGCGGCTGTGGGCGCCGACGTCGTCGTCGACCCGCAGTGGGACGAGACCGACTTCGGCGAGTGGGACGGGCTGACGGCCGCGGAGGTCGTCGAGCGCTGGCCCGCCGAGCACGCCGCCTGGGACGCCTCGCCCGACACCCCCTGCCCCGGCGGGGAGTCGCTGGCGGTGGTGGAGCGGCGCGTCGCGGCGGCGCGCGCGGACCTGCTGCGGCGCTGGACCGGCCGGCGGGTCGTGCTGGTCAGCCACGGGGACCCGCTGCGGGTGCTGCTGCGCTCCGCGCTGGGTGCCGGGCCGCAGCTGCAGCGGCGCATCCACCTCGACCCGGCCTCGCGCACGCTGCTGCGCTACGGCCCCGACGGCGTCGCGGAGGTCCTGGCCGTCAACCGCGTCTGAGCGGGCGGCGCGGGCCGCTCAGGCCGTCAGCTGCAGCGCCGCGACCCCGGCCAGCACGCACGCCGGGGCGCCCAGCAGCCCCAGCAGAGCGAACCGGGCCCGCCCGACCTCGACGCCGCGCGAGCGGCAGCGGTCGAGCCACAGCAGCGTCGCCAGCGACGCCCACGGCGTCACCAGCGGGCCGAGGTTGACGCCGACGAGGACGGCCACCAGCCGGGCGGGGCTGCCCGCGAGCGGCTCGACGGCCAGGTAGGCGGGCAGGTTGTCGACGAGGTTGGCGGTCACCGCCGACGTGGCCGCCAGCCGCAGGTGCGCCGCGAAGCCCTCCCCGCCGCCCGCCACGGGCGCCAGCGCGTCCGCCAGCCCGTGCTCGCGGGCCGTCTGCACGACGAGGAACAGCCCCGCGACGAGCACCACCGTGCGCCACGGCAGCAGCGCGGGCCGCAGCGCCGCCTGGTCGCGGCGGGCCGCCACCGCCACCAGCACCAGCGCGGCGATGGTCGCCGGGACGACGGGCTCGACGCCGCTGACGAACGCCGGCGCCAGCAGGCAGCACACGACGAGCGCCGTGCGGAACGAGACGGGGTCCACGGGGGCGGCCGGCGGCGGGGCGTCGTAGCGCCCGCGCAGGCGCCGGTGCTGGGTCAGGGCCAGGACGGCCACGGCCGTGCCGGCGCCCGCCAGGAACGGCGCCCACGTCAGGCCGACGAAGGCGCGCACCCCGCCCGCGCCGAGGTCGTCCAGGGTGGACAGCGCCAGCAGGTTCGTCAGGTTGGAGACCGGCAGCAGCATCGAGGCGGTGTTGGCCAGCCACACGGTCGTGAACGCGAACGGCAGCGGGTCCAGGCGCAGCTGCGCGGCCAGCGACAGCACCACCGGGGTCAGCAGGACGGCGGTGGTGTCCAGGGACAGCACGACCGTGGCGGCCGTGCCGAGGGCGACGACGAGCAGCCACAGCAGCCAGGTGCGGCCGCGGCCGGCGCGCGCGGCCCGGCGCGCGGCGGCGTCGAAGACCCCGGCGCGGTCGGCCAGCTCGGCCACCACGGTGACGGCGAGCAGGAACCCCAGGACCGGGCCGGCCCGCTCCGCGACCTGCGCCAGGCCGTGCCCGCTGAGGGCGCCGGTCAGGACGCACAGGGCACCGGCCAGGCCGGCGAGCCACCACACCGCGCTCGTCCGGCCCGGCTCAGGCGACGTCGACGGCGGCGGCGTCGACCTCGAGCGTCCAGCTCGCGCCGCGGCGGGCCGGGGGCAGCAGCTCGACGGCGAAGGCCTCCGCGACGGCCGCGCGCAGGGCGGCCACGGTGCGCGGCGGGCGCCCGGGCCGGGTCAGCAGGTGGCGGGCGACGAGGCCGCGCACGCGCTTGGCGTCGTGCGAGACGACCGTCCCGCCGCGCGTGACGCGCACGGCCGCCGTCCGGGCGGCGGTCTGCGGGTCCGGCGCCCACGCCGCGGCGTAGGCGGCCGAGCGGCAGTCCAGGACGACGCCGGCCGGGCGCAGCACCCCCTCCAGGTGCGGGCGCCAGAACCGGGCCAGCGGCCCGGGGCCGGGCAGGTCGGTGCCCATCGACAGCCGGTAGCCGGGCACCCGGTCGCGCGGGTGCAGCAGCCCCCACAGGGCCGAGACGACGAGGACGCGGCGGGCGGCGGCCGCCGGCAGGGAGGGCAGGTCCAGCGCGTCGAACAGGACGCCGCGGTACACGTGGGCCGCGGGGGCGGCCGGGCGCGCGCGCAGCGTGGTGTTCGCGGCGACGACGTCGGCCAGCGCCGGACCGGTCCCCAGGACGGCGGCGGCGTCGGGCCGGGCCGAGACCGCCGCCAGGGCGTCCAGGACGGTGGCGCGCGCCGCGGTGAGCTCCGGGTGCGACAGGCGCTCCAGCGCGACGGGGCGCCCGCGGTCCGGGCCCGCCCACTTGGTCTCCGAGGGCGGCAGCAGCACGAGCACGGGCGGGGACCCTACCCACGCCGGCTGTGAGCCCGCGCGGGCCCGCCGCTACCATCGGCGGCGGACGAGTCGGCCGGGCGGTCGCGTCGGCCGGTGCCCCCCGGGGTGCCGGCCGCCGAGGAAAGTCCGGACTCCACAGGGCAGGGTGGTGGGCAACGCCCACCCGGGGTGACCCGCGGGACAGTGCCACAGAGAGAAGACCGCCTACCCCCGCGCGAGCGGGGCGGCAAGGGTGAAACGGTGGTGCAAGAGACCACCAGCGCACCGGGTGACCGGTGCGGCTCGGCAAACCCCACCCGGAGCAAGACCAGACAGGCAGCGTCCGAGGGCGGCCCGCCCGAGCTGCCGGGTAGGTCGCTGGAGGCGTGCGGTGACGCACGTCCGAGAGGGATGGCCGCCGCCGGCGCGCTCGCGCGCCGGGCACAGGATCCGGCTTACAGGCCGGCTCGTCCCCACCCGCTCCCCGCGCGCGCTGCGCCGGTGCGCTCTCCCGCGTGCGCGGGCCCGGACGTGACCTCCCCTCCGGGCCTCGTCCGGGACCCGCGCTGGTGGGGGTACGACCCGGACCCTGCGTGCGTTCATCATCACGGCGCGTGGATCTGCGGCGGACGTGAACGCGCCGCGCCCGCCTCGCGTACCCACCCGTGACGGGGTGTCGGTACGGTCGGGCGGGCCCGCCCGGAGCGCGAGGTGCTGGTGTGGCGGTGGTGACGTGCGGGGAGGTGGCGGCCGTGGCCCGTCCGGGGTGGCGGGGCCGCCGCGGGGCCCCGCTGCGCGCCGTCGACGTCCGCGGCACCGCTCCCGGCACGACCTCCGGCACCCCCGGCGCCGACCCCGGATCCGGCGCGGGCGGCTTCGACGTCGACGCCGCCTACCGCGAGGAGGCCGGGCCCCTGCTCGCCTTCGCGGTCAACGCGCTGGGGGACCGGGCGGCCGCCGAGGACGCGCTGCAGGAGACGTTCGTGCGGGCCTGGCGCGCCCGCGAGCGGTACGCGCGCGACGAGGGGTCGGTGCGCACCTGGCTGTTCGCCATCGCCCGCAACGTCGTCGTCGACGCCCACCGGGCCCGCCAGCGCCGCCCCCGCCCGGTGGACCCGGCGACGGCGGCCGAGCCCGCCGGGGGAGCCGCCCCCGCCGCCGCGACGCTGCCCGGGGTGGTGCCGGGCGTCGTGCGCGACCCGGCCGCCGCCAGCGTCGACCGCCTGCTCGTGCACGAGGCCCTGGCGCGGCTGTCGCCCGAGCACCGGCAGGTCGTCGTGGCCGTGCACCTGCGCGGTGCCGGCTACCAGGAGCTGTCCGCGGTGACCGGGGTCCCGGTCGCCACGCTGCGCACGCGCATGCACCACGCCCTCAAGGCGCTGCGCCGGACGCTGGAGGAGGGGGGTGAGCGGCGTGGCTGAGGAGGGCGACCGGCGCGCCGAGCTGCTCGGGGCCGCCGCCACGGGCGACCTGAGCCCCGCCGAGGCGGCGGAGCTGGACGCGCTGGCCGCGGCCGACCCGTCGGTGGCCGAGGAGCTGCGCGCGCACCGCGAGGTGCTCGCCGCGCTGCCGCCGCGCGGGTCCGGCTGGGACGAACCCGTGCCGCCGCCCGGTCCGGTGCTGCCCGGCGGCCCGCCCCGCGCGGACGCCGTCACCACCGGGGCGCTGCACCGGCGGCGCACGGCCTCGCGCTGGGTCGGCGCCGCCGCGGCCGTCGTGGTCGGCGCCGGGATCGGCGCGGGCGCGGTGACCGTGGGCCGCGAGGTCGCCGACCGGCCCGTGCAGGGCCCGCCGGGCACCCTCGGCGCCGTGGAGGAGCTGGTGGTCCTCGGCGAGCCCGAGGGAGTGCGCGCCGACGTCGCCCTGGTCGCCCACACGTGGGGCACCGAGACCGTCCTGGACGTCGCCGGCCTGCCCGCGGGCCGCGAGTACGCCGTCGTCCTGGTGCGCGGGGACGGCGCCGAGGCCGGGTCGGGTTCGTTCCTGGGCAGCCGGGTGCCCGTGGAGTGCCGGCTGAACGCGGCCGTGCTGCGCGAGGACGTCGCCGCGGTGGAGGTGCGCGACGCGGACGGCGCGCTCGTGCTGCGCTCGGAGGCGCCCGCCGTCGCGGGCTGAGCCGCCGCGCTCAGGCGCCGGACGGGTCCAGGTCGTCGGACGGGACGCCGGACGGGTCGCCGGACGGGTCGTCGCGGCGGTCGCGCCCGCGCCGGTTGGCCGCCCACAGCTGGTGCAGGCGCGCGTTGCCCGGCGCCTCGGCGTCGGCGCACACCAGCGCGTGCGGCACGCGCGCGCCCACCCGGTCCGGGTCGTCGCCGGCGGCGGGCGCGGCCCGGCCGTCCACGACCTCCCAGCGCGCCCCCGGCGGCACCGCGGCCGCCAGCACCGGCTCGCGCGCCAGGTCCACCCGCCCGTCCCCGTCACCGGAGCGGTAGCGGTGCACCAGCGCGCCGCAGCGCGCGCACACCTCCTCCGTCCACGGCCGGGCGGCCGCCAGCCGCGCCATCCGGCGCACGTGCGCCAGGACGGTCCCGGCCTGCTCGCCGAGCGTGGGCGGCAGCCCCACCGCCGCGGGCGCCTCGGCCGGCGGCGGGGCGGGGCGCGCCGCCGCGAAGCGGGCGGTGCACGCGGCGCAGACGGCCACCCGCACCCCCAGGCGCTCCTGCACCACCACGTCGTCGGCGCTGGCGCAGAACTCGCACACCGGGGCGGGACCGGCGGTGCTCGCGGAGGTCACGGGCCCATCGTGCCGCGCCGCCGGGTCGGCGCGGCCGGCGGCGCGCGGGCCCGGCCGCGCGGGCCTGGCTAGGCTCGCGCGCATGGCGGACACCCTGCGGCTCGCGGTCATCCCCGGCGACGGCATCGGGCAGGAGGTGACCGCCGAGGCGCTGAAGGTGCTGGGCGCCGTCGTCGGCGACGCGGGCCCGCGGGTGGAGACCACCGAGTACGACCTGGGCGCGCGGCTGTACCACCGCACGGGCGAGACGCTGCCCGACGGCGTGCTGGCCGAGCTGCGCGGGCACGACGCGATCCTGCTCGGCGCGGTCGGCGACCCGTCGGTGCCCAGCGGCGTCCTGGAGCGCGGTCTGCTGCTGCGGCTGCGCTTCGAGCTGGACCACTACGTGAACCTGCGCCCCTCGAAGCTGTACCCCGGGGTGCCGACGCCGCTGGCCGACCCGGGCGAGGTGGACTTCGTCGTCGTGCGCGAGGGCACCGAGGGCCCGTACGTCGGCAACGGCGGGGCGCTGCGCGTGGGCACCCCGCACGAGATCGCCACCGAGGTCAGCGTGAACACCGCGCACGGCGTCGAGCGGGTCGTGCGCGACGCGTTCGCCCGCGCGCAGGCGCGCCCGCGCCGCAAGCTCACGCTGGTGCACAAGCACAACGTGCTGGTGCACGCCGGGCACCTGTGGCGGCGCACGGTCGAGGCCGTGGGCGCGGAGTTCCCCGAGGTGGCCGTGGACTACCTGCACGTGGACGCCGCGACGATCTTCCTGGTGAACGACCCGGCCCGGTTCGACGTCGTCGTCACCGACAACCTGTTCGGCGACATCCTCACCGACCTCGCGGCCGCGGTGACGGGCGGCATCGGGCTGGCCGCCAGCGGCAACGTCAACCCCGACCGCACGGCCCCCAGCATGTTCGAGCCCGTGCACGGCTCCGCCCCGGACATCGCCGGGCAGCAGCTGGCCAACCCGACGGCCGCGGTGCTGTCGGTGGCGCTGCTGCTGGACCACCTGGGGATGGCGCAGGCGGCCGCCCGCGTGCAGTCCGCCGTCAGCGCCGACCTGGCCCGCCGCGCGGCCGGCGAGGTGCCGGCCCGGCGCAGCACCCCGCAGGTGGGCGACGCGCTGGCGCAGCTCGCCGCCGGCTGACCCGCGGGACGCCGCTCGGACCCGGGGCGGGCGCGGGGCGACGGAGTACCGTGCCGGGAGCGCCCGCACGGGGCGCGCCCGCCCGCAGCCGAGGAGACGACGCGCATGAGCGCCGAGACCACCGCCGTGAAGTTCCCGCTGACCGCCTCGGCGGCACCGGTAGCGGCGGAGCGTCGCGCGCAGGTGCTGGCCGCCCCCGGGTTCGGCAAGCACTTCACCGACCACATGGCCACCGCGACGTGGACCCCGGAGGACGGCTGGCACGACACCGCCGTCGTCCCGTACGGCCCGCTCTCGCTCGACCCGGCCGCGGCCGTCCTGCACTACGCGCAGGAGGTCTTCGAGGGCATGAAGGCCTACCGCCGCGAGGACGGGTCGGTGTGGGCGTTCCGCCCTGCCGCCAACGCGGCCCGGATGGCGCGCTCGGCACGGCGCCTGGCGCTCCCGGAGGTCCCCGAGCAGATGTTCCTGGAGGCCGTCACCTCGCTGGTGCGCGCCGACGTGGAGTGGGTGCCCAGCGGCGGGGAGTCCTCGCTGTACCTGCGACCGTTCATGGTCGCCACGGAGGCGTTCCTGGGGGTCCGCTCGGCGCGCGAGGTGAAGTTCCTCGTCATCGCCTCCCCGGCCGGCTCGTACTTCACCGGCGGCGTGAAGCCCGTCTCGATCTGGCTGTCGCAGGAGTACACCCGCGCCGCCCTGGGCGGCACCGGCTCGGCCAAGTGCGGCGGGAACTACGCCGCCTCGCTGGCCGCGCAGGAGGAGGCCGCCGCGCACGGCTGCGACCAGGTGTGCTTCCTCGACGCTGTGGAGCACCGCTGGGTGGAGGAGCTGGGCGGGATGAACCTGTTCTTCGTCCACGACGACGGCACGATCGTCACGCCCGAGCTGACCGGCACGATCCTCGAGGGCATCACCCGCGCCTCGATCCTGGAGCTGGCCAAGGACCTCGGCCACGAGGTCGTCGAGCGGCGCGTCGGCGTGGACGAGTGGCGCGAGGGCGTCGCCTCCGGGCGCATCACCGAGGTGTTCGCGTGCGGCACGGCCGCGGTCGTCACCCCCGTGGGGCGCCTGGTGTCGCCGGAGGGCGAGGTCGTGCACGGCGACGTGGCCGGCCCGGTGACGACGGCCGTGCGGCGCACGCTGCTCGACGTGCAGTACGGGCGCGCGGCCGACCCGCACGGCTGGACGACCCGCCTGGTCTGAACCGGCCGCACCGTCGCCGCGCCCGGCGCGGCCCGAGGGGGGAGCGAGCGTGGGAGCGGTGGAGGGTCCGGCGGGGCAGGTCGACGCGGGGGCGCGCCCGCGCCGCTGGCGGCTGGTCGGCCCCGGCATCGTGGTGGCCGCCACGGGT
Organism: Kineococcus terrestris; assembly: GCF_041020755.1. Classification (NCBI taxonomy): domain Bacteria; kingdom Bacillati; phylum Actinomycetota; class Actinomycetes; order Kineosporiales; family Kineosporiaceae; genus Kineococcus; species Kineococcus terrestris. The sequence goes on along the minus strand of NZ_JBEUEI010000002.1, from coordinate 198,285 downwards.
GTCGGGGCCGGCGACCTCGTCGCCACGCTGGTGGCCGGCGGCCGCTTCGGCTACGCGCTGCTGTGGGCGGCGGTCGTCGGCTGCGTCGTGAAGATCGTGCTGGCCGAGGCCGTCGGCCGCTTCCACCTGGCGACGGGCTCGACCCTGTTCGCCGGGTGGCGCTCGCTGGGGGCGTGGACGACCGCCTACTTCGGCGTGTACGTCCTGGTGTGGGGCTTCGTCTACGGCGCCTCGGCGATGACGGCCTCGGCGCTGCCGCTGGCGGCGCTGTTCGGCGGGGACCTCAAGCCGTGGGCGGTCGGCTGCGGCGTCGCCGGGCTGCTGCTGGTGGGGCTGGGCCGGTACGCGCTGTTCGAGAAGGTCGTGACCGTCTGCGTCGGCGTGATGTTCGTCGTCGTGGTGGGGCTGGCGGTCCTGCTGCTGGTCGACCGCGTCCCGGGCGCGGCCGGCGGGTTCGCCCAGGGCCTGCCGGAGGGGTCCACCGTCTACACGCTCGGCCTGATCGGCGGGGTCGGCGGGACCATCACGATGGCCGCCTACGGGTACTGGATCAACGCCAAGGGCTGGCGGGACAGCACGTGGATGCGCGTCATGCGCTGGGACAACCGGGTGGCGTACGCGACCACGGGCGTGTTCGTCCTGGCGATGGTGGTCGTCGGCGCCGAGCTGGTCCACGCGGTCGGCGCGGACATCACCTCCGGCGACGCGGGGCTGCTGGACCTCGACGAGCTGCTGCGCGAGCGCTACGGCGGCGTCCTGTCGTCCGCCTTCCTCGTGGGGTTCTTCGCCACCTCGTTCTCCTCGCTGCTGGGCGTGTGGAACGGGGTGAGCCTGATGGTGGCGGACTTCTGGGCGAACCTGCGCGCCCCGGCCGGGCAGGAGGCCAGCGCCCGCGTGGCCGACGGCACCGCCGAGCGCAGCGCGCCGTTCCGGCTGTTCCTGCTGTGGCTGACGTTCCCGCCGATCGCCCTGCTGTTCCTCGACGAGCCGTTCGGGCTGATCGTCGCCTACGGGGTGCTCGGCTCGTTCTTCCTGCCGTTCCTGGCGGTGACGCTCCTGCTGCTGCTCAACTCCTCCCGCACCCCGCGCGAGCACCGCAGCGGCCCGGTGAGCAACGCCGCCCTGGCCGCCAGCGGTCTGCTGTTCCTCGTGCTGTTCGTCGACCAGCTCACCGACCTGGCGGGGTGAGCGCGCGGCGCCCCCGGGCGCCGTCACTAGGGTGGGCGCCATGCGCATCGCGAGGTTCACGGCCGGCGGGTCCGACCCGCGCTACGCCGTCGTGGAGGGCCCGGCCGGCGAGGAGGAGCTGCTCGTCGTCTCCGGCGACCCGCTCTACACGCCGCTGAACCCGACGGGGGAGCGGGTGCCGCTGGAGGACGCGCGCCTGCTGGCCCCGGTCATCCCGCGCAGCAAGGTCCTGGGGATCGGGCGCAACTACGCCGCGCACGCCGAGGAGCTGGGCAACGAGGTCCCCGACGAGCCGCTGGTCTTCACCGTCCCCAACACCTCGGTGGCCGGGCCGGGCGACCCGGTGGTGGTCCCGGCGTGGGCGGGGGAGGAGCTGCACTACGAGGGCGAGCTGGCCGTCGTGGTGCGCCGCATCTGCAAGGACGTGCCGCGCGAGCGCTGGCGCGAGGTGGTCTACGGGTTCACCGTCGCCAACGACGTGACGGCGCGCAGCCTGCAGGGCCCGGACAAGCAGTGGTGGCGGGCCAAGGGCGCCGACGGGTTCACCCCCATCGGCCCGTGGATCGAGACGGAGCTGGACCCGGCTGACGTGCGCATCACCACCCGGCTGGTGGACGGCGAGGACTCCCGCCTCGTGCAGGACGGGCGCACCTCGCTGATGGTCCACGACCTGGGGGCGATCATCGCCCACGTCAGCAGCGCCATGACGCTGCTGCCCGGCGACGTGCTGCTGACCGGGACCCCCGCGGGCGTCGGACCGGTGCGTGCCGGGCAGCGCGTGGACGTGGAGGTCGAGGGGATCGGGACGCTGTCCAACCCGTTCGTCGCGCCCGGGCGCTGAGCCCGCCCGGGGGTGCCCGGCCCCCGGGCGCGCGCCCGGCCGCCGGCGCGGGGGCGGGCCTATCCTGGGCCGGCCATGACTGAGACGCCTGCTCCCGCCCCGACCGCCGTGCGCGTGCGGTTCTGCCCCTCGCCGACCGGGACCCCGCACGTCGGGCTGATCCGCACGGCCCTGTTCAACTGGGCGTACGCGCGCCACACGGGCGGGACGTTCGTCTTCCGCGTCGAGGACACCGACTCCGCGCGCGACAGCGAGGAGAGCTACGCGCAGCTCCTCGACGCGCTGCGCTGGCTGGGCCTGGACTGGGACGAGGGCCCGGAGGTCGGCGGCCCGCACGCGCCGTACCGGCAGAGCCGGCGCCGCGAGCTGTACGCGGACGTGGTGCAGCGCCTGCTGGCCGCCGGGCACCTGTACGAGTCCTACTCCACCGCCGAGGAGATCGAGGAGCGCCACCGCGCGGCCGGCCGGTCGACGGCGCTCGGCTACGACAACCACGACCGCGACCTGGCGCCCGAGCAGGTGGAGGCGTTCCGCGCGCAGGGCCGGCAGCCCACCCTGCGCCTGCGCGTGCCCGCCGACCGCGACTACTCCTTCGACGACCTCGTGCGCGGGCGCATCGAGTTCAAGGCCGGCTCCTTCCCCGACCCGGTCCTCGTGCGCGCCAACGGCGAGCCGCTCTACACGCTGGTGAACCCCGTCGACGACGCCCTCATGGGCATCACCCACGTGCTGCGCGGGGAGGACCTGCTCAGCTCCACCGGCCGGCAGCTGGCCCTGTACGACGCGCTCGTCGACATCGGCGTCGCGCAGGCGGTCCCGCGCTTCGGGCACCTGCCGTACGTGACGGGCGAGGGCAGCAAGAAGCTGTCCAAGCGCGACCCGGAGTCCAACCTCTTCCACCACCGCGACCGCGGTTTCGTGCCCGAGGGCCTGCTGAACTACCTGGCCCTGCTCGGGTGGGGCATCGCCGAGGACCGCGACGTCTTCACCGTGCAGGAGATGGTCGCCGCCTTCGACGTGGCCGACGTCAACGCCTCGCCGGCCCGCTTCGACGTCGCCAAGGCCGAGGCGATCAACGCCCAGCACCTGCGGATGCTGGCGCCGGAGGACTTCCGCGAGCGGCTGCTGCCGTACCTGCGGGCCGGCGGCGTGCTGGAGGGGGAGCCGACCCCCGAGCAGCGCGAGCGCCTGGCGCTGGCCGCCCCGCTCGTGCAGGAGCGCATGACGCTGCTGGGCCAGGCGCCGGGCATGCTCGGCTTCCTCTTCACCGCCGACGAGGAGGTGGCCCTGGAGGAGGACGCGCTGGCCGCGCTCAAGCCGGAGGCCCCCGCCGTCGTGGACGCGGCGCTGACGGCCCTGGAGGAGCTGCCGGAGTGGACGACGGAGCGGGTGGAGGCGGCGCTGCGCGCGGCGGTCGTCGACGGGCTGGGGATCAAGCCGAAGTTCGCCTTCGCGCCGGTGCGCACGGCGGTGACCGGCCGGCGGGTCTCCCCGCCGCTGTTCGAGTCGATGGAGGTCCTGGGCCGCGACTCCTCGCTGGCGCGGCTGCGCCGGCTGCGCGCTGTCCTCGAGCAGCGCTGAGGGGGCGCCGAGGACCGGCGCCGTCCCGGCTCCGGCCCTCGTCCGCCCCCGCCCGCGCGCGGCGGGGGCGGATTTGGGCGGCGGGCCGCGGCTGGGCTACAGTCGTCCTCGCCCGGGCGGTCCGCCGGCCGGGTGATCACCATGGGGTATGGTGTAATTGGCAGCACGACTGATTCTGGTTCAGTTAGTCTAGGTTCGAGTCCTGGTACCCCAGCGCGCGGCAGCGCCGATCACCGAGGAACGTCGACCGGTGCGCTGAGCAGCTAGGGCCCCGTTGTGTAGCGGCCTAGCACGCCGCCCTCTCAAGGCGGTAGCGCGGGTTCGAATCCCGTCGGGGCTACTCCAGCTCCCCACCTCACCGGTGGGGCCGCTGGCCCGGTCCGCTGCGGCGGACCGGATCGCTGGGGCCCCGTTGTGTAGCGGCCTAGCACGCCGCCCTCTCAAGGCGGTAGCGCGGGTTCGAATCCCGTCGGGGCTACGCGTCAGGCCCCCGGTCACCGACCGGGGGCCTTCGTCGTCCCCGGGCGCCTCACGGGCGCGCGGGCGCCGCCTCGGCGGGCCGCAGGGCGGCCGAGAAGGCCTCCGCGGTGCCGACCACGGCGTCGGCGTGCCGGCGGCCGGGGTGGCGGCCGAAGCGCTCGGCGGGCCCGGAGACCGACACGGCCGCGACCACGCGCCCCGAGGGCCCGCGCACGGGGGCGCTGACGGAGGCCAGGCCCGGCTCGCGCTCACCGCTGGAGTGCGCCCACCCGCGCCGGCGCACCCCGGACAGGGCGGCGGCGTCGAAGCGGGCGCCCAGCAGCTCCACCGACAGCCGCTCCGGGTCGTCCCAGGCCAGCAGGACCTGGGCGGCCGAACCGGCGGCCATCGTCATCGAGGCGCCCACAGGGACGGTGTCGCGCAGGCCGTGCAGCCGGTCGGCGGCCGCGATGCACACGCGGTGGTCGCCGTGCCGGCGGTACAGCTGGGCGCTCTCGCCCGTGGCGTCGCGCAGACCGCTCAGCAGGGGCCCGGCGACGGCGACGAGGCGGTCCTCGCCGGCGGCGGCCGCCAGCTCGGCGTGCCGGGCGCCGAGGACGAAGCGGCCCTGCAGGTCGCGCCCGACGAGCCGGTGGTGCTCCAGCGCCACGGCCAGCCGGTGGGCCGTGGGGCGGGCCAGCCCCGTGGCGGTGACGAGCTGGGCCAGCGAGGCGGGTCCCGCCTCCAGCGCCCCCAGGACGCGCACGGCCTTGTCCAGCACGCCGACTCCGCTACTCTTGTCCACGGACCGATACTGACGTCTCAGGACGTGAGACGCAAGGACCGCCCGGCGGGCGGGAGGACCGGAGGGGACCGATGGGACGCACACTGGCCGAGAAGGTCTGGGACGAGCACGTCGTCCGCCGCGGGGCGGACGGGGAGCCGGACCTGCTCTACATCGACCTCCACCTCGTGCACGAGGTCACCAGCCCGCAGGCCTTCGACGGGCTGCGGCTGGCCGGGCGCCCCGTGCGCCGGCTCGACCTCACCATCGCCACCGAGGACCACAACACCCCCACGGCGGGCATCGACCTGCCGATCGCCGACAAGACGTCGCGCACCCAGATCGAGACGCTGCGCCGCAACTGCGCCGAGTTCGGCGTCCGCCTGCACTCCCTGGGCGACGCCGAGCAGGGCATCGTCCACGTCGTCGGCCCGCAGCTCGGGCTCACCCAGCCGGGCATGACGGTCGTGTGCGGGGACTCGCACACCTCCACCCACGGCGCGTTCGGGTCGCTGGCCATGGGCATCGGCACCAGCGAGGTCGAGCACGTCCTGGCCACCCAGACCCTGCCGCTCAAGCCGTTCCGGACGATGGCGATCACCGTGAACGGGCGGCTGAAGCCGGGCACCACGGCCAAGGACGTGATCCTGGCCGTCATCGCCCGCATCGGCACCGGCGGCGGGCAGGGCTACGTCCTGGAGTACCGCGGCGAGGCGATCGAGGCCCTGTCGATGGAGGGCCGCATGACGATCTGCAACATGTCGATCGAGGCCGGCGCGCGCGCCGGGATGGTCGCCCCCGACGAGACGACGTTCGCGTACGTGAAGGGTCGCCCGCACGCCCCCACGGGCGCCGACTGGGACGCCGCCGTGGCGCACTGGCGCACGCTGCGCACCGACGACGACGCGGTCTTCGACGCCGAGGTCGTCCTGCAGGGCGAGGAGATCGAGCCCTTCGTCACGTGGGGCACCAACCCCGGCCAGGGCGTCCCGCTGTCCGGGTCCGTGCCGGACCCGCGGAGCATCGGCGACGACGCCGCGCGCCAGTCGGTCGAGCGGGCGCTGGAGTACATGGGCCTCGAGGGCGGCACCCCCATGCGCGACATCGCCGTGGACACCGTGTTCATCGGCTCGTGCACCAACAGCCGCATCGAGGACCTGCGCGCGGCCGCCGACGTCCTGCGCGGGCGCACCAAGGCCGAGGGCGTGCGCGTCATGGTCGTGCCGGGCTCGGCCCGCGTGCGGCTGCAGGCCGAGGCCGAGGGCATCGACGTGGTCTTCAAGGAGTTCGGCGCCGACTGGCGCCACGCCGGGTGCTCCATGTGCCTGGGCATGAACCCCGACCAGCTCGCCCCCGGCGAGCGGTGCGCCTCCACCTCGAACCGCAACTTCGAGGGCCGGCAGGGCAAGGGCGGGCGCACCCACCTCGTCAGCCCGCTCGTGGCCGCGGCCACCGCCGTGCGCGGCACCCTGTCCTCGCCCGCCGACCTGGAACCGCCGGCCGCGCCCGCGGCCGGCGCCCCGCAGCCCGTCGCCTGAGCACCCGCCCGAGGAGGAGCACACCGTGGAGAAGTTCACCGTCCACCGCGGCGTCGGGGTCCCGCTGCGGCGCACCGACGTCGACACCGACCAGATCATCCCGGCCGTCTACCTCAAGCGGGTCACCAAGACCGGCTTCGAGGACGCGCTGTTCGCCGCCTGGCGCGGCGACCCGTCGTTCGTCCTGAACCAGGACGCCTACCGCTCCGGGTCGGTGCTCGTGGCCGGCCGCGACTTCGGTACCGGCAGCTCGCGCGAGCACGCCGTCTGGGCGCTGCGCGACTACGGGTTCCGCGTCGTCCTGGCGCCCCGCTTCGCGGACATCTTCCGCGGCAACTCCGGCAAGCAGGGGCTGCTGACCGGGGTCGTCTCCCAGGAGGACGTCGAGCTCATCTGGAAGGCGCTGGAGGCGCGCCCCGGCACCGAGGTGACGGTCGACCTCCTCGAGCGCACCGTGCAGGTGGACGACTTCACCGCGCCCTTCGAGATCGACGACTACGTGCGCTGGCGCCTGCTGGAGGGCCTGGACGACATCAGCCTGACGCTGCGCCACGCCGACGCCGTGGAGGAGTTCGAGGCCGCCCGGCCGTCCTGGAAGCCGCGCACCCTGCCGGCCCGCACCGCCGGCTGAGGCCCGGCCCGGCAGGGCCGCGACCTCGCGCCCCGGTCCCCGCCCGACGGCGGGAGCCGGGGCGCTGCCGCGTCCGGACCCGTTGCGCCGCAACGGGTGCGCGCGCCGGGCGGCGGGCAGTCGTTGGGGGGCAACGGGCCCGCCGGCGCGCCGGGACGGCGGCGCGCGCCCCCGCCCGCGCGGCGCGCGGTGCCCGTCACCGGTTGCGGCGCAGCGGGACTGGCCGCCCGCGGACGCCGTGTCCCTGGTGGACGGCGGTGATCGGCGGTCGTACCGTTGCCCGCGTCGGGCTCCTGCTCGGCCTCGCAGCACCCGTCCGGACGGCCTGCGGGACAACCTGCCGGACGCACCGCTGCCCGCCCCGCCGCACGGCGCGGCGCTGCGGGGCACTCGCTGAGGAGGAGCACCCGTGAACAAGTCGGAACTGGTCGACGCGCTGGAGGAGCGGCTCGGGGGGCGCAAGCAGGCCACCGCGGCCGTGGAGGCGCTCGTCGACACCATCACCCTGGCCGTCGCCAAGGGCGAGAAGGTCGCCATCAGCGGCTTCGGCACCTTCGAGAAGCAGGCGCGCAACGCCCGCACCGGCCGCAACCCGCGCACCGGCGAGGCCGTCAAGATCAAGAAGACGTCCGTGCCGCGGTTCCGCCCCGGCACCGCCTTCAAGGAGGTCGTCGCCGACACCAAGGCGCTGCGCGCCTGGACGGCCTCGCTGAAGGAGAAGGGCGTCGCCACCGGCGCCGCCTCCCGCCCGGCCGCCGGCGCCGCGGCGCAGAAGGCCGCTCCCGCCGCGCGGGCCGCCACGGGCCGCACCAGCACCGCCACGTCCACCCGCCCGCCCGCCCGCACGGCCGCCGCGCGACCGGCCGCCCGCACCACGGCCACGGGCACCGCGGCGAAGACCACCGCCGCGAGGACGACGGCCGCGAAGACCGCGCCCGCCGCGAAGACCACGGCCGCGAAGACCACGGCCGCGAAGACGACCGCCACGAAGACGACGGCCGCGAAGACGACCGCGGCCAAGACGGCGACGGGCACCGCCACGACCGCCGCCAAGCAGACCACCGGCCGCGCCCCGGCCAAGCGGGCCGCCAAGAAGGCTTGAGGGCCCGCCCCGCACGACGACGCCCCCCGGCCGGACGGCCGGGGGGCGTCGTCGTGCGGAACCGCTCAGGCGTCGCGGAACGTCTCGATCTGCGCGCCCAGCGGCACGAGGCGCTCGGCGAGCTGCTCGTACCCGCGGGCGATGATGTCGACGTTGCGCAGCACCGAGGTGCCCTTGGCGGCGAGCATCGCCAGCAGCAGCACGACCGCCGGGCGCAGCGCCGGCGGGCACAGCACCTCCGCGCCCGACCAGCGCGTGGGGCCCTCGACGAGGACCCGGTGCGGGTCGAGCAGCTTCACGTTGGCCCCGAGCCGGTTCAGCTCCGTCAGGTAGATGGCCCGGTTGTCGTACACCCAGTCGTGCACCGTGGTGGCGCCCTCCGCGCTCGCGGCGATGACCGCGAAGAACGGCAGGTTGTCGATGTTCAGGCCGGGGAACGGCATGGGGTGCACCTTGTCGATCGGTGCCTTGAGCGCCGAGGGGTGCACCGTGATGTCGACCAGGCGCGTGCGGCCGTTGGCGGCCGGGTACTCCGGGGACAGCTCGTAGCGCAGCCCCATCTCCTCCAGGATCGCCAGCTCGATCTCGAGGAACTCGATGGGCGCGCGCGTCACCGTCAGCTCGGAGTGGGTGACGATCGCCGCGGTCAGCAGGCTCATCGCCTCGACCGGGTCCTCGGAGGGGGAGTAGTCCACGTCCACGGCGATGTCGGGCACGCCGTGCACGACGAGGGTCGTCGTGCCGATGCCGTCGATGCGCACGCCGAGCTTCTCCAGGAAGAAGCACAGGTCCTGGACCATGTAGTTCGGGCTGGCGTTGCGGATGGTCGTCACGCCGTCGCGGCGGGCCGCGGCCATGAGGGCGTTCTCGGTCACGGTGTCGCCGCGCTCGGTCAGCACGACCGGGCGGCGCGGGGCCACGGAGCGGTCGACGACGGCGTGGTAGTTGCCCGTGGTGGCGGTGATGCTCAGCCCGAACGGGCGCAGCGCCACCATGTGCGGCTCGACGGTGCGGGTGCCCAGGTCGCAGCCGCCGGCGTAGGGCAGCTGGAAGGTGTCGTGGCGGTGCAGCAGGGGCCCCAGCATCATGATGATGCTGCGGGTGCGGCGCGCGGTCTCGCCGTCCATCGCATCCAGGTCGAGGGACTCGGGGACGTCGAGGACGAGGTCGGACTCGTCGACCCACTCGTAGCGCACGCCGATGCTGGCGAGGACGTCGAGGATGCGGTGGATCTCCAGGATGCGGGCGACGCCGCGCAGCGTGGTGCGGCCGCGGTTGAGCAGCGCGGCGCACAGCAGGGCGACGCCGGCGTTCTTGCTGGACTTCACCGCGATGCTGCCCGACAGCTGGCACCCGCCGTGCACGCGCAGGTGCGTGGGGCCGGGGCGGCCGAGGGAGACGATGTCGTCCTGCAGGGCGTGGCCGATGCGCTGGAGCATCTCGATGGAGACGTTCTGCTGACCGGACTCCATGCGGTGCACGGCGCTCTGGCTGGTGCTCAGGCGCTCGGCCAGCTGGGTCTGGGTCAGTCCGCGGTGGCGGCGGGCGTCCCGGATGAGGGCGCCGACCTCGGTCAGGTGGTCGCTCACGGGCTCGGTGGAGACTGCCATGCGCGCCACCGTATCTCACATCTGAGATAATCCTGGCACCCGCGTCGGCGTGTCGGCTGGTCACTCACCGTGATGCCCGTGGGGGCCGCGGCGCGGTGGACCGGTGCCGGAGCACGCCCTCCCTGGTCCTAGCGTGGCAGCCGTGCCGCCTGTTCCCCGCCACCACCGCCCCTCCCACGCGCGTGTCGCGGTCCTGGGCGCCGGGTCGTGGGGCAGCGCCTTCGCGCTCGTCCTGGCCGACGCCGGCCGCGACGTCGTCGTGTGGGCCCGGCGCGCCGAGGTCGCCGAGGAGGTGCGCGGGCGGCACCGCAACAGCGCCTACCTCGGCGACGTGGAGCTGCCCGGCCGCGTCGACGCCACCGCCGACGTCGCGCGCGCCCTGGACGGCGCCGACCTCGTCGTCCTCGCCCTGCCCCTGCAGCGGCTGCGCGAGCACCTGACGGCCTGGCGCGAGCTGCTGCCGCCCGTGCCGCTGGTCTCCCTGGCCAAGGGCGTCGAGACCAGCACCGGCCTGTTCGGCACCGAGGTCGTGCGCGACGCCACCGGCGCCGGTCCCGAGCGCGTCGTGGCCGTCTCCGGGCCCAACCTCGCCGCCGAGATCGCCCGCCGCGACCCCGCCGCCGCCGTCGTCGCCTGCCGCGACGAGGCCGTGGCCGCCGCCGTCGCCGACGCCTGCGCCGCTCCCGCCTTCCGCCCGTACCTGTCCACCGACGTCACCGGCGTCGACGTCGCCGGGGCCCTGAAGAACGTCGTCGCCCTGGCCGTCGGCGTCACCGAGGGCGCCGGGCACGGCGCCAACGCCCGCGCCGCCATCCTCACCCGCGGCCTGGCCGAGACCACCCGCCTCGGCGTCGCCCTCGGCGCCCGCGAGGCCACGTTCGCCGGGCTCGCCGGCGTCGGCGACCTCGTCGCCACCTGCGGCTCGCCGCTGTCGCGCAACCACCGCGTGGGCACCGCCCTGGGCCGCGGCGCCGACCTGGGGACCGCGCTGGCCGCCGCGGGCGGCACCGCCGAGGGCGTGGCCAGCGCCCCGGCCGTCCTGCGCCGCGCCGAGCGCGCCGGCGTCGACCTGCCGCTGACCCGCGAGGTCGTCGCCGTCCTGCGCGCCGAGAGCACCCCCGCCGAGACCGCCGGGCGGCTGCTGGCGCGCGCCCGCACCCTCGACGGGCCCTGGCCCCTCGCCTGAGCGGCCGGGACCGGCCGGTCCCGGCGTCAGCCGCGCGGCGCCACCCGGTCCAGCGCCCGCGCCAGGTCCGCCCACAGGTCCTCGAGGTCCTCCACGCCCACCGACAGGCGCAGCAGGTCCTCGGGCACCACGCGCGGCTCCCCGGCGTGCCGGCGGCGCCGCTCCACCAGCGACTCGACCCCGCCCAGGCTCGTGGCGGGCACCCACAGCCGCACCGCGTCCACCACGGCGTCCGCCGCGGCCGCCCCGCCGGCCACCTCGATCGAGACGATCGCGCCGAAACCGCCCATCTGCCGGGCCGCCAGCGCGTGCCCGGGGTCCTCCGGCAGCGAGGGGTGGCGCACCCGCGTCACCGCCGGGTGCTCGCGCAGCCGCCGGGCCAGCTCCGCGGCGCTGGCCTGCGAGCGCTCCAGCCGCAGCGGCAGCGTGCGCAGCCCGCGCAGCGCCAGGAACGCCTCCAGCGGCCCGGGGACCGCCCCGTGCAGCGTGCGGTGCCGCAGCAGCGCGTCGCGGTGCGCCGAGCCCGCCGGCACCACCACGGCCCCCATCACCACGTCGGAGTGGCCCGAGAGGAACTTCGTCACCGCGTGCACGACGACGTCGGCGCCCAGCTCCAGGGGCCGCTGCAGCAGCGGCGTGGCGAAGGTGTTGTCCACCACGACGACCGCGCCGCGCTCGCGCCCGGCCGCGGCCAGCGCCGCGATGTCGGCGACCTCCAGCAGCGGGTTCGTCGGCGACTCCAGCCACAGCGCGACCGGTCCCTCGACCTCGGCCAGCACCGCCCGCACGCCGGCCACGTCGGTGATGTCCACGTGCCGCACCGCGACGCGGCCCTGCTCGGCCAGCAGCGCCGTCAGCGAGTGCGTGCCGTTGTACGCCCCGTGCGGCACCAGCACGGTGCCGGTCGCCGGCAGCAGGTGCAGCGCGGCGGCCACGGCCGCCATCCCGGAGGCGAACGTCAGCGCCTCACCGCCCTCCAGGGCGCCCAGCGCCTCCTCCAGCGCCGACCACGTCGGGTTGCCGAAGCGGCCGTAGCCGAGGGTCGGGCCCTGCGGCTCGCCGGTGTCCGTGGCGCCGGTGGCCAGCGAGCCGCCGCCCACGTACGTCGCCGACAGCGACACGGCCACGTTCAGCTCGGCGTCGTGGGCGCGCGGCGGGCGGCCGGCGACCACCGCGACGGTGGCGGGGGACAGCGGGCGCTGCCCGGGGACGTCCTGCGGGTCCTGCGGGTCCTGTCGTGGCTCCTGTCGTGGCACGGCAGGAGACAACCACACCGCCGGTAGGGTCCCCGCGATGACTCCCTCCGGCCCGAGCGCGAAGCCCCGCGTCGCCGTCCTCTTCGGCGGCCGCTCCTCCGAGCACGCCATCAGCTGCGTGACGGCCGCGAGCGTCCTCGCCGCCGTCGACCGCGCCCGCTACGACGTCGTGCCCGTCGGCATCACGCGCGGCGGGCAGTGGGTCCTCGTCGACGACGACCCCGAGCGCCTGCGCATCGTCGACGGCAAGCTGCCCGAGGTGCCCGCCGCCGGTGAGCGCGTCGCCCTCGCCCAGGACGTCGAGGCGCGCGCCCTGCACCGCCTCGACGCGCCCGCCGCCCGCGCCACCCCCGCCGACCTGGCCGTGGACGTCGTCTTCCCCCTCCTGCACGGCCCCTACGGCGAGGACGGCACCCTGCAGGGCCTGCTGGAGATGTCCGGCACCCGCTACGTCGGCTCCGGCGTGCTGGCCTCGGCCGCCGGGATGGACAAGCAGGCCATGAAGACCATGCTCGCCGGCGCCGGCCTGAGCGTCGGCCCGTGGTGGTGGGGCACCGCCCGGCGCTGGGAGACCGACCGCGAGGCCTGCCGCGCCGAGGTCGCCGCCCTGGGCCTGCCCGTCTTCGTCAAGCCCGCCCGCGCCGGCTCCAGCATCGGCATCAGCCGCGTCGACGAGCCCGGTCAGCTGGACGCCGCCGTCGCGGCCGCGCTCGAGCACGACCCGAAGTTCCTCGTCGAGGCGCGGGTGGCCGGCCGCGAGGTCGAGGTCGGCGTCCTGCAGGAACCCGACGGGACGGTGAGCGCCAGCCTGCCCGGGGAGGTCGAGGTCGTCGACGGGCGCGCCTTCTACGACTTCGAGGCCAAGTACCTCGACGCCGCCGCGGTCCGGATCAGCTGCCCGGCCGACCTGCCCGCCCACGTCACCGACGCCGTGCGGCGCACCGCCGTCGAGGTGTTCGCCGCGATGGGCGCGGAGGGCCTGGCCCGCGTCGACCTGTTCGTCGACGTCGACCCGGACGGCGACCCGGACGGCGGCGGCGGCGCGCGGGTCGTCGTCAACGAGATCAACACGATGCCCGGGTTCACGCCGACGTCGATGTTCCCGCAGCTGTGGGCGGCCTCCGGCGTCTCCTACGAGGAGCTGGTGGACCGCCTGCTGCAGCAGGCCCTGCACCGGCCCGCCGGGCTGCGCTGAGCGGTGCGCTCACAGGCAGGTGCGCGTCTGCCGGACCGCGCCGACCGGCCCGGCCAGGTCCACCAGCTGCGCCGTGGCGCTGCTGGCGCCGGCGGCCCCCGCGTCGCCGAAGCGGACGGTGACCTCCACGGCCGGCTCGCGCCCGTAGGTCAGGAAGCGCACCGCCCGGTCGCTGCGGGCGTCCACCACCCAGTCCACCGAGGACTCCGGGTCCGGGCCGACGGGCACGCACTCCTTCGTCGTGGGGCCCAGCACCTGCGCGCCGCAGCGCAGGACCACCTCGCGGCCGCCGGGGCCCTCCCACACCGCCACGCCCGCGGCGCCCTGCGGGACGCGCCCGAGCACGCCCAGGCTCGCCGGCAGCTCCTGCAGCAGCGCCGCGCACTCCGGGGCGCCCGCGCCCGGGGCGGCCTGGACGCCCGAGGTGCCGCTGCGGTAGGCCCACAGCGCGCCCGCCGCCACGGCGAGCACGACCAGCGCGACCCACAGGCGCAGGCGGGCCGGTGCGGGCGGGGTGCTCGGGGCGCTCGCGGCGTCCGCCCGGCCGGGCGCGCCGCCGCCGGGGGCCGGGGACGTCATCGGAGGGCATCGTGACACCCGCCGGGCCGCTGCTCGTCGGGGACCTCGACGAGCAGGGCCTGCTGGACCGGGTCGTGCCGCTGCTGCCGCGCGAGGCCCTCGTCGGCCCCGGCGACGACGCCGCCGTCGTCGCCGCCCCCGACGGGCGCGTCGTCGTGACGACCGACGTCCTCGTCGAGCACCGCGACTTCCGCCGCGACTGGTCCAGCGGCGCCGACGTCGGCTGGAAGGCCGTCGCGCAGAACGTCGCCGACGTGGCCGCGATGGGCGCGCGCTGCACCGGCCTGGTCGTCGCCCTCGGCCTGCCCGGAGACGTCGAGGTGGCGTGGGTGGAGGACTTCGCCCGGGGGGCCGCCGACGCCTGCCGGGAGCTGGGCGCCGTCGTCGTGGGCGGCGACCTGTCCGGCGCCGCCGAGGTCGTCGTCTCCGTCACCGCCCTCGGCGACCTGGGCGGGCGCGCGCCCGTGCTGCGCTCGGGGGCGCGGCCCGGCGACGTCGTCGCCCTCGCCGGGGAGCTGGGGCGCTCGGCGGCCGGCTGGCACCTGCTGCGCGCGCACGGGCCCGGCGGGCCGGACGGCGCCGGACACGGCGCCGCCGCCGGTCTCGTGAGCGCCCACCGGCGCCCGGTCCCGCCCGTGGCCGCCGGTCCCGCCGCCGCGCGGGCCGGGGCCAGCGCCCTCATGGACGTCAGCGACGGCCTGCTGCGCGACGCCGGGCGCACCGCCGCCGCCAGCGGCGCCGCGATCGACCTGGACCTGCGCGGCGGCCTGCTGGGCTCCTGGTCCGCGGCGCTCGCCGCCACCGCGGGGGTGGACGCCGCCACCGCCGACGGGTTCGTCCTCACCGGCGGGGAGGACCACGCCCTGCTGGCCTGCTTCCCGCCCGGGACCGCCCTGCCCGCCGGCTTCCGGGCCGTCGGCCGGGTCGCGGCCGCGGGCGCCCCGGCGGTCACCGTCGACGGGCGGCGCTGGGACGGGCCCGGCTCCGGCTGGGACCACTTCGCCCGCGGGTGAGCGGCGGGGCGGGCGGTCCCGGACGCGACGAGGGCCGCCCCCCGGGTGGGGAGCGGCCCTCGGCCGGTCAAGGGGTCAGCGGGTGACCTTGCCTGCCTTCAGGCAGGAGGTGCACACGTTGAGGCGCTTGGGGGACCCGTTGACGGTCGCCCGGATCCGCTGGATGTTCGGGAGCCACATCCGGTTGGTCCGCCGGTGCGAGTGCGAGACGCTCTTGCCGAAGCCAGGGCCCTTGGCGCAGACGTCGCAGGTGGCAGCCACGGGGAACTCCTGGGGTCGATCGGTGGGGTGTGCGCGCCGGCCCCCGAACGCTCGGGCGGGCGACGCGACGGTGCCCGGCCGTCCGGACACCGCGGACAACCATAGCCGAGGCGCGACCGTGCCCGCGAACCGCCCGTCCGGCCCTGCAGCCGGGCCCCGCGCCTGCCGATGGACGGACGTGGACCAGCCCACGACCCCGCGCGCCGGCGGCCGCCCGCGCTGGTGGACCCCGCGCGAGCCCGTGGCGGCCACCCGCGTCGTCGGGCTCCTCGCGCTGTGCGGCGCCGTCTACACCGTCGTCAACGGCCTCGTCTCGCCCGAGGTCCTCGGCCAGCGCCCCGGCGGCTGGGCCGCCACCGTCGGCGCGGCCGCGGTGATGGCGCTGGCCAGCGCCTGGCCCGTCGCCCGCCCCGAGCGCTGCCCCGGGTGGGCGGCCGTCCTGCTGGCCTCCGGCGCGGGCCTGCTCGTCCTCCTGCTGGACGTCTTCACGCAGGACACCTCCTTCGGCGCGCAGGTCTACCTGGGCTGGCCGGCGCTGTACGCCGCCTACCACCTGCGCCGCGCCGCGGCCTGGCTGCTGACCGCGCAGGCCGTCCTCGCCGACGCGGCCCTGCTGGCGGTGCTCGAGGGCACCGCGGCGGTGGCCCGCGACGTGCCCGCCCACCTGGCCACCTTCGCCGTCGTCACCGCGATGCTCACCGCCGCCCGCGACCGCACCGACCGCCTGGTGCAGCGGCTGCGCCACGACGCGGGCACCGACGCGCTGACGGGGCTGGCCACCCGCCGCGTCTTCGACGCCGTGCTCACCGAGCACCTGGCCGCCGGGCGCGCCTGCGGCGTCCTGCTCGCTGACGTGGACCACTTCAAGCGCGTCAACGACGTCGACGGCCACGCCACCGGCGACGCCGTCCTGCGCGCCGTCGCCGACCAGCTGCGCGCGGTGTGCCGCACCGGCGACGTCGTGGCCCGCTACGGCGGCGACGAGCTGGCCGTCGTCCTCGTCCACGACGAGCACGACCCGCACGGGCCCGGCGTCGGACCGCTGCGCGCCGACGCCCTGCACGCGGTGGCCGAGCGCTTCCGCGCCGGGGTCGCCGCCCTGCGCCTGCCCCGCTCGCCGCTGGCCCCCGCCGACGGCGTCGACGCGCTGCGCCCGACCGTGAGCGTCGGCCTGGCCGTCAGCGTGCCCGGGGACGCCGGGCACCCGCCGGCCCCGCACCAGCTCGTCGCGCGCGCCGACCAGGCCCTGTACGCCGCCAAGCGCGCCGGCCGCGACCGGGTCGCCCGCGCCGGGCACACCGCCGACGCCGCCGCTCCCGCTGCTCCGCGCGTGCCCGCCCCGGCGCCGGCGCCGGACGCGCCGCCGGTCAGCGCCCGCGAGCGCCGGTGAGCCGCACCGGGGCTGTCGGCGCGCCGCAGTAGCCTGCCCGCGTGGACGAGCTGGACGCACCGCTGTCCAGCCGCCTGGGCGCGCGCACGGCCGCGCTGCTGGCCGAGGAGCTGGGCCTGGCGACCGTGCGCGACCTGCTGTGGCACCTGCCCCGCCGCTACGTCGAGCGCGGCCAGGTCACC
This sequence comes from Kineococcus terrestris, assembly GCF_041020755.1. Classification (NCBI taxonomy): domain Bacteria; kingdom Bacillati; phylum Actinomycetota; class Actinomycetes; order Kineosporiales; family Kineosporiaceae; genus Kineococcus; species Kineococcus terrestris. The sequence continues at coordinate 181,489 of NZ_JBEUEI010000002.1, read as the reverse complement.
CCCGTCGGTGACCTGGAGGCCGGTGAGCAGGTCACCGTCGTGGCGCGCGTGCAGGAGGTCGCCGTCCCGCGGCCCATGCGCGCGCGGGCCGGCGCGCTGCTGCAGGTCACCCTCACCGACGGGCGCACCCCGATCGGCCTGACGTTCTTCGCCCGCCACGTCAACCAGTTCGCCCACCACCGCCGCGAGCTCGTGCCCGGGCGCACCGTCGTCGTCTCCGGCAAGGTCGAGCGCTTCCGGCACTCCCTGCAGCTCGCGCGGCCCGACTACCAGGCGCTGCCCGACGGCGTCGACGACGCCGGGGTCGTCGTCGACCGCCCCGTGCCGCTGTACGCGGCCACCGGCAAGGCGGCCAGCTGGAAGGTCGAGAAGGCCGTGCGCGCCGTCCTGGACCCCCTCGACGAGCGCGCCGACGGGATCCCCGACGTCCTGCCGCCCGAGCTCGTGGCCCGCCACGGCCTGCTGGGCCCGCTGGCCGCGCTGCGCGCCGTGCACGCCCCCGACACCCGCGAGCACCTGGCGGCCGGGCAGCAGCGGCTGCGCTACGAGGAGGCCTTCGTCCTGCAGACCGCCCTGGCGCAGCGGCGCCACGAGGCGGCCGCCGAGCGCGCCGTGGCCCGCCCCGGCCGCGCCGGCGGGGCGCTGGACGCCTTCGACGAGCGGCTGCCGTACCCGCTGACGGCCGCGCAGGCGCGCGTGGGCGAGGAGGTCGCCGCCGACCTGGCCCGCGACCACCCCATGCAGCGCCTGCTGCAGGGCGACGTCGGCGCCGGCAAGACCCTCGTGGCGCTGCGGGCGATGCTGCGGGTGGTCGACTCCGGCGGCCAGGCCGCGCTGCTGGCCCCCACCGAGGTGCTGGCCTCCCAGCACCTGCGCTCGCTGACCGCCGCGCTGGGCGACCTGGCCCGCGGCGGGCTGCTCGGCGGCGACGAGCGCGGCACCCGCGTCGTGCTGCTGACCGGCTCGCTGGGGGCCGCGGCCCGGCGCGAGGCGCTGCTGGCCGCCGCGAGCGGCGAGGCGGGCATCGTCGTGGGCACGCACGCCCTGCTGCAGGAGCACGTGCGGTTCGCCGACCTGGGTCTGGTCGTCGTCGACGAGCAGCACCGCTTCGGCGTCGAGCAGCGCGACGCGCTGCGCCGGCGCGGCGGGCGCACCGCCCACCTGCTCGTCATGACCGCCACCCCCATCCCGCGCACCGTCGCGATGACCGTCTTCGGGGACCTGGAGACCTCCGTCCTGGACGAGCTGCCGCCCGGGCGCGCCCCCGTGACCACCACCGTGGTGCCGCTGCAGCGCACCTCCTGGGTCGACCGGGTGTGGGAGCGCGTCGCCGAGGAGGCCGCGCGCGGCCGGCAGACGTACGTGGTGTGCCCGCGCATCGGCGAGGAGCCCGGCGACGACGGCCCCGCCGCCGCCCCGGCGGCCCCCGCGGACCCGGCCGCGGGGGACCTGGAGCCGGGCACCGACGCGCTGTGGGAGGAGCCGCCGGAGGAGGAGCCGCCCGCCGGGGACGCCCAGCGCCCCGCCGCGGCCGTCCTCGACGTCGTGCGCACCGTGCGCGAGCACCCGGCGACCAGCGGCCTGCGCACCGAGGTGCTGCACGGGCGCCTGCCCGCCGCGGAGAAGGAGGACGTCATGCGCCGCTTCGCCGCCGGCGAGGTGGACGTCGTCGTCGCCACCACCGTCGTCGAGGTCGGCGTCGACGTGCCCACCGCCTCCGTCATGGTCGTCGTCGACGCCGACCGCTTCGGCATCTCCCAGCTGCACCAGCTGCGCGGGCGCATCGGCCGCGGCGGCCTGCCCGGCACGTGCCTGCTGCTGACCGGCGTGGAGGAGGGCTCGGCGGCCGGGAAGCGCCTGAAGGCGCTGGCCGCCACCACCGACGGGTTCGCCCTGGCCCAGGTCGACCTGGAGCAGCGCCGCGAGGGCGACGTCCTGGGCGCCGCGCAGTCCGGGCGGCGCACCTCCCTGCAGCTGCTCAGCGTGCTGCGCGACGCCGACGTCATCGCCGAGGCCCGCCGCGACGCCACCGAGCTCGTCGAGCGCGACCCGGCGCTGACCGGGCACCCGGCGCTGGCCGCGGCCGTCGCCGAGCGCGTCTCCGGCGACACCGAGCGGTTCCTGGAGCGCGCGTGAGCACCCGCGCCCCGCGCGCCGCCCGCGCGGCGGAGGCGTCCGGGGCGTCCGGGTCGTCCCGGGCGTCGGGGACGGGGCCGCTGCTGAGCCTGCGGGAGCTGTCCGTCGGCTGGAGCGCCGAGCCGGTGTGCGCCCCCGTCACCGTGGACGTCGCGCCCGGGGAGGCGGTGTGCCTGGTCGGCGCCAACGGCGCGGGCAAGTCCACCGTCCTGCGCGCGGTCGCCGGCCTGCTGGAGCCGCTGGCCGGGCAGGTCCTGCTCCAGGGGCAGCCCGTCGACGAGCGCTCGGCGTCCTTCCGCCGCCGGGTGGCCTGCGTCTTCGACGAGGACGCCTGGTTCGCCGAGCTGTCGGTGGCCGAGCACCTGGAGCTGGTCGCCCGCGGCCACGGCGTGCGCGACGTGGCCGCCGTCGTGGACGCCGAGCTGGCCGCGCAGCGGCTGACCGGGGCCGCCGACCAGCTGCCCGTGTCGCTGTCCAGCGGGCAGAAGCGCCGCCTGCTGCTGGCCGCCGCCCTCGTGCGCCCGCGCGCGCTGCTGCTGCTCGACGAGCCGGAGCAGCGCCTGGACCCGCCCGGGCGCGCCGCCCTGCTGGAGCGGCTGCGCGCCGAGCGGGACGCGGGCACGGCGCTGCTCGTGGCCACCCACGACACCGTCCTGCTGCGCGGCCTGGCCGACCGCGCCGTCGTCGTCGACGACGCGGCGGACGCCGGGGACGGCGGGCCCGCCGGCTGCCGGGTCGTGGACGCCGAGGAGGCCGCCCGCGTGGTCTCGGACCCGGTCGCGTGAGCGCCCGCACCGGCTCCGCGACCGGCTCCGCGACCGGCTCCGCGACCGGCTCCGCGACCGGCTCCGCGACCGGCTCCGCGACCGGCCCCGCGACCGCCCTGCCCGGTCCCGCCGCGGGCGCCGCGCTGCCCACCCGCCGCGACCTGGTCCGCGAGGCGAGCCCCGCGCGCGCCCTGCGCGGGTTGCGCACCGCCGTCACCGACATGTACACGACGGTGCTGGAGGTCGCCATCGCCACGCTCCTGCTGCTGGGGGCCAGCTCCTCGCTGCGCCAGGCGCTGCAGCGGGGTCTGGCCGAGCCGGCCGCCGGACCCGGCCCGGTGACCAGCACCTCCGCCGTGGCGGCCGCCGCCGGGCTGGCCGTCGCCGCCGTCCTGCTGCTGCTGGCCGGGCTGTGCCGGCTGGGGCCGGTCAGCCTGCCCGCCGCCCCGACGGCGTGGTGGACGCCGCTGCCGGTGGCGCGCGGGGCGCTGCTGCGGCCCGTCGTGCGCCGGCGCGCCGCCGCGCTGGCCGCCGCCGGGGCGCTGACGTGCGCGTGGGCGGCCTCGGTCGCCCTGGGCGCCACCGGGACGGCCGGCGCGGGGACGGTCGTCGCCGCCGTGGCGGGGGCGGCCGTGCTGGGGGCTGCGCTGGCCGCCGGGGGTGCGGCGCTGCTGCTGCCGGTGCTCGTGCGGCACCCGGCGCGCGCATCCACGCCGCGGCTGCTGCGGCGCGCGGCCGCCCTGGACGCTGCCGCCGCGGTGCTCGTCGTCCTCCTGGCCGTCTCGGCGGCGGCCGCGGTGCCGGTGGCGTCCGTGCCGCCCGCCGCGCTGGCCGTCCCGGCGGCCGCGGCGGCGCTGGCCGCGCTGGTCGCCCTGGCCGGTCCCGGCCGGCGCGCGCACCGCGACGTGGCCGGCACCCCGGCCGCGGCGCTGCGCCGCGGCTCGGCCCGCCTGACCCGGCTGACGGCCTCGCTGCTGCAGCTGGACCTGCGCGAGACGGGTCGGGCGCTGGCCGCCGACGGTCCCCCCCGCGTCCGCTCCGCCCGCCCGGCCGGGCGGCGGGCGCCGCGCGTGCGCGGGCCGCTGGGGGCGGTGCTGACCGCCGACCTGCTCCTGCTGCGCCGCCAGCCGCGCCGGCTCGTGACGGCCGCCGTCCTGGTCCTCGTGCCGCTGGTCGTGGCGGCGGCCACCTCCGCCCACCCGGGTGTCGTGGCGCTGCTGCTGTGGGCGGCCGGGTACGCGGCCGCCACCACCCTGTCCGAGCCGGCCCGCAGCGCGGTCCTGGTGCCCGCGGCGGTGCGCGCCCTGCCGGTGGACGCCCGCGCCGTCGTCCTCGTGCGGCTGCTGCCGGTGGCCGCGCTGTGCGCGCTGTGGGGCGCGCTGGCCGTGCCGCTGGCCGCGACGACGTCGGGGCTGGTCACCGCGGGCGGTCCCACGGCCTGGTGGGCGTGGGCGCTGCTGGGGGCGCTGGCCGGGCCCGGCTGGGCGGCCGCGGCCCTGCGCGGGGCGCTGCGCCCGGACCCCGACCTGTCGCGCCCGCAGGTCGTCACGGCGATGGGCGCCGTGCCCACCGCCGCCGTGGCCGCGGTCTCCACCGGCCCGGACCTGGCGGTCCTGGCGACCCTGCCGCTGCTGCTGGCCCTGCTGGCCGGCGGCGCCGTCGGCCTGGTCGTGGAGGGGCAGGTGGTCGCCACGCTGGCCGCGGTGGCGATCGGCTGGGGCTACGCCGCCGCGCGCGCCCGGGCCCGCGAGCCGCGCGCCGGGGCCGCCGCGTGACGCGGATCGTCGCCGGGGCGGCCGGCGGGCGGCGCCTGAAGGTGCCGCCGGGGCAGACCACCCGGCCCACGAGCGACCGGGTGCGCGAGGCGCTGTTCTCCGCGCTGGAGGCTGCCGGCGCCGTCCGGGGCGCGCGCGTGCTCGACCTGTACGCCGGCTCGGGCGCGCTGGGCCTGGAGGCCGCCAGCCGCGGTGCGCAGCGCGTCGTGCTCGTCGAGGCCGACCGCCGGGCCGCGCAGGTGGCGCGCGCCAACGCCGCGGCCCTGGCGCTGCCGGGGGTGCGGGTCGTCGCCGACCGCGTCGAGCGCCACCTGGGCGCCGCGGCGGCGGCGGGGGAGCGGTACGACCTGGCCCTCCTGGACCCGCCCTACCCCCTGGGCGAGGACGAGCTGGCGGCCGTCCTGGCCGCGCTGGCGCCCCTGCTGGCCCCCGGCTCGACCGTCGTCGTCGAGCGCAGCAGCCGCTCCCCGCGCCCGCGCTGGCCGGCCGCGCTGGAGCCCGGCCGCGAGCGCCGCTACGGCGAGACGGCGGTGTGGACGGCTCACCTCCCGGGCGACGACGACGGCGGGGGAGCGGGCGGGGACGGGCCGGTGGGCGGCTAGGGTCCGCGCGTGGACGCCCCTCCCGCCCGCCGCTGCGTGTGCCCCGGCAGCTTCGACCCGGTCACCGTCGGCCACGTCGACGTCGTGCTGCGCGCCGCGGCGATGTTCGACGAGGTCGTCGTCGGGGTCGCCACCAACCCCGCCAAGCGCGGCCTGTTCGACGGGCCGGAGCGCGTGGCCCTGGTGCGCGAGGCGCTCGAGGCCTCCGGCGACCCGCGAGCGGCCCGGGTGCGGGTGGAGGAGTTCGCCGGCGGCCTGCTCGTCGAGCACTGCCGCCGGGTCGGCGCCGACGTCGTGGTCAAGGGCCTGCGCGGTGGCACGGACTACGCCTACGAGCTGCCGATGGCGCTGATGAACCGGCACCTGGCCGGTGTGGAGACGGTGTTCGTCGTCGGCGACCCGCGCTTCGAGCACGTGTCCTCCAGCCTGGTCAAGGAGGTCGCCCGCCACGGCGGCGACGTGCGCGACCTCGTCCCGGCCGCGGTGCACGGGCCGCTGCTGCGGCGCCTGGGTGGCGTGGACGACGCGGCCGGCTGAGCACCCGTCCGGGCGTGGGCGGGGCCCCGCCGCGGGCGGCGGCACGGCAGGATGGGCCGGTCCCGGTCGTCCGTGAGGAAGCAGGTAGTCGTGGAGGTGCACGAGAAGCTCGGCGAGCTCGCCGCGCTCGTGTCGGGGGCCCGGGCGGTCCCGCTGTCCTCGTCGGTGGTCGTCGACCGCGAGCAGGTGCTGCGGCTGGTCGCCGAGGTGCGCCGGCTGCTGCCGGCGGAGGTCCAGCAGGCCGGTGACGTGCTGGCGCAGCGCGACGAGGTGCTCGAGGCGGCCCGCGAGCAGGCCGACCACGTGCTGGCCGAGGCGCGCGCCCGCGCCGAGGAGCTCACCGACTCCCAGGCCGTCACCCGCGCGGCCCGCGAGCGCGCCGAGCACATCGTCACCACGGCCCGCGAGGAGGCCCACCGGCTGCGCGTGGACGCCGACGCCTGGTGCGACGGCAAGCTGGGCGACTTCGAGGAGGAGCTGGAGCGCCTGCAGCAGCAGGCCCGCCGCGGCCGCGAGCGGCTGAAGGTCCGCACCCCGGGCGAGGACCCCGCCGCCGGCGGCACCGGGGCGGCCGACGGCGCGGCGGCACCCGGTGCGGCACCCGGCGCGGCGCCCGCGGCCGCCGCGGAGGGGGGCGCCCCGGCGGCCCCGCGGCCCGGGGGCGCCAGCCCTGCCCGCTGAGCCCCCGCGGTGCTCGCGGCGGCGACCGCGGGGGTGCTCGCGGCGGCGATTGGGTGAGCGGGCACCTGCTCGGCTACCCTTGACCCCGGCCTCGACGCCCGTGGTGCTCACCGCGCGCGGCGGGGCCGACTGGCGCGTCCCGCGCGCCACCCGCAGTCGTCGTCTGGAGGACGGTTCCGTGAGCAAGGTGCAGGAGGGTCGGCTCGACCCGTCCGCGCCGCTGGTGCTGTCCACGCACGAGCTGGGGCGGCGTCCCGGGTCGATGCGCACGTACACCGCCACCGTGCCCGCGCCCGCCGACCTCGGCATCGCCGTCATCGGCGTGCCGGAGGGCAGCGACCTCCACCTCGACCTCCGCCTGGAGGCCGTGATGGAGGGGGTGCTGGTCTCGGGGACGGTGCGCGCGACGGCCGTGGGCGAGTGCGTGCGCTGCCTCACCGAGGTGACCGAGGAGGTCACCGTCGAGGTGCAGGAGCTGTTCGCCTACCCCGGCCGCACGCCCGCGGAGGTCGCCGACGAGGAGGACGAGGTCCGCGAGGTCGCCGCCGGCGAGCTCGTCGACATCGAGCCCGCCGTGCGCGACGCCGTCGTGCTGGAGCTGCCGTTCCAGCCGGAGTGCGGCGGCGTGTGCCAGCAGGACTGGGAGATCGGGGTCTCCGAGCAGGCCCCGTCCCCCGACCGACCGGCGGACCCGCGCTGGTCCGCCCTGGAGGGCCTGCTCGCGCAGCAGCCCGACGAGAACCCGTCCGGATCGAGAGAGAAGAGCTGACCGTGGCCGTCCCGAAGCGGAAGATGTCCCGCAGCAACACGCGGTCGCGCCGCGCGCAGTGGAAGGCGTCGGAGGAGACGCTGGTCCGCAGCACCCAGCGCGGCCAGGCCGTCTACGCGCGCCCGCACCAGGCCCGGGTCGTGACCGACTCGGCCGGCACCCCGCTGTACCTGGAGTACAAGGGCCGCAAGGTCAAGGACCTCTGAGCTGAGCTCGGAGGAGGTGGTCGGCTCCCGGCCGGCCGGCGTGCGCAACCACGTGGACGCCGACCGGCTGGAGGCCGACCTCGGCGTGTCGATCGACCGCCAGCTGCTCGTGCAGGCCTTCACCCACCGCTCGTACGCGTACGAGCACGGGGGGCTGCCGACGAACGAGCGGCTGGAGTTCCTCGGCGACGCCGTGCTGGGCCTGGTCGTCACCGACGAGCTGTACCGCCGCTTCCCCGACGTGCCCGAGGGGCGCCTGGCGAAGCTGCGGGCGTCCGTGGTGAACATGCGCGCCCTGGCCGACGTGGCCCGCGGCCTGCGGCTGGGCGACTCGGTCCGGCTGGGCAAGGGCGAGGAGACCACCGGCGGCCGGGACAAGTCCTCCATCCTCGCCGACACGCTCGAGGCGGTCATCGGCGCCGCGTACCTGTCGCTGGGCCTGGACACCGCGCGCGCGTTCGTGCTGCGGCTGGTGACCCCGCTCGTGGAGGCCTCCGAGCGGCTGGGCGCGGCCGGCACCGACTGGAAGACGGCCCTGCAGGAGCTGACGGCGTCCTCGGGCCTGGGCGCCCCCTCGTACGTGGTCACCGACTCCGGTCCGGACCACGCCAAGAGCTTCCGCGCCGAGGCCGTCGTCGCCGGCACCCCGCTGGGCGAGGGCGCCGGGCGCAGCAAGAAGGAGGCCGAGCAGCAGGCCGCCGCGGCCGCGGTGAGCAGCCTGCGCGAGGCCGGGGCCGCGCGCTCCGTGCGCGACGAGCCCGCCGAGCGCTGAGGCGCCCGACGACGCGCCGTGCCCGAGCTGCCCGAGGTCGAGGTCGTGCGCCGGGGCGTGGCCCGCTGGGTCGCCGGCCGCGAGGTCCGCTCCGTGGAGTTCCGGGGCGAGCGGGTGGTGCGCCGGCACACCGCCGGGCCCGCCGACGCCGCCGCCCGCCTGGAGGGCACCGTCCTCGCCGACGCCGCGCGGCGCGGCAAGTACCTGTGGCTGCCCCTGGCCGTGCCCGGGCGGCCGGGGGAGCCGGGCGGCGCCGGGCCGACGGGGGAGGCCCTCGTCGTGCACCTGGGCATGAGCGGTCAGCTGCTCGTGGAGGCCGAGGACGCCCCCGAGGAGAAGCACCTGCGCGCCCGCTGGCGCTTCACCGACGGCGGCCCCGAGCTGCGCTTCGTGGACCAGCGCACCTTCGGCGGTGTCGCCGTCGTGCCGCTGGCCGAGGACCCGTCCGCCGTGGCGGGGGCGCCCGCGGGCCGCTGCGAGCACCCGGACGCCCCCTGGGCGGCGCTGGTGCCGCAGCCGGTGACGCACATCGCCCGCGACCCGCTGGACCCGGCCTTCGACGACGCCGACCTGGCCCGGCGGCTGCGCGCGCGCACCACCGAGGTCAAGCGCGCCCTGCTGGACCAGACGCTGCTGTCGGGCGTGGGCAACATCTACGCCGACGAGGCGCTGTGGCGGGCCCGCCTGCACGGCGCCCGGCCCACCCGCACCCTGCGCCGCGCCCAGGTGGACCTGCTGCTGGCCGGGCTGCGCGAGGTGATGAGCGCCGCCCTGGCGGCGGGCGGCACGAGCTTCGACTCCCTGTACGTCAACGTCAACGGCGCCAGCGGCTACTTCGACCGCTCCCTGGCCGTCTACGGGCAGGCGGGCCGCCCCTGCCCGCGGTGCGGGTCGACGGTGCGCCGCGACACCTTCATGAACCGCTCGTCCTTCACCTGCCCGGGCTGCCAGCCGCGCCCGCGCGGCACCGGCGCCCGGGCCAGGACCGCGTGAGCGGCGACGGCGCGGCCGAGCGCGTGACGGTCTTCGTCTCCGGGACCGTGCAGGGCGTCGGCTTCCGCTGGTGGGTGCGCTCGCAGGCGCTGGAGCTCGGCCTGGCCGGCAGCGCGGCCAACAAGGGCGACGGGCGGGTGGAGGTCGTGGCCGAGGGCCCGCCGCCCGCGCTGGCCGAGCTGCTGTCCCGGCTGCGCGCGGAACCGTCGGCGCACCGGCGCCCGGGGCGCGTCACCGCGGTCGTGGAGCACCGCACCGCCGCCCGCGGGGCCCGCGGGTTCGAGACCCGCTGACCCCGCGCGGCGCGCCGGGGACCCTCCTCAGGCGGGCGCGGGCAGCCGCCGCGACCACGGGCGGGCGACGGCGAACAGCGCGGTCGCCGAGACCGCGGCGGCGCCGAGCATGACCACCGCCATCGGCACGGCGGAGGCCTCCCCGGCCAGCCCCACCAGCGGGGACACCAGCGCCGCGAACCCGAACTGCAGGGCGCCCTGCACGGCCGAGCCGGTGCCGGCGGCGAAGCGGACCTGCTCGATGGCCAGCGCGGTGGCGTTGCCGAACGTCAGGCCCGCCGCGTACATCGTCAGCCACAGCAGCGGCAGCACGAGGACGGTCGGGGAGCCGAGCACCAGGACGGCCGCGCCCATCGCGAGCGCGCACGTGATCTGCAGCGACACCCCCGCGGTCAGGACGGTGCGCGGGTCCAGCCGGCGCAGCAGCAGCGCCGAGCTGGAGCTGCCGGCGACGATGCCGATCGCGTTGGCGGCGAAGGCGACGGAGAACCAGCCGGTGCTCAGGCCCAGGACGTTGGTGAACACGAACGGCGCGGCCGAGACGTAGGCGAAGATCCCCGCGAACGCGGAGGTGACGGTGAGCACGTAGCCGACGTAGCGCCGCCGACCCAGGACCCGCCGGGCCGTCGCCGCCACCTGCGCGGCGCCGCCGCTGTGCCGGCGCTCGGCGGGCAGCGTCTCGGGCAGCAGGAGCAGCACGGCCAGCGTCATGACGAGGGACGCGGCCGCGATGACGCCGAAGATGCCGCGCCAGCCCACCGGCCCGGCCAGCAGGCCGCCGAGGATCGGGGCCACGACGGGGGCGACGCCCTGGATGACGGCCAGCGTGGAGAAGGCGCGGGCCGCGGCCCGGCCGGAGGAGACGTCGGCGACGACGGCGCGGCCGATGACCAGCCCGGCCGCGCCCGAGAAGCCCTGCACGAAGCGGGCCACGACCATCACCGCGATCGAGGGGGTCAGGACGCACACCACCCCCGCGGCGAAGCACGTCGCTGCCCCCACCAGGAGCAGGCGGCGCCGGCCGAGGCGGTCGGACAGGGGCCCGAGCACGAGCTGTCCCAGCGCCATGCCGGCCATGAAGGTGGTCAGCGTCAGCTGCACCGCGGTCGCCGAGGTGGACAGGTCGCCGCTGATCGCCGGGAACGCCGGCAGGTACATGTCGATCGAGAGCGGGCCGATCGAGCACAGCAGCGCGACGACGAGCAGCACGCGCAGCGGCACGGACCGCTCGGCGGCCGGGCCGGGGGCGCTCGCGCCGGGGCCCGGCGGTGGGGCGAGGGGGGCGAGGGGGACGGGGCGGGGGCGGGGCAGTCGCGCGCGCAGCGACGCGACCGTGGGGGTCGACACGGGTGTCCTCTCGGCTCGGGGAGCGGTCGTCCTCGGTCCGCCCGTCTCCGGACGGTCGTCGGCCTCGGACGACGGTGTCCTGGAGCCACGACCGTCGTACCACGGGACGGGGGGTGATCGCCCGTCCGGCGCGCGCCGCACCCGGCCCCGCGCCCGGCCCGCACCCGGCCCCGCACCGCCGCGCACCGCCCGTCCGGCGGCCCGCGCGGCGCGCCGGTGCGGGCGCCCGGCGTGGTTAGGCTCGACGACCGTGCACCTGAAGACCCTCACCCTCAAGGGGTTCAAGTCGTTCGCCTCGGCGACGACGCTGCGCCTGGAGCCGGGGATCACGTGCGTCGTCGGCCCCAACGGCTCCGGCAAGTCCAACGTGGTCGACGCCCTGGCGTGGGTGATGGGCGAGCACAGCGCCAAGACGCTGCGCGGCGGCAAGATGGAGGACGTCATCTTCGCCGGCACGACCGGCGCGTCCGGCCGCGCGGCGCTGGGCCGCGCCGAGGTCAGCCTGACGATCGACAACTCCGACGGCGCGCTGCCCATCGAGTACGCCGAGGTGACGGTCACCCGCACGATGTTCCGCACGGGCGGCTCGGAGTACGCCATCAACGGCGCCCCGTGCCGGCTGCTGGACGTGCAGGAGCTGCTCAGCGACTCCGGCATCGGCCGCGAGATGCACGTCATCGTCGGCCAGGGGCAGATCGACGCGGTGCTGCGCGCCTCCCCGGAGGAGCGCCGCGGGTTCGTCGAGGAGGCCGCCGGCGTCCTCAAGCACCGCCGCCGCAAGGAGAAGGCGCTGCGCAAGCTGGACGCGATGGAGGCCAACCTCACGCGGGTGGCCGACCTGGTCGTCGAGGTGCGCCGCCAGCTGAAGCCGCTGGGCCGGCAGGCCGAGGCGGCCCGGCGCGCGCAGGTGGTGCAGGCCGACCTGCGCGACGCCCGCTGCCGTCTGCTGGCCGACGACCTGGTCCAGGCCGTGAGCGCGCTGGCCCGCGACGAGGCCGACGAGGCCGCCCTGAAGGCCCGCCAGGCGCAGGTGGAGGCGGACCTGTCGCAGGCCGCCGAGCGCCTGGCCGCGGCCGAGGCCCGCGCCGCGGCCGCCGCGCCGGAGCTGGCCCGCGCGGTGGAGACGCACCACCGCCTGCAGGCGCTGGCCGAGCGCCTGGGCGGGGTGCGGGCGCTGGCCGCCGAGCGGCTGCGCCTGCTGGCGGCCGAGCCGGAGGAGGCCGCGGGGCGCCGCGACCCGCAGGAGCTGGCGCGCTCGGCGGAGCGGGTGCGGGCGGAGGAGGCCGAGCTGGCCGGGCGCGTGGCCGCCGGCCGCGCCGCGCTGGACGAGGTGCTGGCGCGGCGCGCGGACGCGGACGCCGCCGCGCTCGCGGAGGACCGGCGGGTCGCGGCGGCGCTGCGCGCGGCCGCGGACCGCCGCGAGGGCCTGGCCCGGTTGCAGGGGCAGGTGGCGGCCCGGCGCTCGCGCGTGGAGGCCGGCGAGGCGGAGGCCGAGCGCCTGGCGCAGGCGCTGGCGGAGGCCGAGGAGCGCGGCGCCGGCGCCCGGGAGCGCTTCGCGGCGCTGGAGGCGCAGGTCGCGGGCGTGGAGGAGGGCGAGGAGGACCTCGACGCCGAGCACGAGCGCGCCTCGGCCGCGCTGGCGGAGGCCGAGGAGGCGCTGCGCGCGGCCCGCGAGGAGGAGCGCGAGGCCGAGCGCGAGCGCACCAGCTGGCGCGCCCGCCACGAGGCGCTGGAGCTGGGCCTGGCCCGCGGGGACGGGGCGGGCACGCTGCTGGCGGCCGGTGACCGGCTGTCGGGGGTGCTGGGCTCGGTGGCGGCGCTGCTGAGCGTGGAGCCGGGCTTCGAGCAGGCCGTGGCGGCGGCGCTGGGCGCGGCCGCCGACGCGGTGGCGGTCGCCTCGCCGGCCGAGGCGGTGGCGGCGCTGGAGCACCTGAAGGACGGCGACGCCGGGCGGGCGCACCTGGTGGTCGCCGGAGCCCCCGCCGGCGGGCACGAGCCCGCGGCGGCCTGCGGGGACCTGCCCCCCGGCGCCCGCCCCGCCCTGGACCTCGTCACCGCGCCGGCCGAGCTGGGCGCGCCGCTGGCCCGGCTGCTGGGCGACGCCGTCGTGTGCGAGGATCTGGCCGCGGCGCGCGGGGTCCTGGTCGCGCGCCCGGACCTCGTGGCCGTCACCCGCGCCGGCGACCTGCTGGCGGCGCACCGGGCCGCGGGCGGGTCGGCGTCCGCGCCGAGCCTGCTGCAGGTGCAGGCGGCCGTCGACGAGGCCGCCGACGCCCTGCGCGCGGCCGAGCGGCGCGGGGAGCGGGCCGCGGGGGCCGTCGCCGCGGCCGAGGAGGCCCGCGCGGCGGGCGAGGAGCGCGTGCGCGCGGCGCTGGAGCACCTGCACGAGTCCGACGCGCGGATGAACGCCGTGGCCGAGCAGCTGGCCGAGCTGGGCGCGGCCGTGCGCTCGGCCGGCGCGGAGGCCGACCGGGCCCGCGCGGCCCGCGAGGCGGTGCTGGGGCGCCTGGCGAGCGACCGCGCGGAGCTGGAGGAGCTCAGCGAGCGCGCGGAGCTGGCCGCGGCCGCCCCCGAGGAGGACGGCGACGTCGGCACCGACGAGCGCGACCGCCTGGCCGAGGCGGCCCGCGCGCTGGGCCGGGAGGAGACCGAGGCGCGGCTGGCGCTGCGGACGACGGAGGAGCGGGCGCGGGCGCTGGCCGGGCGCGCCGACGCCCTGGAGCGCCAGGCCGCTGAGGAGCGCGCGGCGCTGGAGCGGGCGGCGGCCCGCCGGGTGCGCCGGGCCCGGCAGGCCGAGGTCGCCACCCGGGTGCGCGAGGGGGCCGAGCGGGCGCTGGCGGTCCACGCCGCCTCGGCGGCCGAGGCCGCCGCCCTGCGCGCGGCCGCGGAGGAGGCGCGCGCCCGCTTCGCGCAGGAGGTCAGCGGTGCGCGCGGCGCCGTGGAGGGGCTGCAGGCCGAGCAGCAGCGGCTGGGCGACTCCCGGCACGCCGACGAGGTGGCCCGCGCGCAGCAGCGCTGGACCGTCGACCAGCTGCGCCGGCGCGCGCTGGAGGAGCTGGGCACCGACCCCGACGTCCTCGTCGAGGAGTTCGGCCCCGACCGGCCGGTGCCGCCCTCGCCGCCGGCGCCGGGCGACCCGGTCCCGCCGGAGGGCGCCGAACCGGCGGAGCGCCCGTACGTGCGCGCCGAGCAGGAGCGGCGCCGCCGGTCGGCCGAGCGGGCGCTGGCCCAGCTGGGCACGGTGAACCCGCTGGCGCTGGAGGAGTTCGCGGCGATGGAGGAGCGCCACTCCTTCCTCGTGCAGCAGTCCGACGACCTCAAGCGCTCGCGCGAGGACCTGCTGGCCATCGTCCGCGAGGTCGACGAGCGGGTGCAGCGGGTGTTCGCGGAGGCGTTCGCGGACGTCGCGGCGCAGTTCGAGGTGGTCTTCGGGCGGCTGTTCCCCGGCGGGGAGGGCCGCCTGGTGCTCACCGACCCCTCCGACATGCTCACCACGGGCATCGAGGTGGAGGCGCGCCCGGCGGGCAAGAAGGTCAAGCGGCTGTCGCTGCTGTCCGGCGGGGAGCGCTCGCTGACGGCCGTGGCGATGCTGGTGTCGATCTTCCGCGCGCGCCCCAGCCCGTTCTACGTGCTGGACGAGGTGGAGGCGGCGCTGGACGACGCGAACCTGGGCCGGCTCATCACGCTGTTCGAGGAGCTGCGCGGGTCCAGCCAGCTCATCGTCATCACGCACCAGAAGCGCACGATGCAGGTCGCCGACGCGCTGTACGGGGTGACGATGCGCGGGGACGGCGTGTCCACGGTGGTCAGCCAGCGCCTGCGGGAGCCGTCACCCGCGTGACCGTTCGGTGACTCTCCGGTGAGGTATCCATCACGGAGCGGTGACGACACGGCGGGTCCGGTGGTGCGGCGCGGGGCCCCGGTGCATCGTGGGACGCGTGGTGCTGACGACCCTGATCGTGACGTTCGTCCTCGTCGTGGGGCTCGCGGCGGCGGTCCTGCTCGTCGTCGCGGCGCCGCCGCTGCGCGCGGGCGGCAACCGCTGGATCGCCCGCTACGACGCCTGGTGGGAGCGGGTCTCCCCGCGGGTGCGCGCCACCCGGACCCGCGTGCAGGACCGCGCGGTGACGATCGCCCGTCCCGTGGTGGAGGACGCCGCGGCCCGCCTGCAGGCGCAGCGCGCCCGCCGCACCGACGAGCGCGAGACCGCCCACCAGCACTGAGGTCGTCGGCGCCGCCGGGCGCCCGGCGGCGCTGAGCACCGCCCCCGCGGGTCTGGGAGGATCGCGCCCGTGGAAGCGATCGAGATCGTCATCGCCGTCGTCGTGCTCGTCGCCCTCGCCGGGGTGGGCGCGGTCGTGGGTCTGGTGCGGCCCCGCCGCCGCCGCGACTCCCTGGCCCCGCGCGAGGCCGAGCAGGCCGGCCGCTCCAGCCTGGGGCCGCGCTCCGACGAGCTGCCGCTGCCCGGTGTCGGGGACGACGCCGAGGTCCCGCGCGACTCCCCGTCCCGCGCGGTGGACACCGTCGACCTGCCGGACGCCGGCGGTGACGACCCCGCCGCCGCGCCCGCGCCGGCGCGCGAGCTGGACCGCCCCGCCGCCGCCGCCGGCCGCCTGGTGCGGCTGCGCGAGCGCCTGGCCCGTTCCAACTCCGCCCTCGGCCAGGGCCTGCTGGCGCTGCTGTCGCGCGACAGCCTCGACGAGGCCACCTGGGAGGAGGTCGAGGAGACCCTGCTGCTGGCCGACGTCGGCTTCGGCCCCACCACCGAGATCGTCGACAGCCTGCGCGAGCGCGTGCGCGTCCTGGGCACCCGCGAGCCCGAGCAGCTGCGGGCCCTGCTGCGCGAGGAGCTGCTGAAGGCCGTCGGCACCGACGTCGACCGCACCCTGGCCACGACCCGCCACGACGACCGCCCGGCCGTCGTCATGGTCGTCGGCGTCAACGGCACGGGGAAGACCACCACCGTCGGCAAGATCGCCCGCGTGCTCGTCGCCGAGGACAAGGACGTCGTCCTCGGCGCCGCCGACACCTTCCGCGCCGCGGCCGCCGAGCAGCTGGCCACGTGGGGCGAGCGCGTCGGCGTGCCGACGGTGCGCTCCGAGCGCGAGGGCGCCGACCCGGCCTCCGTGGCCTTCGAGGCCGTCAAGGCCGGCATCGACGCCGAGGCCGACGTCGTCCTGGTCGACACCGCCGGGCGCCTGCAGAACAAGGCCGGCCTCATGGACGAGCTGGGCAAGGTCAAGCGCGTGGTGGAGAAGCACGGCCCCGTCGACGAGGTCCTGCTCGTCCTGGACGCCACGACGGGGCAGAACGGCCTGCGCCAGGCCGCGGTGTTCTCCGAGGTCGTCGACGTCACCGGCATCGTGCTGACCAAGCTGGACGGCACCGCCAAGGGCGGCATCGTCGTGGCGGTGCAGCGCTCGCTGGGCGTGCCCGTCAAGCTCGTGGGCCTGGGCGAGGGGCCGGACGACCTGGCGCCCTTCGAGCCCGAGGCGTTCGTCGACGCCCTGATCTCCTGAGGACGGGCGGGCCGGTCACAGCGCGGTGACGGCCCGCTCACGGGGCGGTGGCGGCAACACGATGTTCACACGGGGGCCGCCGCCGTCACAGGACCGAAACACGAGGGGGCGGCGCCCGTAACGCGCAGGCCCCACGGTGGGGACCGCCCCGAGCCGCGCCACCGCGCGGCGCCCCACCCCCCGCCGGCCCCGCCGGCCTCGTGGAAGGCCCTGTTGCATGGAAGCGGAGCTCAACTCCGGCGACACCGCCTGGCTGCTCACCAGCGCCTCGATGGTGCTGCTGATGACCCCCGGACTCGCGATGTTCTACGGCGGCATGGTCCGCGCCAAGAGCGTCCTGAACATGATGATGATGAGCTTCGGCGCCCTCGGGCTCATCTCCGTCCTGTGGGTGCTGTACGGCTACTCGATCGCCTTCGGCAACGACGTGGGCGGCGGCCTGCTCGGCAACCCCGTCGAGTACTTCGGCCTCAACGGCCTGATGGGCGACGACCCGTCGGTCACCTACCCGAACATGATGTTCGTCGGCTTCCAGGCCGTCTTCGCGATCATCACGGTCGCCCTCATCTCCGGCGCCATCGCCGACCGCGCCAAGTTCGGCGCCTGGATGGTCTTCGCCGGCGTCTGGGCGACCCTGTGCTACTTCCCGGTCGCGCACTGGGTGTTCGCCTTCACCTCCGACGACGGCTCCTACGTCGGCGGCTGGATCGCCAACCAGCTCGAGGCCCTCGACTTCGCCGGCGGCACCGCGGTCCACATCAACGCCGGTGCCGCGGCCCTGGCGCTGGCCCTGGTCCTGGGCAAGCGCAAGGGCTTCGGCCGTGAGCCGATGCGCCCGCACAACCTGCCGCTGGTCATGCTCGGCGCGGGCCTGCTGTGGTTCGGCTGGTTCGGCTTCAACGCCGGCTCGGCCGTGGCCGCCGACAACGTCGCCGCCATCGCCTGGACCAACACGCTCGTCGCCACCGGCGCGGCGATCCTCGGCTGGCTGCTGACCGAGCGCTTCCGCGACGGCCACCCCACCTCCCTGGGCGCCGCCTCCGGCGCCGTGGCCGGCCTCGTGGCCATCACCCCGGCCGCCAACGCCGTCAACCCGGTCGGTGCGATCCTGCTGGGCGCCGTGGCCGGCGTCCTGGCGGCGCTCGCGGTCGGCCTGAAGTACAAGCTGGGCTACGACGACTCCCTCGACGTCGTCGGCGTCCACCTCGTCGCCGGTCTGTGGGGCACCATCGGCATCGGCCTCGTCGGCAGCGCCTCCGCCCCCACGGGCGAGGCGGGCCTGCTGTGGGGCGGCGGGGCCGGCCTGCTGGGGCGCCAGACGATCGGCGCCGTCGCGGTCATGGTCTTCTCCTTCGTCATGGCCTGGATCATCGGCACGATCATCCAGAAGACGATGGGCTTCCGCCTGGACGAGGAGGACGAGGTCGCCGGCATCGACCAGGTCGAGCACGCCGAGACCGGCTACGACTTCAGCGCCCTCGGCGGCGGCGGCGGGAGCCGCCTCGGCTCGCCCGCTCCCACCACCCGTCCCGGCGCCCACTCCACCGGCACCTCGGAGGTCTCGGCATGAAGCTCCTGACCGCGGTCATCAAGCCGCACAAGCTCGACGACGTGAAGTCCGCCCTCGAGGCCTACGGCATCCAGGGCCTGACCATCTCGGAGGCCTCCGGCTACGGCCGCCAGCGCGGGCACACCGAGGTCTACCGCGGCGCCGAGTACACCGTGGACCTCGTGCCCAAGGTGCGGGTGGAGGTCCTCGTGGAGGACGTCGACATCGCCGACGTCGTCGAGGTCGTCGTCAAGAGCGCCCAGACCGGGCGCATCGGCGACGGCAAGGTGTGGACGCAGCACGTGGAGGACGTCGTGCGGGTGCGCACGGGCGAGCACGGCCCGGACGCCCTGTGAGCGCTGCGGTCCCGGGCGGGGTCGCCTCCCCGGTCGCGGGGAGCGCGCGCTGAGCGCTGACCTGCGCACCGAGAGGCTGGCGATGGCGGTGCGGGCCGGGCGACCCGGCCCGCACCGTCGCGCCGAGCTCGTGGAGCTCGTCGAGTCCCGGCTGCGCGTCGTCTGGGCCGACGCCCTCGCGGTCGCCCCGCAGCTGCTCGAGGACCCCACCGGGATCGCGCTGGCGTGCGTGGGCTCGCTGGCCCGCCGCGACTGCGGCCCCGCCAGCGACGTCGACCTCGTCCTCCTGCACGACGGCCGCCGGCTGCGCCCGGAGGACGTGGCCGCCGTCGCCGAGCGGGTCTGGTACCCGCTGTGGGACAACGGCCTGCGCCTGGACCACTCGGTGCGCACGGCCCGCGAGTGCCGCGAGGTGGCCGCCGCCGACCTGGCCGTGGCCACCGGGATGCTGGACCTGCGCGTCGTCGCCGGCGACGGCGGGCTGGTGGCCCGCACCCGCGGGCAGGTGCTCGACGACTGGCGGGCCGGCGCGCGCCGCCGCCTGCCGCAGGTGCTGGACTCCCTGGCCGAGCGCGCCGAGCGCTTCGGGGAGCTGGCCTACCTGCTCGAACCCGACCTGAAGGAGGCCCGCGGCGGCCTGCGCGACGCCGTGACGCTGCGCGCCCTGGCCGCCAGCTGGCTCACCGACCGCCCGCACGGGGCCGTCGACGAGGCCCACCGGGTGCTGCTGGACGTGCGCGACGGCCTGCAGGCCTCCTCCGGCCGGCCCAGCGACCGACTGGTCCTGCCCGAGCAGGACGCCGTGGCCGTCGTCTGCGGGTACGCCGACGCCGACCTGCTGCTGGCCGCCGTCGCCCAGGCCGCCCGCACCGTCTCCGCGGCCGTCGACCTGACCACGCGCCGGGCGCGCCAGTCGCTGCCCACCCGCCGCTTCCGCGCCACCGGCCGCCGCCCCCGGCTGCGCTCGCTGGGCCACGGCCTCGTGGAGCACGACGGCGAGGTGGTCCTCGGCGCCGGGGCCGTCCCGGCCGAGGACCCGGTGCTGCCGCTGCGCGCCGCGGCCACCGCGGTGCGCACGGGGCTGCCGCTGTCGCCCGTGACGCTGGAGCACCTGGTGCGCGCCTGCCCGCCGCTGCCGGACCCGTGGCCGGCCGCGGCCCGCGAGGCCCTGCTGGAGCTGCTGGCCGCCGGGCCGGCCCAGGTGCCGGTGTGGGAGGCCCTGGACCTCGTCGGCCTCGTCGAGCGGTGGGTCCCGGAGTGGACCGGCGTGCGCAACCGCCCCCAGCGCAACGCCGTGCACCGCTTCACCGTCGACCGGCACCTGGTGGAGACCGCCGCCCTGGCGCGCCCGTTCCTGCGCGACACCCCGCGCCCGGACCTGCTGCTGCTGGCCTCGCTGCTGCACGACATCGGCAAGCTGCCCGGCGCGCAGGACCACGCCCGCACCGGCGCCCCGCTGGCCGCGGCCGTGTGCCGCCGGATCGGCCTGGAGCCCGTCGACGTCGCCGTCGTCGAGCGGCTGGTCGCCGAGCACCTGACGCTCGTGGAGCTGGCCACCCGCCGCGATCCCGACGACCCGCAGACGGTCGAGGCGCTCGTGGCGGCCGTCGACGGGCGCGAGGACGTCCTGGCGGCGCTGCGGGCGCTGACCGAGGCCGACGCCCGCGCCGCGGGCCCGGCCGCCTGGTCGCCCTGGCGAGCCCGCCTGGTCGACGACCTCGTGGCCCGCGCCCGCGCCAGCCTCGCCGGCAGCGCCGTGCCCGGGCCCGCCCCCTTCAGCGAGGAGGAGGCCGCGCTGGCCGCCGAGGTCGCCGCGGGCGCCGGGCCGCTCGTGCGGGTGGCCGAGGTCGACGGCTTCCACGTCGTCACCGTCGTCGCGCGCGACCGCACCGGCCTGTTCGCCGACCTGGCCGGGCTGCTGGCCGGGCACCGCCTCCTGGTGCGCTCGGCGCTCGTGCGGACCCTGGACGGGGTGGCCGTGGACTCCTGGTGGGTGGAGCCGCGCACGGGCGAGGCGCCCGAGGCGGAGCTGCTGCGCACGGGCCTGGAGCGCATCGCCGCCGGTGACGTCGCCGTCCTGGAGCGCCTGGCGGAGCGCGACGCGCGCACGCCGCGGCCGGCGGGCGTTCTGCGTGCGCTGGTGGCGCACCCGCGCGTGGTGGTCCTGCCCGGCGCCTCGGAGCGGGCCACCGTGCTGGAGGTGCGCGCCGCCGACCGACCCGGGCTGCTGCACGCCCTGGGCCGGGCGCTGGCCGCCGAGGGCATCGACATCCGCTCCGCGCACGTGGCCACCTACGCCGCGCAGGCCGTCGACGTGCTGTACCTGGCCGAGCCGTCGGGGCAGCGGCTGAGCCCGCCGCGGGTGGCGCGCGCCGTCGCGGCGCTCTCGGACGCCGCCGAGGTGCCCGCGCCGGCCCCGGCCCGCGGGGCGCCGGAGCGGCGGGCCGGGCTCCCGTAGGCTGGGGGCGTGTTCGCCACGCTCTCCGACCGCCTCACCGCGACGTTCAAGAACCTGCGCGGCAAGGGGCGGCTGTCGCCGGAGGACGTCGACGCGACCGTCCGCGAGATCCGGCGCGCCCTCCTCGACGCCGACGTCGCGCTGCCCGTGGTGCGCCAGTTCACCGCCACGGTGCGCGAGCGCGCGACGGGCGCGGAGGTCTCCCAGGCGCTGAACCCGGCCCAGCAGGTCGTCAAGATCGTCAACGAGGAGCTCGTGGCGGTCCTGGGCGGGGAGACCCGCCGGCTGCGGTTCGCCAAGAACCCGCCGACCGTGATCATGCTCGCGGGCCTGCAGGGCGCCGGCAAGACCACCCTGGCCGGCAAGCTGGGCCGCTGGCTGCACCAGCAGGGCCACCGCCCGCTGCTGGTGGCCTGCGACCTGCAGCGCCCCAACGCCGTCAACCAGCTGCAGATCACCGGTGAGCGCGCGGGCGTGGACGTCTTCGCCCCCGAGCCCGGCAACGGCGTCGGCGACCCCGTCTCGGTGGCCTGGCGCGGCCTGGAGCACGCGCAGCGCCAGCACTACGACGTCGTCGTCGTCGACACCGCCGGCCGCACCGGCGTGGACGCCGAGATGATGCAGCAGGCGGTCGACATCCGGGACACCGTCAAGCCCGACGAGGTCCTCTTCGTCCTCGACGCGATGATCGGCCAGGACGCCGTCGCCACGGCCGAGGCCTTCCGCGACGGCGTCGGCTTCGACGGCGTCGTGCTCACCAAGCTCGACGGCGACGCCCGCGGCGGCGCCGCGCTGTCGGTGCGCTCGGTCACCGGCCGGCCGGTCATGTTCGCCTCCACCGGCGAGAAGCTCGACGACTTCGAGCTGTTCCACCCCGACCGGATGGCCTCGCGCATCCTCGACATGGGTGACGTCCTCACCCTCATCGAGCAGGCCGAGCGCGCCTTCGACGCCGAGCAGGCGCAGGCCATGGCGGCCAAGTTCGCCGCCGACGAGGACTTCACCCTCGACGACTTCCTCCAGCAGCTGGCCGCCGTCCGCAACATGGGCAGCATCAAGAAGATGCTCGGGATGCTGCCGGGCATGGCGCAGGTGCGCGAGCAGCTCGACGCCTTCGACGAGCGCGAGTTCGACCGCATCGAGGCGATGGTCCGGTCGATGACGCCGCTGGAGCGGCGCCAGCCGCGCATCATGAACGGCTCCCGCCGCGCCCGCGTGGCCCGCGGCTGCGGGCAGAGCGTGTCCGCCGTCAACGACATGCTGGAGCGCTTCGGGCAGGCGCAGAAGATGATGCGCCAGATGCGCAAGGGCCTCGGCGGCGGGATGCCGGGCATCCCGGGCATGCCGGGGGTCCCCGGCGGGGCCTCGAAGAAGCAGCGGGCGCGCGCGGCCGCGGCCAAGGGCAAGAAGGGCAAGTCGGGCAACCCCGCCAAGCGCGCCGAGCAGGAGCGCGCCGCGGCCGCCCGCAGCACCACCGCCCCGGGCTCGGCGTTCGGGCTGCCCGCCGGCGCCGACGGCCAGCCGCAGGTCGACCCCTCGCAGCTGCAGCTGCCCCCCGGCTTCGACAAGCTCCTCGGCGGGCGCTGAGCCGGTGCCCGCCGCCGAGGCGCTGCACCTGCCCGGGCCGGTCCTGACCGGCCCGGACGGCGAGCGCCCCGGGGCGTGGGTCCTCGGCGGGCGGATCACCTTCGAGCGCCCGCGCGCGGCGAGCACCACGACGCTGCCCGGCTGGGTGCTGCCCGGCCTCGTGGACGCGCACTGCCACGTCGGCATCGGCCCGACCGGCCGGGTCGAGGACGCGGTCAGCGAGGCGCAGGCGCGCACCGACCGCGACGCGGGCGCCCTGCTGCTGCGCGACGCCGGGTCGGCGTCGGAGACCCGGTGGATCGACGAGCGCGAGGACCTGCCGCGGATCGTGCGCGCCGGCCGGCACCTGGCCCGCACCCGGCGCTACCTGCGCGGGCTGGCCCACGAGATCGAGCCGGAGGACCTCGTCGAGCACGTGCGCGCCGAGGCCGCGCGCGGGGACGGCTGGGTCAAGCTCGTGGGGGACTGGATCGACCGCGAGCGCGGCGACCTGGCCCCCTGCTGGCCGGCCGACGTCCTGCGCGCCGGGGTCGCCGCCGCCCACGAGCTCGGCGCCCGCGTCACCGTCCACCAGTTCGGCGAGGAGGGCGTGCCCGAGCTCCTCGACGCCGGCGTCGACGGCATCGAGCACGGCACGGGCCTGCGCGACGACGTCCTGCGCGTCGTCGCCGAGCGCGGGGTCGCCGTCGTGCCCACGCTGGTCAACATCGCCACCTTCCCCGGCATCGCCGAGCGCGGGGAGCCGAAGTTCCCCGCGTACGCGGCGCACATGAGGGCCCTGCACGAGCGCCGGTACGCCACGGTGGCCGCCCTGCACGCGGCCGGCGGGCGGGTGTTCGCCGGCACCGACGCGGGCAGCGTCCTGCCGCACGGCCTGGTCGTCGACGAGGTCCACGAGCTGGCCGCCGCGGGGCTGGGCCGCACCGCGGCGCTGGACGCCGCCTGCTGGTCGGCGCGCAGCTGGCTGGGCCACCCGGGCCTGGAGGAGGGGGCGCCGGCCGACCTCCTCGTCCTGGACGGCGACCCCCGCGCCGACCTCGGGGTGCTGCGCGCGCCGCGCGTGGTCCTGCGCGGGCGGCTCGTGCGCGGCTGAGCGCCGGGCGCGCCGGGCCGGTCCAGCACGGGCGGCGACCTCTGGCATGATGGACGAGCACTCGACCGTCCGCGGACCCTCTCACCGGGGCCGGTCGCGTCCTCAGAGCCCCGCAGCTCGGCGTCCCCACACCGAGCGGTGACCGCTCGTCCAGACCAGAACCGGGAGACACCCCCCACCGTGGCTGTCAAGATCCGCCTGAAGCGGCTCGGCAAGATCCGTTCGCCGTTCTACCGCATCGTCGTCGCCGACTCGCGCAGCAAGCGCGACGGCCGCGCCATCGAGGAGATCGGGATCTACAACCCGATGACCGACCCCTCGACCATCGAGGTGGACTCCGCGCGCGCCCAGTACTGGCTCGGCGTCGGCGCGCAGCCGACCGAGCAGGTCGCCGCGCTGTTCCGCGTGACCGGCGACTGGCAGAAGTTCAAGGGCCTGCCGGGCGCCGAGGGCACCTACCGCCAGCCCAGCCCGGCCACCCGCCCGGGTTCGGCCGCGGCCGCCCCCGCCGCCCAGGCGCCCGCCGGCGCGAGCTCCTCCGAGAGCTGAGCCGGTGCTCGCCGACGCGCTCGAGCACCTCGTCCGCGGCATCGTCGGTCACCCCGACGACGTCCGCGTGACGTCCAAGCCGGGACGGCGCGGGTCGCTGCTCGAGGTGCGCGTGCACCCCGACGACCTGGGCCGCGTCATCGGCCGCTCGGGGCGCACCGCCAAGGCGCTGCGCACCGTCGTCGGCGCCCTCGCCGGGGGCAAGCCGGTCCGCGTCGACCTCGTCGACGTCGACCGCCGCTGACCCCGGCACCCGCACCCCGCGCGCCGGGGCCACCACCGGTGGCCCCGGCGCCGCTGCGTCCGGGCCCGTCCGGCCGCTCCCGGCCGCGACCCCGGCAGCACCCGACCAGCAGCACCCGAGGACAGGGGAGGACCCGCCGGTGGAGTACGTCGTGGCCCGCGTCGGCCGCCCGCACGGCGTGCGCGGCGAGGTGACCGTCGAGCTGCGCACCGACGCCCCCGAGGAGCGCTTCGCCCCGGGCGCCGTCCTGCGCACCGACCCCGCCGCCCGCGGCCCGCTGACCGTGGAGTCCGCGCGCTGGCACAGCGGCACCCTGCTCGTCGCCTTCGCCGAGGCCGCCGACCGCGCCGCCGTCGAGGAGCTGCGCGACACCCTCCTGCTCGTCGACGTCGACGAGGAGGCCGCCGCGGGCGAGGACGACGCCTGGTACCCGCACCAGCTGCGCGGCCTGGCCGCGGTCAGCGCGGCCGGCGTGCCGCTGGGGACGGTGGCCGACCTGCTGACCGGTACTGCGCAGGACCTGCTCGTGGTCACCGGCACCGACGGCGCCGAGGTCCTCGTGCCCTTCGTCGCCCGCCTCGTGCCCGAGGTCGACGTCGCCGGCGGGCGCGTCGTGCTCGACCCGCCCGGCGGGCTGTTCCCCCAGCTGCCCGGGGACGCGCCCGACGGCCCCGGCCCGGCGGGGGAGCGCTGACGTGCGCGTCGACGTCGTCACCATCTTCGGCGAGTACCTGCAGCCGCTGTCCCTGTCGCTCATCGGCCGGGCGCGCGAGCAGGGTCTGCTGGACCTGCGCGTGCGGGACCTGCGCGAGCACACCCACGACCGCCACCGCACCGTCGACGACACCCCGTACGGCGGTGGCGCCGGGCTGCTGATGAAGCCCGAGCCGTGGGGCGAGGCCCTGGACGCCGTCCTGGACGACCCGCCGCCCGGCGCCCGCGAGGAGGGCCCCGTCCTGCTCGTGCCCGGCCCGGCCGGGGAGGTCTTCACCCAGCGCACCGCCGTCGAGCTGGCGGCCGAGCCGTGGCTGGTGTTCGCCTGCGGTCGCTACGAGGGCATCGACGCGCGCGTGGCCGAGCACTACGCCACCCGGGTGCGGGTGCGCGAGGTCTCGCTGGGCGACTACGTCCTCAACGGCGGGGAGGTCGCCGTCCTCGTCGTCGTCGAGGCCGTCGCCCGCCTGCTGCCCGGCGTGGTCGGCAACGCCGCCAGCCTCACCGAGGAGAGCCACGCCGCCGAGCACGACGGGCTGCTGGAGCACCCGGCGTACACCAAGCCCGCCAGCTGGCGCGGGCTCGACGTGCCGCCCGTGCTGGCCGGCGGGCACCACGGGCAGGTCGCCCGCTGGCGCCGCGACCAGGCGCTGCGGCGCACCGCGCGCCGGCGCCCGGACCTGCTGGCGCGGCTGCCGGTGGAGCGCACCGACCCCGCCGACCGCGCCGTGCTGGCCGAGGAGGGGTGGGCGCCCGGCGACGACGGCCGGTTCCGCCCCACGCCCGCCGCTGTGGCAGACTGATCGGTCGAACCGACGACCCAGCCGTGACGGCGGGTGACCGCTGCCCGCTGGGCGGCGGACGGCGCGCCTGCCGCAGGGGGAGCGCCGCGCCCGCACGCGCGTCACGGACCACGAACCCGCGCCGGTGTCCTGCGGCGCCTGCAGGGGAGAAGAGCGACACCATGAACGTGCTCGACACCGTCGACGCCACCAGCCTGCGCACCGACGTCCCGGAGTTCCGGGCCGGTGACACCCTGAAGGTCCACGTGCGCGTCATCGAGGGCAGCCGCTCGCGCGTCCAGGTCTTCCAGGGCGTCGTCATCCGCCGCACCGGCGGTGGCGTGCGCGAGAGCTTCACCGTCCGCAAGGTCAGCTTCGGCGTGGGGGTCGAGCGCACCTTCCCGCTGCACACCCCGGTCATCGAGAAGGTCGAGGTCGTCACCCGCGGTGACGTCAAGCGCGCGAAGCTGTACTACCTGCGCGACCTGCGCGGCAAGGCCGCCAAGATCAAGGAGCGTCGCGACTCCGGGACGCCGCGCGGCAACTGACGCAGCGCCCCCGCACCACGCCGAGAGCCGGGTCCCCGTCGGGGGCCCGGCTCTGCGCGTCCCCGGGCCCGGCGGCGCTCCCGGGCGCTCCCGCAGCGGTGGCGGGCGCGCGCCGCCCCCGCCGGTGGCCGGGCGTGGCAGACTCGGCGGGGCGCCCCGCGCGGGACGCCCGACCGCCGACCCGCCGCACGCCCGGGAGCCCCGTGACGACCAGCCCACCGGCCCCCCGGGTGCACGAGCGGTCGCGCACCGGCCCGCGGTTCCTGCTGCTGCTGGCCCTGGCCCTCGTGGTCGCGCTGCTCGTGCGCAGCTTCCTCGTGCAGACCTTCTCCATCCCCTCGGAGTCCATGAGCCCGACGCTGGAGCCCGGCGAGCGGGTGCTGGTGTGGCGCGTGGGCGCCGGCGAGGACGTGCGCCGCGGCGACGTCGTGGTCTTCGACGGCACCGGCACGTTCGCGCCCGCCCCCGCCGAGCGCACCGGGCTCGCCTCGCTGGGCGTGGCGGCCGGCCGGGTGCTGGGCTTCCGCCCGGGGGAGAGCGACTTCGTCAAGCGCGTCGTCGGCCTGCCCGGCGAGCGCGTCACCTGCTGCGACGACGGCGGGCGGCTGCTGGTGGACGGCCGGCCGCTGGACGAGCCGTACCTGCGCGCCGGAGACGCGCCCAGCGACCAGACCTTCGACGTCGAGGTGCCCGCCGGGCGGCTGTGGGTCATGGGCGACCACCGCAGCCGGTCGGCGGACTCGCGCAGCCACCTGGGCTCGCCCGGTGGTGGCACCGTGGCCCTGGGCGACGTCGTCGGGCGCGTGGTGGCCGTCACCTGGCCGCTGCGCGCGGTGGGGGTGGTGGAGCGCACCGCGCCCGCGGTGGCGGCCGCCGGCGAGGTCGGGCACGGCCGGGACGACGAGCACCGTGAGGAGCGGCCGTGAGCGCACCGGGGGAGCCGGACGTCAGCACCGGCGAGCAGGGCGGGCCGCCGCCGGAGCCGGCCCGCCGCGGGGGCGGGCTGTGGTCGGTCGTCAAGGAGACGGTGCTCGTCGTCGCGGTGGCCCTCGTGGTCTCGCTGGTGGTCAAGACCTTCCTCTTCCAGGCCTTCTACATCCCCTCGCAGTCGATGGAGCAGACGCTGCGCATCGGCGACCGGGTCGTCGTCAGCAAGCTGACCCCGGGTCCCTTCGACCTGCACCGCGGCGACGTCGTCGTCTTCGCCGACCCCGGCGGCTGGCTCACGCCGACCCCGCCGGTCGAGCGCGGTCCGGTGGGCACGGTGGTCGCCGAGGCGCTCACCTTCGTCGGGCTGCTGCCGGAGGAGTCCGACGAGCACCTCATCAAGCGCGTGGTCGGCATGCCCGGCGACCACGTCGTGTGCTGCGAGGCCGACGGCCGCCTCACCGTGAACGGCGAGCCGGTCGACGAGAGCGCCTACCTCGAGGCGGGTACGGCCCCCAGCGCCGACGAGTTCGACGTCGTCGTGCCCGACGGGATGCTGTGGGTCATGGGCGACAACCGCGACGAGTCCGCCGACTCCCGCTACAACGGGGACAAGCCGTACGACGGCTTCGTGCCCGTCGACCTCGTGGTCGGCCGCGCCTACACCGTCGTGTGGCCCGTGCAGCACTGGTCGTGGCTGTCCACGCCGACGTCCTTCGACGGCGTGCCCGCCGCCGGGGACGAGCGGTGAGCGGCCGGCCCGCGGCCCGGCGCACCGGCCGGGGGCCGGCGCCGTCGCTGCGCCTGGAGCGGCAGCTCCTGCGCGCCGGCCACCCCCTCGTGGCCGGGATGGACGAGGTGGGCCGCGGCGCGCTGGCCGGACCCGTCTCGGTGGGCGTCGTCGTCGTCGGCCCCACCACCCGCTCGGCGCCGGTGGGCCTGCGCGACTCCAAGCTGCTGACCCCCGCCGCGCGCGAGGAGCTGGCGCCGCGGGTGCGCCGCTGGGCGCTCGCCCACGCCGTCGGGCACGCGGAGCCGGCCGAGGTGGACGCGGCGGGGATCGTCGCGGCGCTGCGGCTGGCGGGCCGCCGCGCCCTGGCCCAGCTGCCCGTCGCGCCGTCCGTCGTCGTCCTCGACGGCGACCACGACTGGCTCGGCGACCCGCCGGAGACCGCCCTGCCGGGGCTGGAGTCCGCCGGCCCGGCGCTGCCGTGCGCGGCGCCGCCGGTCACCACCCGCGTCAAGGGCGACGTCACGTGCGCGGCCGTGGCCGCCGCCAGCGTCCTGGCGAAGACGACGCGCGACGCGCTCATGGTGGCCCTGGACGCCGAGCACCCCGGCTACGGGTGGGCGGGCAACAAGGGCTACAGCGCCCCCGACCACCTGGCGGCGCTGGCCGCGCGCGGGGTCTCGCAGCAGCACCGGCGCAGCTGGCGCCTGCCCGGACCGCGCGGCGCGGTGGCGACCGGCCAGCTCGCCGCGGGGGGCATGATGGGCTCGTGAGCGCCGAGGACCTGGAGAACTACGAGACCGAGATGGAGCTGCAGCTCTACCGGGAGTACCGGGACGTGGTGTCCCTCTTCTCGTACGTGGTGGAGACCGAGCGGCGCTTCTACCTCGCGAACTCCGTGGACCTGCAGGTGCGCACCGCCGACGGCGAGACCTACTTCGAGCTGCGGCTGCACGACGCGTGGGTGTGGGACGTCTACCGCCCCGCGCGGTTCGTGCGCGACGTGCGCGTGGTGACGTTCAAGGACGTCAACGTCGAGGAGCTGCAGAAGCGCGACATCGAGGTGCCGGACAGCCCGGAGCTGCGCGAGCGCTGAGGCCCGGCCCCGCGCCGCGGGGTCCACAGGACCGGCCGGGCGCCGCCGTCCACACCCCCGCCGCCGCGGACGCCGGCGGGTGCCCGCCCGCCGGGCACGGTGCTGCGCGGAGGTGGTGCCGGTGCGCGCGCAGGACGCGGTCGGGGCGTACGGGGAGAGGGTCGCGGTCCGCTGGCTGACCGGGGCCGGGATGACGGTGCTGGACCGCAACTGGCGGTGCCGGCTGGGCGAGATCGACGTCGTCGCCCGCGACGGGGACGACCTCGTCGTCTGCGAGGTCAAGACGCGGCGCAGCCTGGCCACCGGCTCGCCGCTGGAGGCCGTCACCGCGGCCAAGCTGGCGCGGCTGCGGCGGCTGGCCGCGCGGTGGCTGGCCGAGCACGAGGACGTCCGCCCGCCGCACGTGCGCCTGGACGTCGTCGGCGTGACCGTCCCCGCCCGCGGGGCCGCCGTCGTCGAGCACCTGCGCGGGGTGGCGTGATGGCGCTGGCGCGTGCGCTGGCCGTCGGCCTGGTCGGCCTGGACGGGCACCTGGTGCGGGTGGAGGCCGACATCTCCGCGGGCCTGCCCGCGTTCGTCGTGGTGGGCCTTCCCGACGCGTCCCTGCACGAGGCCAAGGACCGCGTGCGCGCGGCCACGGCCAACGCCGGGTTCGGGCTGCCGCCGCGGCGCATCGTGGTCAACCTGTCCCCGGCCACGCTGCCCAAGTCCGGCTCCGGCTTCGACCTGGCGGTGGCGGTGGCGCTGCTGACCGCCGCGGGCGTCGTCCCGCCGGAGGCGGTCGAGGGAGTGGCCCACCTCGGCGAGCTGGGGCTGGACGGCAGCGTGCGCGCCGTCGACGGGGTGCTGCCGGCCGTGCTGGCCGCGGCGCGGGCCGGAGTCCGCCGCGTCGTGGTCCCGGCCGACGCCGTCGCCGAGGCCGAGCTCGTGCCCGGGGTGTCGGTGCGCGGGGTGCACCGGCTGGCCGAGCTCGTGGCGGACTACCGCGGCGACCCGCCGCCCGGGGCGCCCGACCTGCCCGACCCGCTGGAGCTCGCGGACCCGGTCGGCCCGCCGCCCGCCTCCCCGGTACCGGACCTGGCCGACGTCGTCGGCCAGGCCGACGCCCGCGCGGCCCTGGAGGTCGCGGCGGCCGGCGCCCACCACCTGCTGATGACGGGCCCGCCCGGGGCCGGCAAGACGATGCTGGCGGCGCGGCTGCCGGGGCTGCTGCCCGACCTCGACGAGGAGGAGGCCCTGGAGGTGACGGCCGTGCACTCGGTGGCCGGGGCCCTGCGCGGCCGGCGCGCCGCCCTCGTGACGCGCCCGCCGTTCGAGGATCCCCACCACACCGCCTCCGTGGCCTCCGTGGTGGGCGGCGGCACCGGCGTGCCGCGCCCGGGCGCCGTCTCGCGCGCCCACCGCGGCGTCCTCTTCCTCGACGAGGCCCCCGAGTTCGACGCGCGGGTCCTGGAGTCGCTGCGCCAGCCGCTGGAGTCCGGTGAGCTCGTGCTGCACCGCGCCCGCGGCGCCGCCCGCTACCCGGCGCGCTTCCAGCTCGTGCTGGCCGCCAACCCCTGCCCGTGCGGGCGGGCCACCGGCCGCGGCCTGGACTGCACCTGCACCCCGGCCGCCCGGCGCCGCTACGCGACCCGCCTGTCCGGGCCGCTGCTGGACCGGGTCGACGTGCGCGTCACCGTGCACGCCGTCACCCGCGCGCAGGTCGCCGACGCGCTGCCGGGGGAGCCGACGGCCGTCGTCGCCGCGCGGGTGCGCGCCGCCCGGGCCGCGGCCGCCGAGCGGCTGCGCCCGCACGGCCTGCGCACCAACGGCGAGCTGCGGGGGCCGCTGCTGCGCGGCCCGCTGCGGCTGCCGCCGGCCGTCACGGCCGACCTCGACCGCGCCCTGGAGCGCGGGGTCCTCAGCCTGCGCGGGCTGGACCGCGTGCTGCGGGTGGCCTGGACGGTGGCCGACCTGCGCGGCGCGACGGTGCCCGACCGCGACGACGTGGGCCGCGCGGCCGTCCTGCGCGGCCTGGACGCCCCGGCCGCGGGGAGCGCCCGGTGAGCGGCGCGCTGAGCGGCTCGGTGGACGGCACGGTGACCGGTGCGGTGACCGGTGCGACGTCCCGGGCGGTGGGCCGCTCGGTCCCGCCCGGGCTGCGCCCGGCGATGGACGACGAGCGGCTGGCCCGCGCGGCGTGGAGCCGCCTGGCCGAACCGGGGGACGCGGCCGCCGCGGCCCTCGTCGGCGAGGTCGGGGCGGCGCTCGCGCTGGAGGCCGTGGTCACCGGGCGGGGACCGGCCCGCTGGCGCTCGCGGCTGCAGGACGTCGACCCCGTGGCCGACCTGGCCACCGCCCGGGCGGTCGGGGCGCGCCTGGTCGTCCCCGGCGACGAGGAGTGGCCGGCGACCCTGGACGACCTGGCGCACGCGGCGGCCGGCGACGGGCGCCCGCTCGGCGTGCCGGCCTGCCTGTGGGTGCGCGGGCCGCTGCGGCTGGACGCCGTCGCGGCCCGCAGCGCCGCGCTCGTCGGCTCGCGCGCGGCCACCGGCTACGGCGAGCACGTCACCGCCGAGCTGGCCGCGGGGCTGGCCGACCGCGGCTGGGCGGTCGTCAGCGGCGGCGCCTACGGGATCGACGCGGCCGCGCACCGGGCGGCGCTGGCCGTCGGGGGTGCCAGCGTGGCCGTCCTGGCCTGCGGCGTGGACCGCAGCTACCCCTCGGGCAACGCCGCGCTGCTGGCCCGGCTGGCCCGCGAGGGCGCGGTGCTGAGCGAGGTGCCGCCCGGGAGCACGCCCACCCGGTGGCGCTTCCTGGAGCGCAACCGCCTCATCGCCGCCCTGACCGGCGGCACGGTCGTCGTGGAGGCCACGTGGCGCTCGGGGGCGCTGTCCACCGCCGACCGCGCCGAGCGGCTCCTGCGCCCCGTCGGCGCGGT
Source organism: Kineococcus terrestris (assembly GCF_041020755.1). Classification (NCBI taxonomy): domain Bacteria; kingdom Bacillati; phylum Actinomycetota; class Actinomycetes; order Kineosporiales; family Kineosporiaceae; genus Kineococcus; species Kineococcus terrestris. Next base: position 149,539 of record NZ_JBEUEI010000002.1, on the reverse strand, counting down.
GCCCGGCCCGGTGACCTCCCCGGCCTCGGCCGGCTGCCACCGCCTGCTGCGCGAGCGCGGCGCCGTGTGCGTGACCGGCCCGGACGAGGTCGCCGAGCTCCTGGGGCGCGTCGGCGAGGTGCACGCCGCGCCGCCGCCGCAGGAGGTGCGCTTCTTCGACGGCCTCAGCGCCGACGAGCTGCGGGTCGCCGAGAGCCTGCCGCTGCGCGGGGCCGCCACCACCGGGCGCCTGGTGCGCGACGCCGGCCTGGACGAGGGGTCGGTGCGGGCCGCCCTGGGGCGCCTGGAGCTGGCCGGGCTGGCGGCGCGCGACGAGGGCGGGTGGCGGCTGGCCCGGCGGCCCTGACCCCGGCCCACCGGGGACGCGGGCGTGTCGGTGCTCGCCGCGGCCGGCGCGGGCGGGCAGCGTGCCCGGGGTGAGCGGCGGGCGGGCGCGGGAGACGGTCGAGGAGGTGCTGGACGCGTTCGCGACCCACCTGCGGGCCGAGCGCGGGCGCAGCCCGCACACCGTGCGCGCCTACCGCCGCGACGCGGCCGACCTGCTCGACCTGGTCCTGCCCGCGGTGGGGGACGAGCCGGCCGACCTGGACGTGCTGACCCTGGCGGACCTGCGGGCGTGGCTGGCCGGGGCGGCCGGTCAGCGGGCCCGCTCCACCCTGGCGCGGCGAGCCGTGGCGGCGCGCGCCTTCACCGCGTGGGCCGCGCGCACCGGCCGCGCGCGCGAGGACGCCGGCGCGCGCCTGCAGGTCCCGCGCCGCGACCGGCCGCTGCCGCACGTGCTCGGCGCCGGGCAGGTCGTCGACTTGCTCGACGCCGCCCGCCGGGCTGCGGACGGGCCCGCGGACGACCCGGCGGACGATCCCGCTGACGGCCCGGCGGACGGCCCGGCGGACGGCCCGGCGGACGGCCCGGCGGACACCGCGGCGGACGGTCCGGCCGCGGGTGCTCCGGCCGCGGGTGCTCCGGCCGCGGGTGCTCCGGGCGCGGGTGCTCCGGGCGGTCCGGACGGGGGACGGCGAGCACCGGGAGCCGCCGGGGGACCCGCGACGCGCGGCCGCCCCGACCCCGTGCGCCTGCGCGACGTCGCGGCGCTGGAGCTGCTGTACGCCACCGGCTGCCGCGTGGCCGAGCTCGTCGGCGCCGACGTGGGCGACGTCGACCTCGACCGGCGCACGCTGCAGGTGCTCGGCAAGGGCGGGCGCCAGCGGGTCGTGCCCTTCGGGGTGCCGGCCGCCGACGCCGTGCGCGCCTGGCTGCTCGCCGGGCGCCCGGAGCTGGCGACGGGGGAGTCCGGGGACGCGCTGCTGCTGGGCCGGCGCGGGCGGCGGGTCGACCAGCGCCGGCTGCGCGAGGTGCTCGGCGACCTGCTCCCGGCGCTGCCGGGGACCCCGGTGACCTCCCCGCACGGCCTGCGGCACGCCGCCGCGACGCACATGCTCGACGGGGGAGCTGACCTGCGTAGCGTTCAGGAGTTGCTCGGTCACGCTACGCTGTCATCGACGCAGATCTACACGCACGTCTCCGTGGAGCGCTTGCGGAGGTCGCACCGTCAGGCCCACCCCCGGGCCTGACGGCCTCGGGGGGAGGGGGCACCGGTGGACGCAGCAGCGGGGCGCGAGGGCGCCGCCACGACGGCACGGCGGCGGACGGCGTCCGACGTCCGCGTCGTCGACGCGCGCGCGCGGCAGGACCCCGCGGGCGGGACCGCCGCGGGCCCGGCCGCCGGGAGCGGGGCCGCCGCGACGGGCGAGGCCGCGACCGGGGACGCCGCGCAGCGGGCAGCCGCGCAGGAGGCGCCCGAGGAGGTGCGGCCCGCGGGCCGGCCGCAGGCCAACGCGCGCTTCTCCAGCCGCAAGGGCCCCTCCACCCCGGAGCAGGAGGCCGCCGAGGCGGCCCTGCGCCAGATGTGGGAGCACTTCAAGGCCACGGGCGACGCCGTGGTCCGCGAGAAGCTGATCCTGCACTACTCGCCGCTGGTCAAGTACGTCGCCGGCCGCGTCGGCGTGGGCCTGCCCGCCAACATCGAGCAGGCCGACCTCGTCTCCTACGGCATCTTCGGCCTCATCGACGCGATCGAGAAGTTCGACATCGAGCGCGCGATCAAGTTCGAGACGTACGCCATCTCCCGCATCCGCGGCGCCATCATCGACGAGCTGCGGGCCATCGACTGGATCCCCCGTTCGGTGCGCAGCAAGGCCCGCGAGGTCGAGCGCACCTACGCGGCCCTCGAGGGCGAGCTGCACCGCACGCCCACCGAGGCAGAGGTCGCCGACCGCATGGGCATCGCCCTGGGCGACCTGCACCAGATCTTCAGCCAGGTCTCCTACGTCAACGTCGTCGCGCTCGACGAGCTGCTCAGCGTCTCGGGGGAGAAGGGCGACAAGCTGTCCCTCGTCGACACGCTGGAGGACACCCGCGCCGAGGACCCGGTGCAGGCGTTCGAGGGCGAGGAGACGAAGTTCCTGCTCTCGCGGGCCATCAACCAGCTGCCCGAGCGCGAGAAGATCGTCGTGACCCTCTACTACTACGAGGGCCTGACCCTGGCCGAGATCGGCCGCGTCCTGGGCGTCACCGAGTCCCGCATCTGCCAGATGCACACCAAGGCCGTCCTGCAGCTGCGCGGCAAGCTCAGCGACGTCCGCTGAGAGCACCGCCGAGACCGCCGCTGGAACCGCCGTCCGGTCCGTCCGGCGGCAGCAGCACCGGCGGCCCGGCCGGCGCCAGCAGCGTCAGCGGGTCCACGTAGCGCTCGCCGTCGCGGGCGCCGAGGTGCAGGCACGGCACGAGGCAGTGCGCGGACCCGGCGCCGGGCGCCGGCACGTCGGCCACCCGCTGCCCGGCCCGCACCGCCGTGCCCGCCGGCACGGGCGCCGCGACCGGCTCCAGGGTGCTGCGCAGGCCGCCCGGGTGCGCCACCACGACCACGACGCGGCCCGCGACCGGGCCGGCGAAGGTCACCGTCCCGTCGGCCGGGGACAGCACCGCCTCGCCCGGCCGGGCGGCCAGGTCCGCGCCGCGGTGGCCCGCCTCGTAGCGGCCGACGTCCTCGAAGCCGCGCAGCACCGCCGGCGGCCCGGCCAGCGGCCACGTCCAGCGCGCCACCGCCGCCGCGACGGGCGGGCCGGCCGCCGCGGGAGCGGGGCCGGGCCCGGCGACGGGGCGGGGGACGGCGGCGACGGGCGCGAGCGCCAGGGCGGCCGCGGCGACGACCGGCAGGACGGCGCGGGGCAGGGGCACCCGTCCAGCGTGGTGCGTCACCGCGACCACCGCCGGGTGCCCGCCGGACCCTGTGGAGCGCCGGCCCCGCGCGCGCCTGGGGACCCGACGGCGCGCCCCGCGGACCGGCCACCGCTCCGCGCGCGAGCCCCGGTCCGCCAGGATGCCGGGGTGAGCACCAGCGATCCCCTCGTCCGGACGGTCGCCGCGGCGGACGGCACGCCCCTGGCCACCTACGTCTGGGAGCCCGACGCCCCGGACGCCGGCGGCCCGGGGGACTCCGCGGAGGCCCCCGTCGTCGTGGCCGTGCACGGGTTCGCCTCCAGCGCCGACGCCAACTTCGGCCGCACCGGGTGGACGCGCGACCTGACCCGCGCCGGCTTCCGGGTCGTCGCGCTCGACCAGCGCGGTCACGGGGCCAGCGGCACCCCGCACGACCCCGGCGCCTACGGCATGGACGTGCTCGTCGCCGACGTCCTGGCGGTGCTCGACGCCCACGGGGTCGAGCGCGCGCACTGGGTCGGCTACTCGCTGGGCGCCCGCGTCGGCTGGCAGGCCGCCGTGCAGGCTCCCGACCGCGTCCTGAGCGCCGTCCTGGGCGGCATCCCCGACGGGGAGCCGCTGGAGCGCTTCCGGGTGCAGCAGGCCCGCGCCTTCGTCGAGCGCGGCGAGGAGGTCACCGACCGCATCACGGCCGCCTACCTGACGATGGCCGAGTCGGTGGCGGGCAACGACCTGCGCGCCCTCGTGGCCCTCGTGGAGGGGATGCGGGGGACCGGGCAGCCGGACCCGGCGGACCCGCCGCGCCAGCCGGTGCTGTTCGCCACCGGCAGCGAGGACGGCATCCTGGAGCGCTCGCGGGGGCTGGCCGCCGCGGTGCCGCAGGGTTCGTTCTTCGAGGTGCCGGGCCGGCACCACTTCAACGCCCCGACGTCGCGGCACTTCCGCACGGCCGCCATCGACTTCCTCACCGAGGCCCCCGGGGAACCCGTTCCCGCCCCGGGCGGCGCTCCCGCGCACCGGCCGGTGCCGCCGGAGCTGGCCCGCTCGTGGCTGCTGGTGCCGGCGCTGGGCGACCTGGCGGCGGCCGCCCGGGCGGGCGCCGACGCCCTCGTGCTGGACCTGGAGGACTCCGTCGACGCCTCCCTGAAGGACCGCGCCCGCGAGGCCGTCGTGGCGCACCTGCGCGGCGGCGGCACGGCGTGGGTGCGGGTCAACGGCCGCGGCAGCGAGCACTTCTCGCGCGACGTGGACGCCCTGCGCGGGCTGCCGGGCCTGGCGGGCGTGTGGCTGAGCAAGACGGAGTCGGGCACCCAGGTGACCGAGACGGCCGACCGCCTCGGCGGCGAGGTGCCCGTCGTCGCCCTCGTGGAGTCCGCGCTGGGCGTGGAGGCGGCCGTGGAGATCGCCCGGGCGCGCGGGTGCCTGCGGCTGGCGTTCGGCAACGCCGACTACCGGCTGGACACGGCGACGGGCGCCAGCGACGCGGCGATGGCCTACCCCCGCTCGCGGCTGGTGGTGGCCAGCCGCATCGCGGGCCTGCCCGGCCCCGTCGACGGGCCCACCACGAGCCCGGGGCGCGCCGCGCTGCGCGAGGCGTGCGAGGTGTCGGTGCAGCTGGGGCTGACCGGCAAGCTGTGCCTGGAGGCCGCCCAGGTGGAGGTGGTCGAGGAGGTGCTCAGCCCGGCCCGCGCGGACGTGGCGTGGGCGCGCCGCTTCCTGGCGGACTTCGACGCCCGCGGGCGGGTGGTGCGCGACGGCGGCGACCTGCCCCGCCTGGGCCGGGCCGAGCGGATCGAGCGGCTGGCCCGCGCCTACGGCGTGGCCGCGGACTGAGCCGGCTCGCGGTCCGCGGGGCGCTCCTGCGCGTCCACCGGCCCCGCGTCGACCATCCACGGCGTGCCGAAGCGGTCGGTGCACTGGCCGAACCAGTCGCCCCACGGGGCCACGGCCAGCGGGACGTCCTCGCGCCCGCCCTCGGCGAGGCGGCGGTACCAGCCCAGGACGGTGTCGACCTCGTCGGCGTCGGCGGTGGTCAGGGCCACGGCGAACCCGGCCATCGGCGGCGCGGGCATGCCGGTGGGGGCGTCGGAGGCCATGAGGACCTTGCCGTCGGGCAGCGTGAGCTGGCCGTGCATGAGCCAGTCCGCCTCCTCGGCGACGTCGACGGGCATGCCGCCCTCGGCGAAGGTCATGACGTCCAGCTCGCCGCCGAGCACGTCGCGGTAGGCGTCCAGCGCCTCGCGGGCCGTGCCGCGGAAGGTCAGGTAGGGGTTCAGGGTGTGCGCCACGGGGTCCTCCCCGGTCGGTGGTGGACGGGACGACCTGTGGACCGCGCCCGGCGCCCGGACTCATCGGTCCGGCGCGTCAGCGGCGCCGGGACGCCCCGGCGCAGCGCACGCACTGCTCGGCCCACGGCCGCACGGCCAGCCGCTCGGCGCCCACGGGCCCGCCGCAGGTGCGGCAGGTGCCGGCGTCCGGTCCGTCGAGGCGCTCCAGCGCGGCGTCCAGGGCGGCCAGCCGGGCGCGCACCTGCTCCAGCACGGCGGAGGTCTGCGCCCGCTCGAAGGCCGTGGTGGAGCCCTCCGGGTCGTGCTCGTCGTCGGCGCCGGCGCCCGCGGCCGCCTCGACGGCGCTGGCCAGCTCCCGCTCCAGCGCGGCGGCGAGCTCCAGCGCCCCGCGCCGCTCGGCCTCCAGCACCGCCCGCGCGCCCCCGGGCCCGTCCGCGCTCACGGCCGCAGCACCTGCAGCCGCTCCACCGCCTCGTGCAGCACGGCGTCGGACTTGCAGAAGGTGAAGCGCACCAGCGGCCGCACGGCCTCGGCGGCCGCCGACCCGGGCTCGCAGAAGGCCGCCACGGGCACCGCGACGACACCGGCGCGCTCCGGCAGCGCCCGGCAGGCGGCCACGCCGTCGTCCCAGCCCAGCGGGCGGGCGTCGGCGACCGCGAAGTACGTCCCGCGCGGCACGTCGACGGCGAAGCCCGCCGCGCGCAGGCCCTCCACGAGCAGGTCGCGCCGGCGCGCCAGGTCCGCCGCCAGGCCGGTGAAGAAGTCGTCGGGCAGCGCCAGGGCGGTGGCGACGGCCGGCTGGAAGGGACCGGCGTTGACGTAGGTGAGGAACTGCTTGACCGTGCGCACGGCCGCGACCAGCTCCGCCGGCCCTGTGATCCAGCCGACCTTCCAGCCGGTCACCGAGAACGTCTTGCCCGCGCTGGAGGCCGTCAGCGTCCGCTCCGCCATCCCCGGCAGGGTCGCCAGCGGCACGTGCCGGGCGCCGTCGAAGACGAGGTGCTCGTAGACCTCGTCGGTGAGGACCAGCGCGTCGTGCTCGACCGCCAGGCGCGCCACCTCGGCCAGGTCGGCGGCGTCCAGGACGGTGCCGGTGGGGTTGTGCGGGGTGTTGAGCAGCACCAGGCGGGTGCGCGGCGAGAACGCCGCCCGCAGCGCCGACCGGTCCAGGCGGAAGCCGGCCCGCACGTCGCCGCCCGCGGGCACGAGCGGGACGGAGCGCTGCACGCCCCCGGCCAGGGCCACGACCGCCGTGTAGGAGTCGTAGGCGGGCTCGAGGACGACGACCTCCTCGCCCGGCTCGACGAGCGCGAGGACGGCCGCGGCCACCGCCTCGGTCGCCCCGGCGGTGACGAGCACCTGCGTGCCGGGGTCGAGGTCGAGGCCGTACCAGCGGCGCTGGTGCTCCGCGACCGCCGTCAGCAGCTCGGGCGCGCCGGTGCCCGGCGGGTACTGGTTGCGCCCGCCGCGCACCGCGGCGACGGCGTCCTCCAGCAGCGAGGGCGGGCCGTCGGCGTCGGGGAAGCCCTGCCCGAGGTTGACCGCGCCGGTGCGCAGCGCCAGCGCCGTCATCTCGGCGAACACCGTCGGCCCGAAGCCCCGCATGCGCCGCACCACCGCGGGCCCGCGGGCCGCCCGGGCGACCGCGCCCACCGCCCCGGGGGCGTCGGCGCGACCGGGGTCGAGGCTGCTGCTCACGGGCCGTAGACTACGAGGGCACCTCGTGCGCGTCGTGGCCGTCGGCACCGCCGGCTGCCGTCCACGGGCGGGGTGACACCGCGCTCCCCACTCCCCGCGCGACGCGGGGGTCGCGTCCGCTCGGTCCGCCCGTCCGGCGGTCGGACGCCGTCGGGGGGCCAGGCGCGGCGGACCACCCGGTCCGCGGCGGAGAACCGATCGGCCCCGTCCGGGGGCCGGCACGAGGAGGACCACCCGTGGCCGTCGTCACGATGCGCCAGCTGCTCGAGTCCGGTGTGCACTTCGGGCACCAGACGCGCCGCTGGAACCCCAAGATGAAGCGCTTCCTGTTCACCGAGCGCAACGGCATCTACATCATCGACCTGCAGCAGTCGCTGTCGTTCATCGACCGCGCCTACGACTTCGTCAAGGAGACCGTCGCCCACGGCGGCTCGGTGCTCTTCATCGGCACGAAGAAGCAGGCCCAGGAGTCCATCGCCGAGCAGGCGCGCCGCGTGGGCATGCCCTTCGTGAACCAGCGCTGGCTGGGCGGCATGCTCACCAACTTCTCCACCGTCTCCAAGCGGATCGCGCGCCTGCGCGAGCTCGAGGAGGTCGACTTCGACGACGTCGCCGGCTCGGGGCTCACGAAGAAGGAGCTCCTCGTGCTGCGCCGCGAGAAGGAGAAGCTGGACAAGACCCTCGGCGGCATCCGGGACATGACCAAGGTGCCCTCCGCGGTGTGGATCGTGGACACCAACAAGGAGCACCTGGCCGTCGACGAGGCGAAGAAGCTGGGCATCCCGGTCGTCGCGATCCTCGACTCCAACTGCGACCCGGACGACGTCGACTACAAGATCCCCGGCAACGACGACGCCATCCGCGCCGTGACGCTGCTGACGCGCGTGATGGCCGACGCCGTCGCCGACGGCCTGCAGGTGCGCCACGGCGGCCGCTCCGACTCCGACGCCGAGCCCCTGGCCGCGTGGGAGCAGGACCTGCTCGCCGGTGGCGAGGACCTGCAGTCCGGCGGGTCGGAGTCCGCCGCGACCGCCGCGACCGCCGGTGAGCCCGAGGCCGCCGCCGCCGAGGCCGCGACCGGTCAGGACGCCGAGACCGTCGCGCTGTCGGGCGACCAGCCCGTCGAGGCCCCGTCGGAGACCGTCGGCGCCTCCACCCAGGCCTGAGACCCCCGGTCCGGACCGCCGACGCCCCGGGCTGCCCGCAGCCCGGGGCGTCGGCGCGTCCGCGCCGCCCCGCCCGTCCCCAGGACACCCCACCCCCAGGAAGGACCGACCGTGGCTGCGTACACCGCCGCTGACGTCAAGGCGCTGCGCGAGAAGACCGGCGCCGGCATGCTCGACTGCAAGAACGCCCTCGTGGAGTCCGACGGCGACGTCGAGAAGGCCATCGAGCTGCTGCGCATCAAGGGCCAGAAGGGCGTGGCCAAGCGCGCCGACCGCGACGCCTCCAACGGCCTGGTGGCCGTGCACACCGAGGGCGGCCTCGGCGTCATGGTGCAGCTGAACTGCGAGACCGACTTCGTCGCCAAGTCCGAGGGCTTCCAGCAGCTGGCCCAGCAGGTGCTGGCCCAGGCGGTGGCCGTGGGCGCGACCGACGCGGAGTCCCTGCTGGCCTCCGACCTCGGCGGCCGCACCGTGCAGCAGCTGCTGGACGAGGCCAACGCGACCATGGGCGAGAAGATCCTCGTCCCGCGCGTGGCCCGGGTGGAGGGCGCGCACGTCTCGGCGTACCTGCACCGCACCGCCACCGACCTGCCCCCCACCATCGGCGTGCTCGTCGCGCTGGACGGTGCCCAGGAGGAGGTCGGCAAGGACGTCGCGATGCACGCCGCCGCGATGAGCCCGACGTACCTGCGCCGCGAGGACGTCCCCGCCGAGACGGTCGAGAGCGAGCGCCGCATCGCCGAGGAGACCGCCCGGGAGGAGAACAAGCCCGAGGCCGCCATGGCGAAGATCGTCGAGGGCCGGGTGAACAGCTTCTTCAAGGACAACGTCCTGCTGGAGCAGCCGTTCGCCAAGGACCCGAAGACGACCATCACCAAGCTGCTCGCCGGGGCCGGGGTGAACGTCACCGCCTTCGCGCGCTTCCGCGCCGGCGCCTGAGCACGCCCGACGGGGTGGGGGGTCGCGCGTCCCCCCACCCCGTCCGCGCGTCCGGGCCCGGTGCCCCGCCACCCCGGACGGCCCACCCCGGCGGTCACCGACCGTGACCGCGAGGGGTGCGGTGCGGCACACTGCCCACCGCCCGCCCCGCGCCGACCGCGCGGGCAGCGCCCACCCAGCGCACCCAGCGCCCGCAGCGCGCCCACCCCGCGCCGACCCCGAGGAGCCCCCGCGTGCCGGAGACCACCGAGCCCGAGCTGACCGTCGACCTGGACGCCGGCACCCTCGAGCCCAAGCCGAAGTACCGCCGGGTCCTGCTCAAGCTGTCCGGGGAGTTCTTCGGCAACGGCTCCGTCGGCGTGGACCCCGACGTCATCGCCCAGGTCGCCCGCGAGATCGCCGGCCCCGTCAAGCAGGGCGTGCAGGTCGCCATCGTCGTCGGCGGCGGCAACTTCTTCCGCGGCGCGGAGCTGTCCCAGCGCGGCATGGAGCGCACGCGCGCCGACTACATGGGCATGCTCGGCACGGTGATGAACTGCCTGGCGCTGCAGGACTTCCTGGAGCAGGCCGGCGTCGACACCCGCGTGCAGACGGCCATCACGATGGGCCAGGTCGCCGAGCCGTACATCCCGCGCCGCGCCATCCGGCACATGGAGAAGGGCCGCGTCGTCATCTTCGGCGCCGGGGCCGGCCTGCCGTACTTCTCCACCGACACCGTCGCCGCCCAGCGCGCGCTGGAGGTGCGCGCCGACGCGGTGCTCATGGCCAAGAACGGCGTCGACGGCGTCTACACCGGCGACCCGCGCAAGGACCCGGCCGCCACGAAGATCGACACCATCACCTACGCGGACGCCCTGCAGCGCGGCCTGCGGGTCGTGGACACCACGGCCTTCAGCCTGTGCATGGACAACGGCCTGCCGATGGTCGTCTTCGGCATGGAGGGGCAGGGAGTGGCGCGCGCCCTGCGGGGTGAGAGGATCGGCACGCAGGTGACCGCGGGCTGAGGCCCGGTCCGCCCCGGCGGGGCGCCGCAGGACCGCACGGCAGGACGAAGGGACCAGGCGTGATCGACGACACCCTCCTCGAGGCCGAGGAGAAGATGACCAAGGCGATCGACGTCGCCAAGGAGGACTTCGGGAGCATCCGCACCGGGCGCGCCAACGCCGCGATGTTCCACAAGATCCTCGTCGACTACTACGGCGCGCCCACGCCGCTGCAGCAGCTGGCCTCCTTCCAGATCCCCGAGGCCCGCTCGGTCCTCATCACCCCCTTCGACCGCTCGGCGATGGGCGAGATCGAGAAGGCCCTGCGCAACTCCGACCTCGGCGCCAACCCGAGCAACGACGGCCAGGTCATCCGCGTCGTGCTCCCGCAGCTGACCGAGGAGCGCCGCAAGGACTACATCAAGCTGGCGCGCACCAAGGCCGAGGACGCGCGCGTGTCGGTGCGCAACGTGCGCCGGCGCGCCAAGGAGGAGCTCGACCGCATCGTCAAGGACGGCGAGGCCGGCGAGGACGAGGTCGCCCGTGCCGAGAAGGAGCTGGAGGCGACGACCAAGAGGTACGTCGACGAGGTCGACGTGCTGCTGAAGAACAAGGAAGCGGAACTGCTGGCGGTGTGAACGCCCCGGCAGCCGCCCCGGCGCGGCGGGCAGGCCGCAACCTGCCCGTCGCGATCGGCATGGGGCTGGGCATGGGCGCGGTGCTCGTGCTCAGCCTGTTCGTGCACCCCGTCGGGTTCGTCGTCCTGGCGTCCGCGGCCGTCCTCTACGGCACGGTGGAGGTGGCGCGGGCCTTCCGCGCCCGCCACCTGCGCGTGCCCACGCTGCCCCTGGTGGCGGGCACCCTGGCGATGCTGCCGGGCGCCTACCTGGACGGCGGGCAGACCCTCTTCGTCGGCTACGCGCTGACCGTCCTGGCGCTCGTCGTGTGGCGGGTGGTCGTCGGCGGCGGCGACCACGGCACGCCGGTGCGGGTGCCGCCCGTGCGCGACGTGGCCGGCGGGGTGTTCACCGCCACCTACGGCCCGCTGTGCGCGGGCTTCGCGATCCTCATGCTCGGCGCCTCCGACGGCCCGTGGCGGGTCCTGCTGTTCATCCTGCTCGTCGTCGGCAGCGACATCGGCGGCTTCGCGGCCGGGGTGCTGTTCGGCCGGCACCCGATGGCCCCCTCGGTCAGCCCGAAGAAGTCCTGGGAGGGCTTCGCCGGGTCGCTGGTGGTGGGCGCGGTCGCCGGTGCGGTGGCGCTGCCGCTGATGCTCGGCGGCACCTGGTGGGGCGGGGTCGTGCTCGGGCTCGTCGCCGTGGCGGTCGCCACCCTGGGCGACCTGTCGGAGTCGATGCTCAAGCGCGACCTCGGCATCAAGGACATGGGCACGCTGCTGCCCGGCCACGGCGGGGTGATGGACCGGCTGGACTCGCTGCTGCCGGCCGCGCCCGTCGTGCACCTGCTGCTGCTGGCGCTGATCGGCGGCTGAGCCGCGAGGGGCCGCGGGGGTCCGCGGGGGCCCGGTGGCGTCCGCAGCGCCCTTACCATGGGAGCACCATGCCGAGCGACGCCCCCGCCCTGGACCAGCAGCCCCCGAGCGCCCCCGTCCGCGAGCCGCTGCCGCTGGCCCCCGCGGGTCCGGGCGCGCTCGTGATGACGGCACCCCGCCGGGGCAAGCCGCCGCGGCACTTCGCCGACCTGGAGCCGGCCGAGCGCGGGCCGGCCCTGGCCGAGCTGGGCGAGAAGCCGTTCCGCGGCAAGCAGCTGGCCACCCACTGGTTCGAGCGCCTCGTCGACGACCCCGAGGAGATGACGGACCTGCCGGCCGCCAGCCGGCGCCGGATCGCCGACGCGCTGCTGCCGACGCTGCTGACCCCCGTGCGCACCCTGGCCGCCGACGGCGGGAAGACCGTCAAGACGCTGTGGCGGCTGCACGACGGCGCCCTCGTGGAGTCGGTGCTCATGCGCTACCCGGGGCGCAACACGCTGTGCCTGTCCAGCCAGGCCGGCTGCGGCATGAACTGCCCGTTCTGCGCCACCGGCCAGGCGGGGCTGACCCGCAACCTGTCCACCGCCGAGATCGTCGAGCAGGTGACGGCCGCGGCCCGCGCCCTGGCGCGCGGCGAGGTCGCCGGCGGTCCCGGGCGCGTCAACAACGTCGTCTTCATGGGCATGGGCGAGGCGCTGGCCAACTACCGCTCGGCGGTGGCCGCGCTGCGCCGGCTGGTGGCGCCCGCCCCCGACGGCCTGGGCATCTCGGCGCGGCACGTGACGATGTCGACGGTGGGCCTGGTGCCCGCGATCGACCGGTTCGCCGCCGAGGGGATCCCGGCGACGCTGGCGCTGAGCCTGCACGCGCCCGACGACGAGCTGCGCGACGAGCTGGTGCCGATCAACACCCGCTGGAAGGTGGCCGAGGCGCTGGACGCCGCCCACCGCTACTTCGAGGCCACCGGGCGGCGGGTCAGCATCGAGTACGCCCTCATCCGCGACGTCAACGACCAGGCGTGGCGGGCCGACCGGCTGGGCAAGCTGCTCAACGCCCGCGGCCGCGGCTGGGTGCACGTCAACCCCATCCCGCTCAACCCCACGCCCGGCTCCAAGTGGACCGCCAGCGACCCGGCCGTCGAGCGGGCCTTCGTGGCGGCGCTGGAGGCCCGGGGCGTGCCCACGACGGTGCGCGACACCCGCGGCAGCGACATCGACGGCGCGTGCGGCCAGCTGGCCGCCGTCGCCCCCGTCGAGCCGGCGTCCTGAGCGGGGCCGGGTGAGCGCGACGACGCGCGCCGAGGCGCTCGCCGACCTGCTGGCCGGGCGGCCGCCCCGCGTGCCGCGCCTGCGCCGCGGCTACCGGTTGCAGGACGTCGACGCCTTCTGGGACCACGCCGCCCGCACCGCCGCGCCGGGGCGGCTGACGTCCGCGCAGGTGCGCGCGGTCGGGTTCGGCGCCCAGTTCGGCGGCTACGACACCGCCGCCACCGACGACGCCCTGGCGCGCCTGGAGGACGTCCTGGCGCTGCGCGAGCGCGACCGCGCCCTGGCCGGCGGTCACGAGCGCCGCTGGGCCGAGCGCGCCGCCGGGCTGTCGGCCGCCGTCCGCGGCCGCCTGGGCGAGCCGGCCGGGGAGCGCTTCCCCCGCGCGAGCGGGCTGCGGCGCGGCTACCGGCCCGCGGACGTGGACGCGCTGTGCGACCTGGTCGCCGAGCACCTCGACGGCGGGACGCGCCTGGCCGCCGAGGACGTGCGCGCGGCGCTGTTCCGCCCCGCCCGCGGGCGGCGCGGCTACCGCGAGGCGCCCGTGGACGCCTGGTTCGACCGGGTCGTGGAGCTGCTGGTCGCCTTCGAGCGCTGAGGGGCGCCGGCCGGTCCCGGGGGACCGGCCGGCGCCGGTCTCAACGGGGGACGACGACGTCCACGGGCCGCCCGGTGCGCGCCGACTCGGTCGCCGCCTCCATGAGCGCGACGCTGCCCAGGTTGTCCCGGCCGGTGACGTCGGGCGCCGGCCCGCCGCGCACGGCGGCGGCGAACTGCTGCAGGCCCGCGGAGCGCCCCCACACCGGCATCGGCTCCAGCGGCACGACGTCCGGCTCCCCGTCGGCCGGGTGGAGCACGACGACGTCGCCCTCGAGGGCGTCCTCGCCGCCGGAGCGGGTGGCGAAGGAGATCGAGCCGAGCTCGCCGGTGATGTTCCACTCCCCGCCCCAGGGGGTGTCGGCGCCGCGGCTGACCCAGCTGCCGCGGTAGCTGACGACGACGCCGTCGGCCATCTCGACCGTGACGACGGCGGCGGCCGGCTCGCGGTAGTTGCTGAACGGCGGGTTGGACGCGACCGCGTGCACGCGCACGGCCTCCTGGCCGGTGACCTGCCGCAGCGCGTCGAAGTGGTGGATCGCCATGTCGTGCAGCAGCGGGTGCGGGAACCGGTAGTGCCCGTACGTGTCGGCGGGGGCGTCGTTGTCCCACTTGCGGAAGTCGAGGTCGATCGCGCCGACGCGGCCCAGCGCGCCCTCGGCCAGCAGCCGGCGCACCGCCCGCGGCGCCGGGTAGGCGCGGTAGTTCTGGCTCACCTGCAGCACGAGGCCGAGCTCCTCTGCCCGGCGCACGGCGGTGGCCGCCTCCTCGGCCGTGGAGGCGAACGGCTTCTCCACCAGGACGTGCCGGCCCGCCTCGAGCGCCTGCAGCGCGAGGGGGACGTGGGTGGCGACGGGCGTGGTCAGCAGCACGCCCTCGCACTCCACGGCCGCCAGCGCGTCGGCCAGCGACGTGAAGCACACCTCGTCGGGCAGTTCGAGCGCCTCCTGCGCCGCGCGCAGGGTCGGCTCGTGCGGGTCGACCACCGCCGTGCGGCGGACCTCCCGGACCGGGGGGATCGCGTTGCGCTCCCAGTCGCCGCCCCACCCGCCCAGGCCCACGTGGACCACGGGGACCGTCACGTGCCGCACCTCCGTCTCGCGCACCGCCGCCCCGCCGTCGGGGCCCGGCCACCGTACCGACCGCCCGCGCTCACCCCCACGGCGGCACCGACCCCAGGACGCGGTCGACGGCGACGGCGATCACCACGCGCCGCGGGTTGGGCCGCGGCTCCCGGTAGCGCCCGGCGTAGCGGCGCTCGGCGTCGGCGACGTCCTCGGGCGAGTCCAGCAGCCGCGCGGGCCCCTCCAGCGCCAGCCAGCGGCGCCCGTCGACCTGCGCGAGGACGGCCCGCGAGCCGTGCGCGACGTTGCGCGCCTTGCGCGAGGGGCCGGAGGTGATGACCCGCGCGGTGGCGGTCCCCTCCTCGAAGGTGAACCCGACGGCCACCACGTGGGGGGTGCCGTCGGGGCGCAGCGTCGTCAGCGTCGCCAGGTGCCGCTCGCGCAGGAACTCCAGCGCGCCCGGCGGCAGGTCGTGCGGGTCCAGGGCCACGGGCCGACCGTACGCGCGGCCCGCGCCCGCCGGGGGAGCGGGGCGCGGGCGCGGGTCGCGGGGCTCAGGGGCGGGCGGCGGCCGCCTCGTCGAAGGCCGCGCGCGCCTCGGCGCCCAGCCGCGGCCCGTACAGGACCGTCGGGTCGTCCTCGTAGGCGAAGGAGGTCACCGAGGTGACGGTGCCCTCGCCGGTGGCGGGGTCGAACCGGGACAGCCACGGGCCGCCGCTGGCGCCGCCGCCGAGGGTGCAGTTCGTCGCGCCGTCGGTGGAGCCGCGCAGGTCGGCGAAGCGCAGGCCGCGGCAGAACTGCAGGGTCCGCCCGTCGCTGGTGCCCGAGGCGGCCGGGTAGCCGAAGACGGTCACCCCGTCCAGCGGCGCGTCGAAGCCGACGGGGAACGCCCCGACGGTCGCGGTCAGGGTGCGGCCGGCGCGGGGGCCGACGACCGCGAAGCCGACGTCGAAGTTCAGCCCCGGCGGGACGCTCTGGTCCTGCGAGGCCCAGGAGGCGGTGGTGAAGGTGCTGCGGGCGGGCCAGCGCCCGTACGGCTCGGCGCCGCCGCGCAGGCCCGGGACGAAGACGACGTTCTCCGAGGGGCTGCCCCCGGAGGTGACGCAGTGCCCGGCGGTCATGACGACGCTCTCGTTGGCCGCGCGCACGCTGGTGCCGGAGCACACGAAGTCCTCACCGGAGCGGGTGAAGTACAGCCGGCCGACCCGCTGGGCGACCGCCCCGCCCGAGGTCCAGGCGGTGGCGCGGGTGACGGGGGCCGCGGCGGCCTGCGCGAGCGGCCGCCCGCGGCGCGGGACCGCCGCGTCCGCGGCGGCGGGGGTCGCGTCGGCCAGCGGTCGCGGCGCCGCCTGCGCGGGCCCGCCGGCCGGCGCCGGCGGCTGAAGGTCGGCGACGGCCGCGGGCGCGGGGTCGGCGGGGCGGGCGGCGGCCATCCGCTCGGGCGTCCAGTACTCCGCCGCGGCCTCCTGCCCGGCCTCGCCGGTGGTGGCGAGGAGCGTCGCCGTCGCGGGCGCTGCGGGTGCTGCGGCGGCCGGTGCCACCGGCAGCAGGGCCAGGCCCGCGGCGAGCGAGAGGGGCGCCGCCAGGCCGGCGGTGCGGCGGCGCGGGGCGTTCTCGGGCATGGGCGGCACGTCCTTCCGGTGGGCTCCGGGCCACAGTCTGGCGGACGTCCGGCCCTCCCCGTGCCGCGCCGGGACCGCACCGGCGCCTCGGCGGGAGCGCGGCGGGACCGCGGCGGGACCGCGGCGGCGTCGTGGCGGGACGCGGGGCGGGCCGCGCGGGCGCGGACGGGCTGTGAGGATGGGCCGGTGAGCGACGCGCCGCACCCCGCCCCCGCCGTCAGCACCCCGGGCACCCCCGCAGCTGCGGCCGGTGGCCCCCGCGAGGTGGTCCTGCTGGGCAGCACCGGGTCGATCGGCACGCAGGCGCTGGAGGTGGTGGCCGCCGCCCCGGAGCGCTTCCGCGTGGTGGCCCTGGCCGCCGGCGGCGCGGACACGGGCCTGCTGGCCCGCCAGGCCCTCGAGCACCGGGTGCGCGCGGTCGCCGTGGCCCGCGAGGAGGCCCGCGGGCCGCTGCGGGAGGCGCTGCGCGCGCTGGCCGGGCCGGGGGAGCCGCTGCCGGAGGTCCTGGCCGGCCCGGAGGCCGCCACCGAGCTGGCCGCGCACCCGTGCGACGTCGTCCTCAACGGCACGACCGGCTCGGTGGGCCTGGGCCCGACCCTGGCGGCGCTGCGCGCCGGGCGGGTGCTGGCGCTGGCCAACAAGGAGTCCCTCGTGGCCGGCGGCCCGCTGGTCACGAGCGCCGCCGCGCCCGGGCAGGTGGTGCCGGTGGACTCCGAGCACTCGGCGCTGGCGCAGTGCCTGCGCGGCGGCTCGGCCGGCGAGGTCGCCCGGCTCGTCCTGACCGCCTCCGGCGGGCCGTTCCGCGGCCGCCGCCGCGAGGAGCTGACCGCGGTGACGCCCCAGCAGGCCCTGGCGCACCCCACCTGGTCGATGGGGCCGGTCGTCACGACGAACTCGGCGACCCTGGTCAACAAGGGCCTGGAGGTCATCGAGGCGCACCTGCTGTTCGGCGTCGGCTACGACCGCCTCGACGTCGTCGTGCACCCGCAGTCGGTCGTGCACTCGATGGTGGAGTTCACCGACGGCTCGACCCTGGCGCAGTGCTCCCCGCCGGACATGAAGCTGCCCATCGCGCTGGGCCTGGGCTGGCCCGAGCGCGTGCCGGGCGCCGCGGCGGCCGTGGACTGGACGCGCGCGGCCACCTGGGAGTTCGAGCCGCTGGACGCCGAGGCGTTCCCCGCCGTCGACCTGGCCCGGGAGGCCGGCCGGCGCGGCGGGACGGTGCCGGCCGTCCTCAACGCCGCCAACGAGGAGTGCGTGGCCGCCTTCCACGCCGGCGCCCTGCCGTTCCTCGGCATCGTCGACACCGTCGCGCGCGTGGTGGGCGAGCACGAGCCCGGCGGCGGACCGCGCGACGTGGCGGACGTGCTCGCGGCGGAGGAGTGGGCCCGCGCCCGCGCCCGCGAGCTGACGGGGGCGCTCGCGTGAGCGGCGCCCCGCTCGTCGTCGTCGGCGTGCTCGTGGCCGCGCTCGGGGTGGCCGTCTCGATCGCGCTGCACGAGGTGGGGCACCTGGTGCCCGCCAAGCGGTTCGGCGTGAAGGTGACGCAGTACATGGTCGGCTTCGGCCCGACGCTGTTCTCGCGCCGGCGCGGGGAGACCGAGTACGGCGTCAAGGCGATCCCGCTCGGCGGCTACATCCGCATGATCGGCATGTTCCCGCCCGCGCCGGGCGCCGACCCGCACCGGCTGCGCGCCTCCAGCACCGGCCGCTGGGCCCTCATGGCCGAGGAGGCCCGCCGGGCCAGCTTCGTGGAGATCGGCCCGGGGGAGGAGCGGCGCACCTTCTACCGGCTGCCGGTGTGGAAGCGGATCGTCGTCATGGCCGGCGGGCCGCTGATGAACCTGCTGCTGGCGCTGGTCCTGACGGCGCTGGCGCTGTCGGCCATCGGCACGCCGCAGACCACGACGCGCGTGGCCGCGGTCAGCCAGTGCCTGCAGACGGTCACCGACGCCTCGGGGGAGTGCGCGGCCGACGACCCGCTCGCGCCCGGCGCGGCCGCCGGGGTCCTGCCCGGCGACGAGGTCGTGGAGTTCGACGGCGTCGCGGTCACCTCGTGGGCGCAGCTGTCCGGGCTCATCCAGGTCGGCGCCGGGCGCGAGGTGCCGCTGGTGGTCGAGCGCGACGGGCAGCGGGTGCCGCTGCGGGTGACGCCGGTGCTGACCTCGCGCGCGGCCCCCGGCGGCGGGACGGAGCAGGTGGGGATGCTGGGCATCACCAGCCAGCTCGCCGTCGCGCGCCTGCCCGTCGCGGAGGTCCCCGGCCTGGTCGCCGACCAGGTCGAGGCCGTCGCCGGGATCGTGGTGCGCCTGCCGCAGCGCCTGTACGACGTCGCGCAGGCCGCCTTCGGCAGCGCCGAGCGGGACCCGGACGGCCCGATCGGGGTCGTCGGGGTGGGCCGCATCGCGGGTGAGCTGAACGCCCTGCCCGCGGTCATCCCCGGCGACGAGCTGGCCGAGCGCACCTCGCGGCTGCTGACGCTGCTGGCCGGGCTGAACGTGGCGCTGTTCGTCTTCAACCTCGTGCCGCTGCTGCCCTTCGACGGCGGGCACATCGCCGGCGCGCTGTGGGAGGCCCTCAAGCGCGGCGTGGCGCGCCTGCGCCGGAAGCCCGACCCGGGGCCGGTGGACGTGGCCAAGGCGATGCCCGTGGCCTACGCCGTCTCGGTGCTGCTCATCGGGATGTCGGCGCTGCTGCTGTACGCGGACGTGGTGCGGCCCGTGCAGATCGGGTGAGGGCCGCGGCGGGCGGCGCAGCGCGCGCGGCGGCGTGTCGTGGCGGCGCCCGCCCGGTGCGATGCTTGACCCCGTGAGCGTCAGCCTCGGACTCCCCGCCCTCCCGCCGCCCGTCCTCGCACCCCGCCGCAAGACCCGCAAGATCAAGGTGGGGACCGTCGAGGTCGGCGGCGACGCCCCGATCTCGGTGCAGTCGATGACGACGACGCCGACGACGGACATCAACGCCACCCTGCAGCAGATCGCGGAGCTGACCGCGACGGGCTGCGACATCGTGCGCGTGGCGTGCCCCAGCGCCGACGACGCCGAGGCGCTGCCGATCATCGCGCGGAAGTCGCAGATCCCCGTCATCGCGGACATCCACTTCCAGCCCAAGTACGTCTTCGCCGCGATCGAGGCCGGCTGCGCGGCCGTGCGCGTGAACCCGGGCAACATCCGCAAGTTCGACGACCAGGTCAAGGAGATCGCCCAGGCCGCCAAGGACGCCGGCGTCTCGATCCGGATCGGCGTCAACGCCGGGTCCCTGGACCCGCGGATCATGGCCAAGCACGGCAAGGCCACCCCCGAGGCCCTGGTGGAGTCCGCGGTGTGGGAGGCCTCGCTGTTCGAGGAGCACGACTTCCACGACTTCAAGATCTCCGTCAAGCACAACGACCCCGTCGTCATGGTGCGCGCCTACGAGCTGCTGTCCGAGCGCGGCGACTGGCCGCTGCACCTGGGCGTCACCGAGGCCGGTCCGGCCTTCCAGGGCACCATCAAGTCCGCGACCGCCTTCGGCGCGCTGCTGAGCAAGGGCATCGGCGACACGATCCGCGTCTCCCTGTCGGCGCCGCCGGCGGAGGAGGTCAAGGTCGGCATCCAGATCCTGCAGTCGCTGAACCTGCGCCCGCGCAAGCTGGAGATCGTCTCCTGCCCCTCCTGCGGGCGCGCGCAGGTGGACGTCTACTCGCTGGCCGACGCGGTCACCGAGGGCCTGGAGGGCATGACCGTGCCCCTGCGCGTGGCCGTCATGGGCTGCGTCGTCAACGGCCCCGGCGAGGCCCGCGAGGCCGACCTGGGCGTGGCCTCCGGCAACGGCAAGGGGCAGATCTTCGTCAAGGGCGAGGTCATCAAGACCGTCCCCGAGCACGCGATCGTCGAGACGCTCATCGAGGAGGCCAACCGCCTGGCCGCCGAGATGGGCGAGCCGGACGACGAGAGCGCGGCCGGCGCCCCCAGCGTCACCGTCGGCTGAGCGGCTCGCCCGCGGTGAGCGGGGCGCGCCGCGCCGGGCGGCTCGCCTCGACGGCCGCCCCGCGAGGGGACAGGATGCCCGGGTGCCCCTGACGCCGTCCGCGCCGACCTCCCGCGGAGCCCTGCCGGGGCAGCTGCGCGTCCTCACCGGCGCCGACGCCCCGGCCCTGCTGCGCCTGTGCGACCGGGACCCGGTGGGCAACCTGTTCGTCTCCGCGCGCCTGCTGGGCCTGGTCGCCCGGCCCGGCACCGACCTCGGCGGGCAGGTGTGGGGCTGGTTCGAGGACGGCGTCCTCGTCTCGGCGTGCTGGGCCGGCGCCAACCTCGTGCCGGTGGAGGCCACGCCCGCCGCGCTGGACGCCTTCGCGGCGCACGCGCGCGAGCAGGGCCGGCGCTGCTCCTCGCTGGTCGGCCCGGCCGAGGCGGTCCTCGGCCTGTGGGAGCGTCTGCGCCCGCACTGGCGGGGGGTGCGCGAGGTGCGCGCCCGCCAGCCGCTGATGGTGTGCGACACCGAGCCGTCGGTGGAGCCGGACCCGGCGGTGCGCCGTTCGACGCTGCGCGAGCTGGACCTCGTCGTCCCGGCGTGCGTAGCCATGTTCACCGAGGAGATCGGCTACGCGCCCGCCCCGCCCGACGGCGGCGGCGCCTACCGCGCCCGCGTCGCCGAGCTGGTCTCCACCGGCCGCTCGTTCGTGCGCGTCGACCCCGGCCCCTCGGGACCGGAGGTCGTCTTCAAGGCCGAGCTGGGGGCCGTGGCGCCCAAGACCGTGCAGGTGCAGGGCGTGTGGGTGCCCCCGCACCGGCGCGGTGAGGGCCTGGCCGCGCCCGGCATGGCCGCCGTCGTGCGGGCCGCCCGCGCCGACGGCGTCGAGCAGGTCTCCCTGTACGTCAACGACTACAACACCCGCGCGCTGGCGGCCTACCGGCGCGTCGGGTTCCGCGAGGTCGGCACGTACGCGACCGTCCTGTTCTGAGGCGCGCGGCCCGGGTGCGGTTCGGGAACGCCGGCGCGGGGGAAGTGCCGCGACCGGCCCGCGGGGGCGCCGTTAGGCTCCCGGGGTGCTCATGCGGATGTCGACGCTGTTCCTGCGGACCCTGCGGGAGGACCCGGTCGAGGCCGAGGTCGCCAGCCACAAGCTCCTGGTGCGGGCCGGGTACGTGCGCCGCGCCGCGCCCGGCATCTACACCTGGCTGCCGCTGGGGCTGAAGGTCCTGCGCCGGGTCGAGCGGGTCGTGCGCGAGGAGATGGACGCCGCCGGCTTCCAGGAGGTCCACTTCCCGGCGCTGCTGCCGCGCGAGCCCTACGAGGCGACGGGCCGCTGGACCGAGTACGGCGACGGCATGTTCCGCCTGAAGGACCGCAAGGGCGCCGACTACCTCCTCGCCCCCACGCACGAGGAGATGTTCACGCTGCTGGTCAAGGACCTGTACTCCTCGTACAAGGACCTGCCGCTGTCGATCTACCAGATCCAGACGAAGTACCGCGACGAGGCCCGCCCGCGCGCCGGCGTGCTGCGCGGGCGCGAGTTCGTCATGAAGGACTCCTACAGCTTCGACGTCGACGACGCGGGCCTGGAGGTGTCGTACGAGAAGCACCGCGAGGCGTACGTGCGCGTCTTCACGCGCCTGGGCCTGGAGTTCGTGGTGGTCTCGGCCGTCTCGGGGGCGATGGGCGGCTCGCGCAGCGAGGAGTTCCTGCACCCGTCGCCGATCGGGGAGGACACCTTCGTCCGCTCCCCGGGCGGGTACGCGGCCAACGTGGAGGCCGTCACCACGCCGGTGCCGCCGTCGCTGCCGTGGGACGACGCGCCCGCCGCGCACGTGGAGGACACCCCGGACACCCCGACGATCGAGACGCTGGTGGCCGCGGCCAACGCCTCCCACCCGCGCCCGGACCGCCCGTGGACGGCCGCGGACACCCTGAAGAACGTCCTGGTCGTCCTGCACCACCCGGACGGCGCGCGCGAGCCGCTGGCCGTGGGCGTGCCCGGCGACCGCGAGGTGGACGCCAAGCGGCTGGAGGCGTCGCTGGCGCCCGCCGAGGTGGAGGCGTTCGGGCCGGAGGACTTCGCCGCGCACCCGTCGCTGGTCAAGGGCTACATCGGTCCCGGCGTCCTGGGCGCCGAGCGCGCCTCGGGGATCCGCTACCTGCTGGACCCGCGGGTCGTGCCCGGCACCCGGTGGATCACGGGCGCGGACGCGGAGGGCAAGCACGTCTTCGACCTCGTCGCCGGCCGCGACTTCACCGGCGACGGCGTCGTGGAGGCCGCCGAGGTGCGCGCCGGCGACCCGGCGCCGGACGGGTCCGGGCCGCTGGAGCTGGCGCGCGGCATCGAGATCGGGCACATCTTCGCCCTGGGCCGCCGCTACGCGCAGGCGCTGGACCTGAAGGTCCTCGACGAGAACGGCAAGCAGGTCGTGGTGACGATGGGGTCCTACGGCATCGGGGTCACGCGCGCGCTGGCCGCTGTCGCCGAGGGCAACCACGACGAGCGCGGCCTGGTGTGGCCGCGCGAGCTCGCCCCGGCCGACGTGCACGTCGTGGCCACCGGCAAGGACCCGCAGGTGTTCGCCACGGCCGAGCGGATCGCCGGCGAGCTGGAGGCCTCGGGCGTGGAGGTGCTGCTGGACGACCGGCCGAAGGTGTCGCCGGGCGTGAAGTTCAAGGACGCCGAGCTCATCGGGGTCCCGACGCTCCTCGTCGTCGGCAAGGGCCTGGCCGAGGGGGTCGTGGAGCTGCGCGACCGCCGCAGCGGCGAGGCCGAGCAGGTCCCGCTGGCCGACGCCGTGGCGCGGGTCAGCGCCGCGGTGCGCGGCTGAGGGAGCGCGAGCGCAGCCGCTCGGCCACGGTGGCCGCCGCCACGACGACGGCGGCCACCGCGGCGGCGACGGCCGCGGTGGTGGAGGCCGACTCCCCGTCGCCCGACCGGCCGACGGCCACCCACACCAGCCCCCAGGTCAGCCCGGCGCCGTAGGCGAGGCGCCCGCCGCCCAGGCGCGCGACGACGACGCCGACGAGCGCGGCGACGGCGAGGACGGCGACCGCCCAGGCGGGTTCGGCGCTCGTCAACCCCGCCTGCTTGAGGGCCGCGGCGGTGTTGGCGACGGTCGCGATGCTCACCCACCCCAGGTACAGCCCGATCGTGCCGTCGAGGACGAGCGCCTCGACGCGGCTGGCGGGCCGCGAGCGCACCAGCCGCCCGAAGGCGACGACGAGCACCACCAGCAGGGCGGCGATGACGACGACGGACGCCGACACCTGCCCGGCCTGCACGGTGAGGATCCACGCGGCGTTCAGCAGCAGCGAGGCCGCCACCCACCACCCGGTGCGCCGCTGGCGGGCGTCCTCGCGCCGGCCGGGCAGCAGCTGGTGGACGGCCAGCGCGACGAGCCCGGTGTAGACCACCGACCAGATCGCGAACGCCGGCCCGGCCGGCGCCACGAGCGTCGCGGTCGCCGAGAGCGCCCCGCCGCCGGCCTCGGCGATCGGCGTCCCCCCCAGCGCGCCCGAGCCCACGACGGCGCCCACGACGGCCACGAGGGCGCTGACGGCGACGACGGCCTGGCGGGCCACGTCCCGCGGACGGGCGTCGCCGGTGCGGGCGGTGGGGGCGGGGGCCGTGGTCATGCCCCGATGGTCACCGCGGCCGGGGCCGTCCGCACCCGGGGCCCGGCACCGGGGAGGGGATCAGCGCAGCTCCTCCTCCGCGGCGGCCAGCAGGGCGAACTCCTCCTCCGGCGCGGTGGCCACGAGGTGGTGGCGCGAGTGCAGGAGGAAGTACGCCAGCCCGGCCGCGAAGATGAGCGCGGTGACGACGGCCGCGCGCACGTCGACGACGAACGTGGCGGCCAGCGCCACGCACGACAGCACCAGCGCGACACCGGTGGTGACGACCCCGCCGGGCGTGCGGTACGGGCGCTCCATCCCGGGTTCGCGCACCCGCAGCACGATGTGGGACAGGTTCAGCAGCACGTAGGAGACCGCGGCGCCGAAGACGGCCACGTTGATGAGGACGTCCCCGTCCTCCACGACGGCGGCGAGCGCGAACCCGACGGCACCGGGGACCAGGAGCGCCCACGTCGGCGTGCCCCGCGGCGACGTGCGCGACAGCCACGTGGGCAGGTAGCCGGCGCGGGAGAGGGCGAACAGCTGGCGGGAGTAGGCGTACACGATGGAGAAGAAGCTGGCCACGAGCCCGGCCAGCCCCACGTAGTTCACGACGACGGCCAGCCGGTCGCTACCGACGGCGCGCAGGGCGTCCGGCAGGGGGCTGGCGGAGGCGCCCACGAGCTGCGCCCCCGCTCCGCCGGGCGCCAGGACGAGGACGGTCAGGCCCGTGACGACGAGCACGGCCATGGCGCCGATGATGCCGCGCGGCATGTCGCGGGCGGGGTCGCGGGACTCCTCGGCCGCCAGCGGCACGCCCTCCACGGCCAGGAAGAACCAGATGGCGAACACGAGGGCGCCCACGACGCCGGCGTACCCGAACGGCAGGAACGCGCTCGCACCGGCGGCGTCGCTCACGGGGACGTCCAGCAGGTTCGCGACGTCGAAGTGGGGGAGCATCCCGACGGCGAACAGCACCAGCGCCAGCACGGCGAGCGCGGTGATGGCCAGCATCACCTTCAGCGCCTCCCCGACGCCGACGAGGTGCAGGCCGACGAACACCGCGAAGCAGGCCAGGTACACCGGCCAGCCGCTGGTGGTGCCGAACAGGCCCAGGCTCTCCACGTACCCGCCGATGAACACGGCGATGGCGGCCGGGGCGATGGCGTACTCGACGAGGATGGCCAGCCCGGTCGCGTACCCGCCGAGGCGGCCCAGCGCCCGGCGGGCGAACCCGTAGCCGGCGCCGGCGGTGGGCAGGGCCGCGGACATCTCCGCGAGCCCGAGCACCATGCAGGAGTACATGAGGCCCATGGCGACGAAGGCGACCGCCAGGCCGCCCCAGCCGCCGGTGGCCAGGCCGAGGTTCCAGCCGGAGAAGTCGCCGGAGATGACGAAGGAGACGCCGAGCCCGGCCAGGAGGAACGAGCCGGCGGCGCCGCGGCGCAGCGCGCGCCGGGCGAAGTAGTCGTCGTCGCGCGCTGCGCTGCGGGTGGTGGGTGCGGTCACAGGGGTCCTGCCTCTCGCGGGGTGGGGTGGGGGAGGGGGCGGCGCGTCAGTCGAACAACCAGGTGCGCCGCGCCAGGTAGCGCTCGGCGACGGCGAGGGTCCCGGGCACCTGCGCGTCCCAGACGGCGGCGGGCAGCGCGTCGGCGCGGTGGGTGGTGGTCCAGCCGAGCATCTGCAGCCGCCGGACGGTGCTGAGCGCTGCGGCCGTGCGCAGCGCCTCGCCGGGCAGGTCGCGCACGGTGCGGTACCCCTCGACCCAGGACCGGGCGAGCTCGGGGGCGTGCGGCTCGTGCTCGATGAACGACAGGGCGGCGGCGAAGTCCCACAGCAGCCAGGTGGTGCCGCAGTCGTCGAAGTCGATGACGGTCAGGTCGTCGCCGTCGACGAGGACGTTGGAGGGGCGCAGGTCGGCGTGCACGAGGCCCCAGCCGGGTCCGCCGGTGGGCAGGCCGGCGAGGTCGTCGCGGGCGGCGGCCTCGGCCCGTTCCAGCAGGGCCCGCTCGGCGGGGGCCAGAGCGGCGCCCCGCCAGTCGCCCCACCGGCTGGCGGCGCCCAGCGCGTCGGTCAGCCGCCAGGAGAACCGGGAGGCCCCGGCCGGCAGCGACCACCGCGCCACGTGCTCGTGCAGGTGGGCGGTCGTGGCGCCGATCCGGCCGTACCAGGGGCGCGGGTCGGCGACGTCCTCCAGGACGTCGCCGCGCACGTGCCCGAACGCCACGACGTACCAGCGGGTCCCGGCGGCGTCGAGCGCGGCGACGAGGTCGCCGTCGCGGGTCGGCACGACGTCGGGGACGCGCACGTCGGTGTCGCGGCGCAGCGCCCGCACCCAGCGCAGCTCGGCGACGATCTGCCCGGGGTCGGCGACGTACCCGGGGCGGTGGACGCGCAGGACGCTGACGGGTTCCCCGGCCGCGCGCACGAGGAACGTGGCGTTCTCGGAGACGGCGATGAGCGTCAGCGTCGTCGTCGCGGGGTCCAGGCCCCACGCGCGCAGGACGGGGCCGGCCAGCCAGTCCGGCGCGGCGTCGCCGCGGCGCAGCGCGTCGAACGCCGCCAGGGGCGCGGGGTGCGCCGGGGGAGGCGCGGCAGGGGACGCGGCGGGGGACGCGGCGGGTGGCGCCGCGGGGGTCGCGGGGTTCCTGGCGCTGTCGAGGGCGGTGCTGGTCACGGGGTTCCTCCTCGGGGTGCGAGGAGGGTCGGGCCCGCGGTGAGCATGGCACGCCCGGTGGCCGCCGGGGAGCCTCCGGCGCGCGAAACCAACCGTTCACGCGGCGCGCGCAACCGCAACACGGGCGAAACGCGGGGCGCTCGGCGGACGGGCGGCGGGCGGGAACGATGGCGCTGACCGCCGCTCGAGAGGGTCGGGCCCCGCTGCGACGGCCGGTCGCAGCTCCCGCGCACCCGTGCCCCGCACGACCGACCGGCGCCCCGCGCCACCGTGGAGGACCCCTCGTGAGCCGCTCGACCATCATGGACGGCAACAGCTTCCGCGCCGAGCACGCCGACGGCCTGGACGCGACCACGCGCGCGCTGACCGAGCGGCGCGACGCCGTGCTCGGCGGTTCCTACCGGCTGTTCTACCGCCGGCCGGTGCACCTGGTGCACGGGCGCGGGCAGTACCTGTGGGACGCCGACGGCCGCCGCTACCTGGACGTCTACAACAACGTCGCCAGCCTGGGCCACTGCCACCCGGCGGTCGTGGAGGCCGTGCACCGGCAGATGCAGGAGCTGAACACCCACACCCGCTACCTGCACCGGCGGATCCTCGACTACACCGACGACCTGCTCGCCACGATGCCGCCGGAACTGGGTCCCGGCCGGGCCCGCGCCATGTACATGTGCACCGGGTCGGAGGCCAACGACCTGGCGCTGCGCGTGGCCCGGGCCGTCACCGGCGGCGAGGGGTTCATCGCGACCACCGAGGCCTACCACGGCACCAGCGAGCTGACGTCCGGCGTGTCCCCGGCGCTGGGCTCGGGCCAGCCGATCGCGCCGACGGCGCGGCTGGTCCCGGCGCCGGACGCCTACCGCACGGGTGCCGCCGACGTCGGCGCGTGGTTCGCGGACCGCGTGCGCGCCGCGATCGCCGACATGGAGAGCAGCGGCACGCGCTTCGCCGGCCTCGTCGCCGACTCGATCTTCTCCTCCGACGGGGTGCTGCCCGGTCCCGCCGGGTACCTGGCCGAGGCCGTCGACGTCGTCCACCGCGCCGGGGGCGTGTTCATCGCCGACGAGGTGCAGCCGGGTTTCGCCCGCACCGGCGAGGAGTTCTGGGGGTTCGCCCGGCACGGCGTCGTCCCCGACGTCGTCACCCTGGGCAAGCCGATGGGCAACGGGGTCCCGGTCTCCGGGCTGGTGGCCCGCGAGGAGGTCCTCGCCGCCTTCAGCGACCGCGTCCCCTACTTCAACACCTTCGGCGGCAACCCCGTCTCGATGGCCGCGGCGCAGGCGGTCCTGACGACGATCCGCGCCGAGGGGCTGCAGGAGCACAGCCTCGTCGTGGGCTCGCTGCTGCTGGCGGAGCTGCGCGTCCTGGCCCAGCGGCACGAGTGCGTCGGCGACGTGCGCGGCGCGGGCCTGTTCACCGGGCTGGAGCTGGTGCGCGACCGCGGCACCCGCGAACCCGACGGGCCGCTGGCCCTGGAGGTGCTGGAGGAGCTGCGCGAGCGCGGCGTCCTGACCTCCGTGGCCGGCCCGCACGGCAACGTCCTCAAGCTGCGCCCGCCGCTGGCGTTCGCCCGCGAGGACGTGGGCACGCTGGTCACCGCCCTGGACGACTCGCTCACGGCGCTGGGGCGGTGAGCGGCTGCCGGCGGGTAGGTTCCGCCGGCGTGACCGAGCGCCCCGCGCCGCCCGAGGACGCCGCCGCCCTGGTGCGGCTGCGGCTGCTGCGCCTGCTGGGCGACGAGCGGTTCCACCCCGGCGAGCTCGTCGGGTCCGAGCGGGCGCTGGCCGAGCGCTTCGGGGTGAGCCGCTCCCTGCTGCGCCAGGCCGTCGACCGGCTGGAGGACGAGGGGCGGGTGCGGCGGGCCACCGGCCGCACGGGCGGGGTCTTCGCCCACGACGGGAAGGTGCAGCGGCACCTGAACACGACCATGGGCGTGCCGGAGATGGTGCGCCGGCAGGGGATGCGCGTGGCGACGACGGTGCTGCGGGCCGAGCTGGGCGTCCCCGGTCCCGACGAGCGGCGGGCCCTGCGGCTGGGCGAGGGCGAGCAGGTCGTCCGCGTCGTGCGCCTGCGCCGCGTCGACGACGTGCCGTGGTCGCTGGACCGCTCGGTGCTGCCGGCCCGCCGCTACCCCGGGCTCCTGCAGCACGACCTCACCGAGTCGCTGTACGCGACGCTGACCGCCCGCTACGGCCTGGAGCTGGACCGCGCCGACGAGACCGTCGAGGCCGTCCCCGCCACCGCGGAGCAGGCCCGGCTGCTGCAGGTGCCGGCGGGGGCGGCGCTGCTGGCGATCCGCCGCACCGCGCACGACGTGGACGGCGCGGCCGTCGAGCACGCCCTCGACTTCTTCCGCGCCGACCGCACGCGCGTGCACCTGCAGAAGCTGGGGGCCAACTGGAAGCGCGTCGCCCGCCGCGAGCGCGGTGGCTGAACGCCGGCGACCGCCTCGGTGCCCGGGGTCA
Source organism: Kineococcus terrestris (assembly GCF_041020755.1). NCBI lineage: Bacteria > Bacillati > Actinomycetota > Actinomycetes > Kineosporiales > Kineosporiaceae > Kineococcus > Kineococcus terrestris. Next base: position 120,489 of record NZ_JBEUEI010000002.1, on the reverse strand, counting down.
GGCCCGCAGGTCCACGACGACCGCCGCGTGGTCGGAGGGCCACACCCCGTCCTCCGGCTCGGTGCCCGCCAGCCGGGCGCCCAGCACCGCGCCCTCGCCGGTGAACGGCATCAGGCCGACGAGGACGTAGTCGATGCGGGCGCTGGGCTGGTGCACGCGCGCCACCCACGGGTTGCGCCGGTCCCACGACAGGCCCGGGTCGCCGGGCTCGGCGAAGCGCCAGGAGTCCAGCAGCACGAAGCCCTCCACGGGCCCGGCCGTCTGGTACCCGCACGCCAGGCGCACCTCGTCGGACTCGGGCACGGCGTTGAAGTCGCCGGTGAGGACCGGCGGGTACCAGGAGCGGTCGCGGCGCTCGGCGACGAAGCGCACGAGGGCGCGCACCTGCTCGCAGCGCACGGCCGACTCGGCGGGGGAGGAGTTCAGGTGGGTCGTGGTCACCGGCAGCAGCCGCCCCGGCGCCTCGACGAGCACCTGCAGGGCGGTGCGGCCCTCCGGCTCGCCGCCCCCGGTGGGCAGGTCGGCGACGCGCGTCTCGCGCAGCGGCCAGCGCGAGAGCACGGCGTTGCCGAACTCGACGCCGGCGGGGTCCTCGGCGTCCTCGCCGGTCCAGGCCAGGCGCCGCTGCCAGCGCTGCGGGGCGGGCGAGGGCGACCAGGCCGCGCTCATGCCCAGCCGCTCGGCCAGCTGCTCGGCGAGGTTCTCCTCCGCGGTGGCCCACACCTCCTGCAGGCACACGACGTCGGGGCGCTCGCGCTCCAGGACGGCCAGCAGCGCGTCGCGGCGGGCGCGCCAGTCGCCGAAGCGCCACCACACGTTCCACGTCAGCACGCGGACCGTCCCCGCGTCCCGGCCGTCCCCGCCGTCCCCGCCGTCCCCGTCGGTGCGGCCGCCCGGCCCGGTCCCGCTCGCGCTGCTCGTCATGGCGAGGGCGAGTCTCCCAGCCCGGGCAGCGCGGGCACCGGCGCCCCCCACGAGGCGGCGTCGCGGGCGGCGGCCAGGCAGCCCGCGGCCGCCAGCGCCCGCTCGGCGCGGGTGGCGGCCACCCCGGCGGACCAGACGTCGACGAGGGCCAGCTCGACGCGCCGGGCCAGGTCGCGGGCGGCGGCCACGTCCCCGGGGGCGGGCGCGGTCAGGTCGTACGCGGGCGCGGCCGCCACGGGCTCGGTCCCGCGGGCGCGCAGCAGCCCGGCCAGCGCGTCGCGCACGACGCGGTGGGCGTCCGCCGCGGCCAGGGCCGCCCGGTGGACGCCCTCGTCCACCGCGGGCAGCACCCGGCCGGCGACGAGGCCGTGGGCGTGGACGGCGGCGTGGGCGCCCGCGAGCGCGTCCTGCAGCGCGCCGGCCGGGGCGCCGCCGTCCGCGGCGGGCGTCCCCGTCAGCGCGGCGGCCTCCGCGGCGACCGCGCGGGCCGACTCGCCGGGGCCGGCGGGAGCGGGAGGCTCCAGGGGGGCGCCGAGCGCCGCCGCCAGGCGCTCGGCGTGCAGGCGCCGGGAGACCGCCACCGCGGCGAGCAGCCGCGCCGCGCCGCCCGACAGGGGTGCGAGGACCGCGGGGACGTCGGCGGTGGCGGCGGTGAGGACCTCCAGCACCCGGGCGGGGTCGCCCGGAGCCCCCGGCCCGGTGGTCGGCCCGGTGCCGTCGTCGCCCAGCGCGCGCAGGTGCTCCCCCGCGGCCGCGGCGACGTCCGCCAGGACCGCGCGCACCTCCTCGCCCGCGGCGGGGTCGGCGGGCGCGGCGGCCAGCGCGCGGGCCTGGGCCACCGCGGTGTCGCGCGCGTCGTCGTCCGGGCCCCGCGCGGGGGTGGGCGTGGGCTCGGGCCCGCTGACCCACCGCACGCCGCAGCCGCCCAGCAGGACGGCGCCGGCCGCCAGGCCCGCGCTCAGGAGCGCCCGCCGGCCGGGGTCCGGCGGCGCCCCACCGCCGGCGGGGGGACGGGGGGCGCGCACGGCGGGCATCGTGCCACGCGCCTCCCGCGCGCCCGGTCCGCGCCCGGCCCGCGCCCGGTCCGCGCTCGCCCGCTGCCCCGCGTCCCGCCCGGCGCTCGCGGGCGGGCGGGGGTCGCCGCGGCGGCTAAGGTGGTCCGTCGTCGTGCGGGCCCGCGCGACCGCCCGCGACCTGGGGAGCAGCACCGTGCCGTCGTCCGAGCAGTCCGCGCCCGGTGCCCTGCCGGACGTGCTGACCGGCGTGCTCACCGGGCCCGTGGAGCGGGCCGGGCTGGCGCTGGAGGACGTGGCCGTGACCACCGCCGGGCGCCGCCGCGTCGTGCGGGTGGTCGTCGACCTGGCGGGCGACGAGCCCGGCGAGGTCGACCTGGACGCCGTCGCGGTGGCCTCGCAGGCGGTCTCGGAGGCGCTGGACGCCTCCGGCGCCCTGGGCGAGGTCCCGTACACGCTGGAGGTCACCTCCCCCGGCGTGGACCGGCCGCTGACCAGCGCGCGGCACTTCTCCCGCGCCCGCGGGCGCCTCGTGCGGGTGCTGCTGCGCGCCGGCGGCGAGGTGCTCGGGCGCGTCGAGTCCGTCACCGGGGACGGGGACGGCGCGGTGGTGCTGCTGCGGCTGGAGCCGCAGCCGGTCAAGGGCCGCCCGCCCCGGGCCGCCGACGTCGGGGCGCCGCGCGAGGTGGCGCTGGCCGACGTGCTGCGCGGCGAGGTGCAGGTGGAGTTCCGCCGGGCGGGTGACGCCCCGGCCGGCGGGCTGGACGACGACGCGGACGACGCGGACGACGCGGACGACGCGGACGACGCGGACGAGCTGGACGACGACGTGGACGAGGACGAGGACGAGCGGTGAACATCGACATGGCGGCCCTGCGCCTGCTCGAGCGGGAGAAGGAGATCCCCTTCGAGACGCTCGTGCGCGCGATCGAGCAGGCGCTGCTGAGCGCCTACCACCACACCGAGGGCGCGAAGCCGCACGCCCGCGTGGAGCTGGACCGCACCAGCGGCGAGTGCCGGGTCCTGGTGGCCCAGCGCGACGAGGACGGCACCGTCCTGGCCGAGCGCGACGACACCCCCTCCGGCTTCGGGCGCATCGCCGCCACGACGGCCCGCCAGGTCATCCTGCAGCGGCTGCGCGACGCGGCCGACGACCAGGTGCTGGGCGAGTTCGCCGGCACCGAGGGCGAGATCGTCTCCGGCGTCGTGCAGCAGGGGCGCGACCCGCGGGTGGTGCAGGTGGACCTCGGGGCGCTGGAGGGCGTGCTGCCCCCGCAGGAGCAGGTGCCGGGGGAGCGCTACGAGCACGGCAGCCGCCTGCGCTGCTTCGTCGTGTCGGTGCGCAAGGGCCCCAAGGGACCGCAGGTGGTGCTCTCGCGCTCGCACCCGCAGCTGGTGCGCAAGCTGTTCGCGCTGGAGGTCCCCGAGATCGCCGACGGCACCGTGGAGATCACGGCGCTCTCGCGCGAGGCCGGGCACCGCTCGAAGATGGCGGTGCGCGCCACCCGGCCCGGGGTCAACGCCAAGGGCGCCTGCATCGGGCCGATGGGGCAGCGGGTGCGGGCGGTGATGGCCGAGCTGCGCGGGGAGAAGATCGACATCGTCGACCACTCCGACGACCCGGCGGCCTTCGTGGCCAGCGCGCTGTCGCCCGCGCGCGTGACGTCGGTGACCGTCGTGGACGAGGTCGCCCGCGCCGCGCGCGTCGTCGTGCCCGACTACCAGCTGTCGCTGGCGATCGGCAAGGAGGGGCAGAACGCCCGCCTGGCCGCGAAGCTGACGGGCTGGCGCATCGACATCCGCCCGGACACCGAGGCGCCCGGGGACGCCGGGGGTCCCGGCGGCTCCGGGGCCGCGGGCACGTCGGGGCGTCCCGGCGACCGCAGCGCGGCCCCGGGCGCGACGCGCGGACGCTGAGGCGGGCCCGCAGCGCTACACTTCCGCCATCGTGTCACTCGCTCCGACCGGTCGACCCGACCGGCGATCCACCGCGCGGCGCGACAGCACCCGTCCCGAGGGGGCCGTCGTGGAATCGCTGCGCACCTGCGTGGGTTGTCGAGGACGGGACCTCCGGTCGGTGCTGCTGAGGGTCGTCGCCCCCGGCGACGGGGACGTGCTCCTCGTCGACGCCCGGCGCCGGCTCCCCGGCCGGGGCGCGTGGGTGCACGAGGACCCCGCGTGCCTGACCGCTGCGGACAAGAGGCGGGCCTTCGCCCGCGCCCTGCGCCGCACCGGTCCCCTCGACACCTCCGCCGTGCGCTCGCACGTCGAGGGCGTCGTGTCCACCACCACCGACGAGAGCGGGTCGAACAGCTGATGAGCACCCGATGAGTGCGCAGCGATGAACACCCCCGACTGACGACGGTCCGCGCCCTCGAGGTGGCCCGGACCGAGACAGGAGAGATGTGGCAAAGGTCCGGGTCTACGAGCTCGCCAAGGAGTTCGGGGTCGAGAGCAAGGTCGTGCTGGCCACGCTCAAGGAGATGGGTGAGTTCGTCCGGTCGGCGTCGTCGACCGTCGAGCCGCCGGTCATCCGACGCCTGAAGGACAAGTTCCCCCACGACGGCGGCGCCCGCGGCGCCGACCGTCCCGCCCCGGCCGTGAAGCCGGGACCGCGCCTGCCGCAGGGAGCCCGCCCGGGCCCCGCGCCGGTGCCCTCCCGCCCGGCGCCCGCGCCGGGTCCCGCCGCCCGTCCGGCTCCGGCCGCCCCGGCGGCTCCCGCCGCGCAGGCCCCCTCGGCCCCCCAGGCTCCGGCCGCCCCCGCGGCGCCCGCGCCGGGCCCGGCCTTCCAGGCCCCCGCCGCGTCGGCCCAGCCGGCGGCGTCCGCCCCGTCGCCCGCGACCCCGGCCCGCCCGGGTCAGCAGCGGCCGACGCCCGGTGGCGCCCGCCCGGGTCAGCAGGCTCCCGCCGCCGGTGGGCAGGCCCGCCCGTCCACGCCGCCCGCACCGGGCGGCCCGACGCGCGGTGACCGTCCCTTGCCCGGTGGCCGTCCCGGCCCGGGTGGTCCCGGCGGTCCCGGTGGACCGGCCGGCGGCCGTCCCGGCGCGCCCGCGCCCGGTGCGCGCCGTCCCGGCCCGCCCGAGCGCGACGGCCGTCCCGGCGGCCCGCGCGGTGACCGTCCCGCTCCCGGTGGCCGCCCCGGCGGCCGCGAGGGCGGCCCGGCCGGCGCGGCGCGTCCCGGTGCTCCCCGCCCGGGCAACAACCCGTTCGCGACGAGCCAGGGCATGCCGCGCCCGCAGGGCGGTCCGCGCCCGGGCAACAACCCGTTCGCGGCCAACCAGGGCATGCCGCGTCCGCAGGGCGGTCCCCGTCCCGGCGGCGCCGCCGGCCCCGGCGGCCCGCGTCCGGGCGGCCCGCGCCCGAACCCGGGGATGATGCCGGCCCGCCCGACGGTCGGCCGTCCCGGCGCGCCCGCGGGGCGCCCCGGCGCTCCCGGTCGCGGTCGTCCCGGTGGTGGCGGCGGCTTCGCCGGCCGTCCGGGCGGTCCCGGCGGCGCCGGTGGTGGCGGCGGCTTCGCCGGCCGTCCCGGTGGTCCGGGCCGCGGTGGCCGCGGTGGCACGCAGGGCGCCTTCGGGCGCGCCGGCGGCCGTCCGGTCCGCGGGCGCAAGTCCAAGCGCGCGAAGCGCCAGGAGTACGAGGCGATGCAGGCCCCCTCGGTGGGTGGCGTGCAGGTCCGCCGCGGCGACGGCACGACCGTCGTCCGGATCCGCCGCGGCGCGTCGCTGAGCGACTTCGCCGAGCGCATCGACGCCGACCCCGCGGCGCTGGTGACCGTCCTCTTCCACCTGGGGGAGATGGCCACCGCGACGCAGTCGCTGGACGAGGACACCTTCCAGCTGCTGGGCGGCGAGCTGGGCTACGTCATCGAGGTCGTCTCGCCGGAGGACGAGGAGCGCGAGCTGCTCGCCGGCTTCTCGATCGACCTGGACGCCGAGCTCGAGGCCGAGGGCGACGAGGACCTGGAGGCGCGCCCGCCGGTCGTCACCGTCATGGGTCACGTCGACCACGGCAAGACGAAGCTGCTGGACGCCATCCGCTCCTCCGACGTGGTCGCGAAGGAGGCCGGTGGCATCACCCAGCACATCGGCGCCTACCAGGTCGCCAAGGAGCACGACGGCGTCGAGCGCCCGATCACCTTCATCGACACCCCCGGTCACGAGGCGTTCACCGCCATGCGTGCCCGCGGTGCGAAGGTGACCGACATCGCGATCCTCGTGGTCGCGGCCGACGACGGCGTGATGCCCCAGACGATCGAGGCGCTCAACCACGCCCAGGCGGCGGACGTGCCGATCGTGGTCGCGGTCAACAAGGTCGACAAGGAGGGCGCCAACCCGGACAAGGTCCGGCAGCAGCTCACCGAGTACAACCTGGTGGCCGAGGAGTACGGCGGCGACACCCTGTTCGTCGACGTGTCGGCCAAGCAGGGCCGCGGCCTGGACGAGCTGCTGGAGGCGGTCCTGCTGACCGCCGACGCGGCGCTGGACCTGCGGGCGAACCCCGACAAGGACGCCCGCGGCGTGGCCATCGAGGGCAACCTCGACAAGGGTCGCGGTCCGGTGGCGACGGTGCTGGTGCAGTCCGGCACCCTGCGCGTCGGCGACGCCATCGTCGCGGGCACCGGCTACGGACGCGTCCGCGCGATGCTCGACGAGAACGGCGAGAACGTCGAGGAGGCGACCCCGTCGCGTCCGGTGCAGGTGCTCGGCCTGACGTCGGTGCCGGGGGCGGGCGACACCTTCCTCGCCGCTCCCGACGACCGCACGGCCCGGCAGATCGCGGAGAAGCGCGAGGCGCAGGAGCGCAACGCGGCCCTGGCGAAGGCGCGCAAGCGCATCTCGCTGGAGGACTTCACCAAGGCGCTGGAGCAGGGCAAGGTCGAGACCCTCAACCTCATCCTCAAGGGTGACGGCGCGGGCTCGGTCGAGGCCCTCGAGGACGCCCTGCTGAAGATCGACGTGGGTGACGAGGTCGACCTGCGGGTCATCGACCGCGGCGTCGGCGCGGTGACGAAGAACAACGTCAACCTCGCCGTCGCGTCGAACGCGATCATCATCGGGTTCAACGTGCGTCCTGAGCAGCAGACGAAGGAGTACGCGGACCGCGAGGGCGTCGACATCCGCTACTACTCGGTCATCTACCAGGCGATCGAGGACGTCGAGAGCGCGCTGAAGGGCATGCTCAAGCCGGAGTACGAGGAGGTCCAGCTCGGGACCGCCGAGGTGCGGGAGGTCTTCCGCTCCTCGAAGTTCGGCAACATCGCCGGCTGCCTCGTCCGCTCGGGCCTCATCCGCCGCAACACGAAGGCGCGCGTCCTGCGCAACGGCGTGGTGCACGGGGACAACCTGAACATCGAGTCGCTGCGCCGCTTCAAGGACGACGCGACCGAGGTCCGGGAGGGCTACGAGTGCGGCATCGGGCTGGGGTCGTTCAACGACATCCAGGTCGACGACGTCATCGAGACGTTCGAGATGCAGGAGAAGCCGCGCTGACCGGCTGATCCGGCCGGGCCCAGCGCCCACCACGGCCGGGGCGGGACCTCCCTCCCGCCCCGGCCGTCGCCGTCCGCGCCCGCGGACGGGACCCGAGACACCCGCGGGGGAGGCCGCACCCCCACCCGTGTTCGCTGCCACCCTCACCGTGGACCTGCTGCTGGGCGACGTGCACTCGCTCAAGGGCAAGCGCAGCCTGGTCCGTCCCCTCGTCGCCGAGCTGCGGCGCTCCTTCGACGTCGCCGCGGCCGAGACCGGCCACCTGGACCTGCACCGCCGCGCCGAGGTGGCGGTGGCGGTCGTGGCCCCGGACGCGGCGCGCTGCGCCGACGTGCTGGACCGCTGCGAGCGGCTGGTCGCGGCGCACCCCGAGTTCCAGATCCTCAGCACCCGGCGGCAGCTGCTGTCGTCGGAGGACTAGTCACCCCCAGGAGGAGAGTCCCGTGGCGGACCCGACCCGCGCCCGCAAGCTCGCCGACCGCATCAAGGTGGTCGTCGCGGAGGCGCTCGAGAAGCGCGTCAAGGACCCCCGGCTGGGGTTCGTCACCATCACCGACGCGCGGGTGACGAACGACCTGCAGCACGCGACGCTCTACTACACGGTCTTCGGCTCCGAGGAGGAGAAGGCCGGCACCGCGGCGGCCCTGGAGAGCGCCAAGGGCGTGCTGCGCTCGGAGGTCGGCAAGCGCACGGGCGTGCGGCTGACCCCGACGCTGACGTTCACCTCCGACGAGGTCCCCGAGACCGCCACGCACATCGAGGACCTGCTGCGCTCGGCGGCCGAGCAGGACGCTCGCGTGGCGGCCCTGGCCGCGGGCTCCCGCCCCGCGGGCGAGGCCGACCCGTACCGCAAGCCCGTCGAGCACGACGAGCTGGACGACGACGACCTCGACGAGGACGACGAGCTCGAGGACGACGACGACCTCGACGGCGACCAGCCCGCCCGCTGACCTCCCTCTCGTCGTGATCATGGACGGGTGAGCGTTCACCCGTCCATGATCACGGCGGAGGGGGCGGGGTCAGAGGAGCGTGTAGCCGCCGTCGACGACGATCGCCTGGCCGGTGACGAACCGCGCCGCGTCGGAGGCCAGGAAGGCGACGACGCCGTCCAGGTCGGACGGCTCGCCCATCCGCCCCATCGGCGTCAGCTCCTCCCAGCGCCGGCGCAGCTCGGGCCGGGCGTCGGTGAACTGCCGCGTCATGTCCGAGAGCGTGTAGCCGGGGGAGACGGCGTTGACGCGCAGCCCGCGCGGCGCCCACTCCACGGCCAGCGAGCGCGTCAGGTGCTCCACCCCGGCCTTGGAGGCGTTGTAGGCGGCCTGGTGCTGGGGCACGTTGACGATGCTCGCGGACATCGACCCGACGGTGACCACGGCGCCGCGCCCGGCGGGCAGGGCGTGCCGGGCGAAGGCCTGGCAGGCGAGGAACGTGCCGGTGAGGTTGACGTCGAGGACGCGGCGCCACTGCTCCGGCGGCTGGTCCTCGGCGTCGGCCCACGCGGCGATCCCGGCGGCGGTGACCAGCACGCGCGGGGTGCCCAGGCGCTCGGCGACCGCGTCGAACGCCGCGCGCAGGTCCCCGGCGTCGGTGACGTCGGCGCCCCGCCCCAGCGCCGGCAGGCCCGTCTCCGAGGCCAGCTCGGCCCCGGTGTCCTCCACGCCGGGCAGCAGGTCCAGCAGGGCGACGTGGCAGCCCTGCCGGCCCAGCGCCCGCGCCATCGACAGCCCGAGCCCGCGCCCGCCGCCGGTGACGACGGCCACCGCGCCGGCCAGGTCCGGGTGGACGGCCTCGGCGCCGCTCCCGGGACGGGCTCCGCTCACCGCTCCAGCCCCGCCTTGACGAAGGCCAGCGCGTCGCGGGCCAGCGCCCGGTTGTCGCTCCACAGGTCCCGCCAGATGGCCAGCGAGTTCGACAGCGTGGGGTGCACCACCCGCGAGGAGAACGACTCGAACGTCACGGTGCCGTCGTAGCCGACGTCGCGCAGGGCGGTGAAGAACTCCTCCCACGGGACGGTGCCGGTGCCCAGCGCGCCGCGGTGCGACTCACCGACGTGCACGTAGCCCAGGCGGCCGGCGGCGGCGGCCGCGTGCACGGCCTCGCGGAACGAGCGCTCCTCGATGTTCATGTGGTACGTGTCGACGTGGACGACGACGTTCGGGCGGTCCACGGCGGCGATGTAGTCGAGCGTCTCGGCGACGGTGTTGACGATGTTCGTCTCGTACCGGTTGCAGAACTCGATGCCCAGCACGATGCCGGAGGCGGCGGCCTCGTCGGCCAGCCGCGCGATGGTCTCGCGGGAGTTCTCCCGTCCCCGCTCGGTGGCCGGCCCGGCGTACTTGCCGAGCTTGGAGTAGATGACGCCGCACAGGGTGTCGCCGCCGACGTCGCGGACGATGCGCAGGGCCTGCCCGAGGCGCTCGCGGCCGCGGGCGACGACCTCGGGGTCCTCGCTGGAGACGTCGGTGGACTCGTCCAGGCCCAGGGAGGCGCTGGCGCGCAGGCCGTGCTCGGCCAGCAGCCGCGCGGTCATCGCCGCGTCGAACCCGGAGGGGTCGATGGGCGCGAGCTCGACGAGGTCGTAGCCGGCCTCCGCGGTCGCCTCCAGGGCGGCGCGCGCCTCGCGCTCGGACCACCCGCCCGTCCAGACGAGGGCGTGCACGCCGTAGGTGATGCTCATGGTTCCTCTCCCGTGGTGCCGGTCGGTGGGGGGCTGGGGACGCCGGGGACGCCGGGGACGCCGAGGACCTGGCGGCGCTCGGCGACGTCGGCGCGGGCGGAGAAGCGCTCGACGGAGGCGGTGGGCAACGGGGCCAGGCCGCCGGCGGCGTAGGCGGCGGCGCGGACGCGGGCGCCCTTGACGGCCATCTCGGTGACGGCGTCCACGGCGGCCGGGGTGCCGGCGTGCACGACGATCCCGTGGTTGCCGAGCAGCACGAGCTGCGGCACCTGCCCGTGCTCGGCGTGGTGGTGGGCCAGGGCGGCGAGGTACGCGCGGCCGAGGTCGATGCCGGGGGAGGCGTAGGGCACGAACAGGGGCCGGCCGACGACGACGGCCTCGTCGGAGTACACGTGCCGGTCCCAGGCGGTGGCGGCGTGGACGCTGGCGAGGACGCCGACGACGGCGGTGGGGTGGGTGTGCCCGGTGAACGGCGTGGGGGTGAAGCGCTGCGCGGCCACGTGGACGAGGGTCTCGATGGACGCGCGCCGGCGCCGCCCGTCGTGCTCGCCGGCGTCCAGGGCGGCGGTCAGGGCGTCCTGGTCGGCGGCGGGGTCGTCGGCGAGCGCGAGCAGCGCGCCCGGGTCGACGACGACGAAGTCCGCGGCCGTCGCGGTGCGCATCGAGGACCCGGACGCCTTGACGACGACGCGGCCGTCGGGCAGCAGCGCCGAGGTGTTGCCCTCGGCGAGCACGACGAGGTCGCGCACCGGGTCGCCGAGGCGGTGCGTCAGGTCGAGCAGCTCGGCGGGCACGAGGTCCGGTTCCCAGGTGGTGCTCACGCGGGCACCTCCCGCGCGCCGCCGGCGGCGGGGGTGCCGGTGGTGGCGCCGGCGGTGCGCCGGGCCAGGCGCCGCCAGCGCCCGGCCGCCTCGCCCCAGCGCTCGGCGGAGCGGGCCGCGGGCTCGACGACGCGGCGGCAGCGGGGGTCCGCGTCGACGAGGCGCCGTACGTCGGCGGGGCCGGCCAGGTCGCCGAGGGCGACCAGCTGCGCGCCCGCGTTGCCGGTGGCGGTGGCCTCCACGGGCCCCAGGCGCACGGGCAGGCCGGTGGCGTCGGCGGTGGCCCGCACGAGCAGCTCGTGCTGGGAGCCGCCACCGGTGGCGGTGATCGAGGGTGCGCGGTGCCCGGTGACGCGCTCCAGCGCGGCGACCGCGTCGCGGTGCGCGAGGGCCAGGGAGTCCACGACGCAGCGCGCCAGGGCGCCGGGGGTGGCCGGGACGGGTTCGCCGTGGCGCGCGCAGGCCGCGCGCAGGCGCGCGGGCAGGTCGCCGGGCGCCAGGAAGGCGGGGTCGCCGGGGTCCACGAGGCTGCGCAGCGGCGGCTCGGCGGCCGCCAGCGCGGCCAGGTCCGCGGCGCCCAGACGCAGGCCCTCGCGGGCCCAGGCGCGGCGGCACTCCTGCAGCAGCCAGTCGCCGGTGAGGTTGCGCAGCAGCAGGACGGTGCCGCCGTCGTCGCCGTACCCGGCCTCGTGGGTCAGCTCCGCGTCGCGCGCGGCGGGGCCGACGAGGGGCTCGCGCCGTTCGGTCCCCAGCAGCGACCAGGTGCCGCAGGACAGGAAGAGGGCGCCGTCCTCGACGCCGGGGGTGGCGGCCACCGCGCTGGCGGTGTCGTGGGCGGCGGGCAGCACGACGCGGGTGCCGGGCAGGAGGCCGGCCAGGTCCCCGCCCACCGGCCCGGTGTCCGTGCCGGCGGGCACGACCCCGGGCAGCAGGTGCGCGGGCAGGTCGAGCTCGTCGAGCAGCTCGCGCGCCCACGCGCCGGTGGTGACGTCGAGGAGGGCGCTGGTGGAGGCGGCGGTGCGCTCGGTGACCACGGGCACCGGGGGTGCGCCGCGCAGCAGGTGGTGGAACAGGTCGGGCAGCATGACCAGCTGCGCCGCCTCGCGCAGCCGCTCGCGCTCGGCCGCCGCGCCGCGGGCGTCGGCCAGCAGCGCGAACAGGGTGCTGATCGGGGCCACCTGGGTGCCGGTGGCCGCGTACAGGCGCTCGCGGCCGACCTCGGCGACCGCCCGTTCCAGCGCCGCGGACCGGCGGGGGTCGCGGTAGCAGGCCGGCTCGGCCGCGAGCGTCCCGTCGGCGCGCAGCAGGGCGTGGTCGACGCCCCAGCCGTCGACGCCCACGGAGGCCGGGACGCCGTGGGCGGCGGTGAGCGCGGCCAGCCCCTCGCGCACCCCCGCCCACAGGGCCGCCACGTCCCAGCGCAGGACGCCGTCGACGGTCCGCGGGGCGTGCTGGAAGCGGTGGACGGTGCGGGTGCGCAGGCGCTCGCCGTCGAAGGCGGCGGCGACGACGCGGCCGCTGCCGGCGCCGAGGTCGACGGCGGTGACGGTGGTCGCGGGGGTTCCGGTCTCGACGGCGGGGCTCACGAGGTCCCGCCGTAGCGGCGGGTGGCGACCCCGTTGAGCAGGGCGGCGACGACGAGGACGACGCCCAGGGACAGCAGCTGGAACTGGGCGCCCGCGTTGCCGGGGACGGCGAGCAGGATCCCGGCGTTGAGCCACACCACGAGCAGCGCGGCCAGGACGACCCCGCCGACGCGGCCGATCCCGCCGGTGATGGCGACCCCGCCGAGGACGGCGATGGTGATGGCGGGCAGGGCCATCCCGTTGCCGGTGGTCCCGGCGTCGGGGCGCGCGGAGGCGAACTGCGCCACGGTCACCACGGCGACCAGCCCGGAGATCGCCCCGGCGGCGACGTAGGCGCTGAACCGCGTGCGGCGCACGTCGATCCCGGCCCAGCGGGCGGCGACGTCGTTGGTGCCCACGGCGTACAGGCGACGGCCCCACGTGGTGCGGGCCAGCACGACCCACACGAGCAGGGCGGTGGGCAGCAGGAACGTGAACACGCCCAGCGGCACGCGCGGGAACGCCTCCGGCAGCAGCGGCAGGTCGACGGCCGCGGCCGCGGAGTACAGCTGCTGCACGGGCTCGGAGTTGATGGGCTGCTGGCGGTTGACGACCAGCGCCAGCGAGCTGAACGCGTAGTACGTGGCCAGGGTGGTGATGAGCGCGGGGAACCCCAGGTAGGCCACGAGCGCCCCGTTGACCGCCCCGCACAGCCCGCCGAACACCACGGCGAGCAGGAGCGCCGCCGGCAGCGGCCAGCCCCACAGCCCGTACGCGAACCCGAACACCATGCCGGTCAGGGACACGATCGAGCCCACGGACAGGTCGATGCCGCCGCGGCCGGAGGTGATGACCAGCAGCTCGGCCAGGCCGAGCATGACGAGCGGGACGGCGTTGATGAGGGTGGCGGCCAGGTAGCCGGTGTCGTAGGGCGCGGTGAGGTAGTTGCGCCGGCTGAGGGTCGTCATGGTGACGAGGACCGCCACGAGCAGGACGACGAGCAGCGCGGTGCGCTGGGTGAGCAGGACCCGCAGGGCCTTCGCGGGCAGGGACTCCGGCCGGTCGGTGCCCGCGTCGGCGGGCCGGGCGGCGGTGGCGGTCACGACGACCTCCTGGTGCGCTGGCGGATCAGGTCGGTGCCGACCGCGACGACGATGGAGACGCCCACGAACAGCGCCGACAGCTGCGAGGGCCAGCCGAGCTGGGTGACGCCGGTGGCGACGGTCTGCACCAGCAGCGCCCCCAGGACGGTGCCCAGCACGGAACCACGGCCGCCGGTGATGGACGTCCCGCCGATGACGACGGCGGCGATGACGGCCAGCTCGGTGCCGGAGCCGACGTTCGCGGCCAGGCTGGAGGTGCCCTGCGCGAGGACGAAGCAGGCGGCCAGCCCGGCCAGCACGCCGGTGAGGACGTAGGCGGACAGGACCCGCCGGCGCACCGCCACCCCGGCCAGCCGGGCGGCGTGCGCGTCGCCGCCGACGGCGTAGAAGTGCCGCCCGCCCGCGGTGTGCCGCAGGTACCACCAGGCCGCGGCCGCGAGCACGAGGGTGATGGCGAAGCTGTGCGGGACGCCGAGGGTGCGCCCGGCCTCGCCGCGCCCGAACACGGCCAGGGTGGCGGGGATGCCCTCGACGGTCGAGGAGTCGAACACCCGCAGGCCGATGAACCGGAACAGGTTGAGGGTGCCGAAGGTGATGATGATGGCGTGCACGCGCCCGTAGGCGATGAGCACGCCGTTGACGAGGCCGAGCAGCCCGCCGACGGCCACGGACAGCGCCACGGCGGCCGGCAGCGGCACCCCGGTGGCGACCATCGTCGTGGCGACGACGACGGCGCTGACCATCACGGTGCTGCCGACGGACACGTCGATCCCGCCGGTGACGATGACGACGGTCATCCCGATGCCGATGAGCGCCACGGGCGCGGTCGCCACCAGCAGCGGGACGATCGAGCCGGCGGATAGGAACGCCGGTGTCGCCAGCCCCAGGACGAGCCACAGCACGGCGATCAGCGCGACGAGGACGACCTCCTGGCCGGTGACGGGCGGCGGCAGGACCCGCCCGCGCGAGGGTGCGCCGTGCGCGGGGGCGGGCGGTGCGGTGGCGGTCACGGCGCGACCTGCCCAGCGCCGTCCCCGGCGCCCGCCGCGGCGGCCAGGACGTCGACCTGCGTGGCGCCGCGCCCGAACTCGGCCGTCGTCGTGCCGGCGCGCACGACCTGCACGCGGTCGGCCAGGCGCAGCGCCTCGGGCAGGTCGGAGGTCACGATGAGCACGGCGGTCCCCTCGTCGGCGAGTCCGGTGACGATGCGGTGGATCTCCTCCTTGGCGCCCACGTCCACGCCCTGGGTGGGTTCGGCGAGGACGAGGACGCCGGGGCGGTCCACGAGCTGGCGGGCCAGGACGACCTTCTGCGCGTTGCCGCCCGACAGCGCCGAGACGACCTGCCTCTCCGAGGGCGTCTTGACCGACAGGCGGCGCACCATGTCCCGCGCCACCTCGCGCTCGCGGGCCCGGTCCACCCACACCCGCGCCCGCGACAGCAGGCCCAGGTGCCCGGCGGAGATGTTGAAGGAGATGGGCTGGAAGGTGAACAGGCCCTGCTGCTTGCGGTCGGCCGGCAGCATCGCGATGCCCAGCGCCTTGGCGTGCGCGGGGCTGCGCGGGCGCACGGCGCGCCCGTCGACGACGACCTCGCCCGCGGTGGCGGCCGCGATGCCGTAGACGGTCGCGCCGATCTCGGCGACCCCGGAACCGACGAGGCCGTAGAGGGCGACGATCTCGCCGGGGCGGACGCGGACGTCGACGCCGGAGAACCTGCCCTCCACCCCGAGGCCGCGCAGCTCCAGCCGCGGCGGCGCGTCGGCCACGGTGCGCTCGGCGCGCTCGGTCTCCACCAGGCCGCCGACCATGAGCTCGACCAGGCGGCGCACGCTGACCTCGCCGATGGGGTGCGTGCCGGTGGTGCGCCCGTCGCGCATGACCGTCACCTCGTCGGCGATGAGCGGCAGCTCGTCGAGGCGGTGGGAGATGTAGACGATCGACACCCCGCGCGCGGTGAGGCGGCGCACGACGCCGAACAGGACCTCCACCTCCGCGTCGGTGAGGATCGCCGAGGGCTCGTCGAGGATCAGGACGCGGGCGTCCCCGGCGAGCGCCTTGGCGATCGACACCTGCTGCTGCTCGGCGATGGACAGGCTGCCGACGGCCGCGGTGGCGTACCGCTCGGGCAGCCCGAGCAGGGTCAGCAGCTCCACGACCCGCGCGTGCTGCGCGGCCCAGTCCACCCGTCCGCGCCGGCGCAGCTCCCGGCCGGTGAAGACGTTCTCCGCCACCGTGAGCTCCGCGAACAGCTGCGGTTCCTGGTAGACGGTCGCGATGCCGAGCGCCATGGCGTCGGCCGTGGAGGAGATCGTGACCTCCTCGCCGTCGACGGCGACCGTCCCGGTGTCGGCGCGCTCGGCGCCCGACAGGATCTTGATGAGCGTCGACTTGCCCGCGCCGTTCTCCCCGACGACGGCGTGGACCGTCCCCGGGGCGACGACGAGGTCCGCCCCGCGCACGGCGCGCACGGCGCCGAACCGCTTGGTGACGCCGCGGACGGCCAGCCGCGGCGGTCGCGCCGGTGCGTGCGCGCGGTGCGCGTCGCGCGGGTCGCGCGCCTCGTGCGCGGGGTCGGTTCCCACGGGTGCGCCTCCCGTCAGTAGTCGAACTCGCCGACGTTCTCGGTGGTGATGACCAGCGGCGGCCCGAGCAGCAGCGTCCGCGACGCCTCGTCGTACTCGACGGCGTCCAGGTCGTCGTTCACCTGGTTCGTCGCGGAGAACTCCGCGCCCTCGTGCAGCTGGACGCCGGCCCACGCGGTCAGCCACCCCAGGGCCTCGACGTCCCACAGGACGCTGGCCGAGCTGGACCCGTCCTCCAGGTAGGGCGCCATCGACTGCGGGGTGCCCAGGCCCACGGTGGAGACCTGCCCGATCCGGCCGGCGTCGCGCACCGCCTGCGCCACACCAGGTGCGGAGGAGGTGCACTCGCCGACGAGACCGGTCAGGGTCGGGTCGGCGTTCATCAGGTCGGTGGCCAGCTGGGTGGCGACGGCCTGGTCCTCCCCGGCGTACACGACGCTGGTGATCTCCGCCTCGGGGTACTGCTCGGCGGTGTGCGCGCGCTGCACCTCGATCCAGCTGTTGAGGTTCTCCGCGGTCTCCCCGCACGAGACGATGGCGTAGCGCCCGCTGCCGCCCATCGCCTCCAGCAGCTGGTCGGTCAGCGTCTGCCCGATCCCCTCGGCGCTGGCCTGGTTGACGAACACCTCGCGCACCGAGCCGGGGGCGTCCGTGTCGGTGGTGCCCACGGCGATGCCCGCGTCGGCGGCCTCCTGCAGCAGCGGCGCCATCGAGTCGGGGTCGTTGGGCGCCACGAACAGCACGTCGACGCCCTGCTGGACGTAGGAGCGCACGATGTCGGCCTGCGCGGCGGCGTCGGCCTCCACCGGGCCCTGGTACAGCCAGGTGCAGCCGAGCTCCTCGCAGGCGGCCTGCCCGCCCGTGTTCATCGCCTCGAAGTACGGGATGCCCTGCAGCTTGGGGACGAACGCGACCGTGGGACCGCCGCCGCCGTCCTCACCGCCGCCCCCGCCGCCACCTCCGCCGCCACCGGCGGACCCCCCGCTGCCCTCGCCGCACGCGGTGAGCACGAGCGCGGCGACCCCGAGCGCGGCGGCCGCCGCGCGGGTGCGTGTCGAGATCACGGTTCCTCCCTCCCCGGGCGCGACGGTGCGCCCGGAACGTTGACGGTGACGCCGGCGGCCCTCAGCGCCGCCACGGCGCCCGGGTCCGCCCCCGCCGTGGTCCACACGGCGGTGAGGCGGTCGGCGGGGATCGAGGTGCACAGCGACAGCCCGCCGAACTTCGACGGGTCGACGAGGGCGTGCACCTCCCGGCAGGGCGCGGCCAGCACCTGCTTGGCGTGCGCCTCCTCGGCGGTGAACTCGGCCAGCCCCGCGCCGGGGGAGATGCCGGTGCCGCTGAAGAACCCGCGGTCGATGCGGCCGCGGCCGGCCAGCGAGGCGCCGACGTCGCCGACGAGCGAGAACGAGGGGCGGCGGACCGTGCCGCCGGGCACGAGGACGGTGGCGTCGGTGCGCTCGGCGAGCAGGGTCGCGGTGCGCAGGCTGTTCGTCACGACGACGAGGCCGTGGCGGTCCAGGAGCCGGGTGGCGAGCAGGTGGCAGGTGGTGGAGGAGTCCAGGGCGATGACGTCGCCGTCGGCCACCAGCGGGGCCACGGCGTCGGCGACGGCCTCCTTCTCCACGCGCCGCAGGCGCATCCGCGCCTCGAACGGCCCCTCGTCCTGCGCGGCGGGGTCCGCGTCCCGCTCGACGGGCACGGCGCCACCGCGCACGCGGCGCAGCGCCGCGCGCGCCTGCAGCGCCTCGAGGTCCTTGCGGATGGTCACGTCGGACACCCCGAGGCGCCGGGCGAGGTCGCGCACGCTGACCTGGCCGTCGGCGTCCAGCGCGCCCAGGATGGCGGCCGTCCGCGCGGAGTCCACCGGTGCCGTCACGTCGTCGCCTCCCGCCTCGTCGTCGAGCGCACCGGCGTCGTCGCCGGTGCGGGGCTGCCGCGTGCCGATCACCGTAGGGACGGCGTTCGGGGGCGACAAGGTCCGCAAGGTCACGGAAGCGTTCCGACATCGTCCGGAACTGCTCCGGAACTCCTCCGGAACCCCCGGGTGGCGCCAGGGGCCGCTGGGACCGTCCGACCGGGCGGCGCTCCCGGCGTGCCACCCTGGGCGCCGTGCCCGACCAGCCCGACCAGCCCACCGCTCCCGACGTCGGCGACGGGATCCTCGTCGTCGACAAACCCGCGGGGTGGACCAGCCACGACGTCGTGGGCCGCTGCCGGCGGCTGCTGCGCACCCGGCGCGTGGGCCACGCGGGGACCCTGGACCCCGCCGCGACGGGGGTCCTGGTCCTGGGGGTGAACCGCGGCACGAAGTTCCTCACCCACCTCGTCGCCCACGACAAGGCGTACACGGCCACGGTGCGGCTGGGCGCGGCGACCGTCACCGACGACGCCGAGGGGGAGGTGCTGGGCGAGCCGGTGGACGCGACGGGGCTGGCGCCGGAGGCGCTCGCGGCGGCCGTGGCGGCGCTGACCGGCCCGATCGCCCAGCGGCCCAGCGCGGTGAGCGCGGTGAAGGTGGACGGGCGCCGCTCCTACGCGCGGGTGCGCGGCGGCGAGGAGGTCGAGCTGCCGCCGCGGCCGGTCGTGGTCGCCCGCTTCGACGTCCTCGCGCGGCGCGACGCGGCCCCCTTCGTGGACCTGGACGTGGCGGTGGAGGTCTCCAGCGGCACCTACGTGCGGGCGCTGGCGCGCGACCTGGGCGCCGCGCTGGGCGTGGGCGGGCACCTGACGGCGCTGCGGCGCACCAGGTCCGGCCCGTTCGAGCTGAGCACCGCGCGCACGCTGGAGGAGGTCGAGCGCGAGCCGCGCGTGGAACCGCTGGCCGACGTGGCGCGCCGGCTGTTCCCCGTGCGCGAGCTGGACGCCGCGCAGACCGCCTCCGTGGCGCACGGGGGTTTCCTGCCCGCCGCCGGCGTCGAGGGTCCCGTGGCGGCGTTCGGACCGGACGGGACGCTCGTGGCCCTGCTCGGCGACACGCCCCGCGGGGCCAAGCCCCTGCTGGTCGTCTCTCCCGCCTGAACCGTCGCCTCAGCGCAGCTCGACCCGCACCACCTGGTACTCGGCGCTCTCCGGGTCCTCGACCTCGAAGCGCCCGTTGACCAGGTACAGCGCCCCGGCGGCGAGGATCCCCGTGGTGGGCCGGTCCAGGAGCGGGGACGAGACCTCCCCGACGACCAGGCCGGCGCGCCCGCCGGGGGTCAGCAGGACGACGGCGGCGCTGTCGCCGGAGAACCCGTTGACGACGTACAGGAACGGCCCGCGCAGCACGAGGCCGTCGCCGCTGGTCAGGTCCCGCCCGCCCACGGGGACGCGGACGCTGGCCCCGGTGGCGGGGTCGACGCGGAACAGGTCTCCCGTGCTGCTCTGCGTCACCAGCAGCTGGCCGGTGGGGAGGGCGCGGATCCCGTTGGCGTTGAACCCCTCGCCGTAGACGAGGTCGCCGGTGATCGGCAGGGTCCGCGCGCCGTCGGGTCCGGGCAGCTCCCCGCCGGGGCCGAGGGGGACCACGACGAGCCGCTGCACGGCGGAGTCGGTGACGAGCACCGCGTCGCGGGTGACCTCGACGTCGTTGAGGAACCCGCTGCCGGGCACCAGCCAGCGCCCCAGCTCCTCGCCGGTCGTGCCGTCGTAGGCGGTGACGGCGCCGGTGGCACCGCCGGCGACCCACAGCCGGTCGGCCCCCTCCTCGTAGCGCATCCCGACCGCGACGCGGCCCTCGACGCCGGGCACGAACGGGGTGGTGACGCCCGTGCGCAGGTTGCCGCGCACGACGCTGCCGTCGGCGCGCGAGCCGGCGTAGAACGTGGTGCCCGGGCCCTCGGCGATCCCCTCGGGCAGGGACCCGGTGGGCAGCGGCACGGTGGCGGGGAACGGGCGCCCGGCGGGCGGGCCGGCGAGCGGGGTGGCGCCGGCGGCCGCCGGTGCGGGGGAGGCCGGTGCCGCGGCGGCGGTCCCGGGGGCGGCCAGCAGGAGGGCGGCTGCGGCCGCGACGGCGGCGGCGCGTCGCGCGGGAGGGGTCATGTCCGCACGGTAGGCGCGTGAGCGCGCAGCGCCACTCGATCACGGGGAACCCCGTTGACCGCGGTGGTGGCGCCGAGCACGATCACCCAGGTGGATAGACCACCGCGCCGCAGGGAGCTCGTGTACTACGTGGCCGTCAGCCTCGACGGGTTCATCGCCGCCCCGGACGGCTCGGCCGACGCCTTCCCCGTGGAGGGGGACCACATGGAGCTCGTGGTCGGCGAGTACACCGACGCGCTGCCCGGGCACGTGCAGCGCGCCCTGGGCGTTCGGGCGGACCTGTCCCGCTTCGACACCGTCGTCATGGGCTGGGGCACGTACACCCCCGCGCTGGCGGTGGGGATCGACAGCCCGTACCCGCACCTGCGCCAGTACGTCGTCGGCTCCCCGGGGCGCCGCACGGGCGCGGACGTGACGCTCGTGCAGGACGCGGTCGCGCTGGTGCGCGCCCTGAAGGCCGAGGAGGGCGGCTCGGACGTCTACCTGGCCGGTGGCGGTGAGCTGGCCGGGTCCCTGCTGGAGGAGGTGGACCGCCTGGTGCTGAAGGTGAACCCGCTGCTGCTGGGGGACGGGGTCCCGCTGTTCGGGCGGCGGGGCCCGCGCACGACCCACCTGGAGGTCCTGGACCGGCGCGCGTTCGCCTCGGGCGTCACGGTCGTCGAGGCGCGCCCGCGCCGCTGAGCGCCCCGGACGCGGCGGGACCCGCCGCGCCGGTCGGCGCGACGGGTCCCGCGGGACGTGCGGTGGGGAGCGGTCAGACCGCGACGGTCTCCTTCGTCGTCTCCTCCACGGGGCGGCGCGAGCGGTAGCGCTCCAGGTCGAGGATGCCCTCGCGCTTGGCGACGATCGTCGGCACGAGCGCCTGACCGGCGACGTTCACCGCGGTGCGGCCCATGTCGAGGATCGGGTCGATCGCCAGCAGCAGGCCGACCCCGGCCAGCGGCAGGCCCAGCGTCGACAGGGTCAGCGTCAGCATGACCGTGGCGCCCGTCAGGCCCGCGGTGGCGGCCGAGCCCACGACGGACACGAAGGCGATGAGCAGGTAGTCGGTCACCGACAGGTCCACGCCGAAGAACCCGGCGACGAAGATCGCCGCGAGCGCCGGGTAGATCGCCGCGCAGCCGTCCATCTTCGTCGTCGCGCCCAGCGGCACGGCGAACGAGGCGTACGAGCGCGGCACGCCGAGGTTCTCCTCGGTGACCCGCTGCGTCACCGGCAGGGTGCCGATGGAGGAGCGGGAGACGAACGCCAGCTGGATCGCCGGCCAGGCGCCGGCGAAGAACCGCCCGACGGGCAGGCCGTGCAGGCGCAGCAGCACCGGGTACAGGACGAACAGGACGATCGCCAGGCCGACGTAGACGTCGGCGACGAACACGGCCAGCGGGCTCAGCGCGTCCCAGCCGTAGCTGGCGACGGCGCGCCCCAGCAGGCCGACGGTGCCCAGCGGGGCCAGGCGGATGACCCACCACAGGATCGTCTGCACGACCGCGAGGGCGCTGCGCGAGAACGTCAGGAACGGCTCGGCCTTCTGGCCGACCTTGAGGGCGGCGACGCCGATCGCGATGGCGACGACGATCAGCTGCAGGACGTTGAAGCTCAGCGAGGTCGAGGCGGAGCCGTCCTCGACGGAGGTGGAGGCCTGCAGGCCGACGAGGTTGACCGGGACGATGCCCTGCAGGAAGTCCAGCCAGGAACCGGAGCGGCCCTCGAACGTCGCGGCGTCGGCCGAGACGGAGGTGCGGTTGCCGGGGTCGGTGACCAGCCCGATGGCCAGGCCGATGCCGACGGAGACGAGCGCGGTGACCGCGAACCACAGCAGCGTCTGCCAGGCCAGGCGGGCGGCGTTGGTGACCTCGCGCAGGTTGGCGATCGAGGTGACGATCGCCAGGAGCACGAGGGGCGGGACGAGCGTGCGCAGCAGCGTCACGAACGTCGAGCCGATGGTGTCGAGGGTGGTGGTCAGCCAGTTCGGGTCGTCGGCCGTGCCGCCCATCGAGCGGGCGAGGGCGCCGAGGACGACGCCGAGGACGAGACCGATGAGGACCTGGACGCCGAACGGCGTCCTGCGCAGGGCGCGGATCATGGAGGGACCTTCGGGGGAGGAGGGGTGAGCTGACGGACCGGTGCGCCGGCCCCCCTATCGGGAGCTCGCCGTCCGCCCGAGGTCGATGTGGCGCCGCTGGGTGAACAGCCAGCCCGCGCTCGTCGTCGTGTCCATGCCTGAGGACACAATGCCAGCGCGGGCCGGCTTCTTCCCAATCCGGCGGTCCTGCCGGCGGCGGCTCAGAAGAGCGTGTAGCCGCCGTCGGTGACGACCACCGAGCCGGTGGAGAACGACGAGGCGTCCGAGGCCAGGTAGACGACGGTGGCGGCGATCTCGTCCGGGGTGGCGTAGCGCTGCATGGGCGCGTCCTCGATCCACATGCGCCGGAAGCGCGGCTCGTCCACGGGCGCCATCTCCGTCTTGACGTAGCCGGGGGCGACGGCGTTGACGCGGATGCCCAGCGGCGCCCACTCCGCGGCCAGCGACCTCGTCAGCTGGTGCACGGCCGCCTTGGAGGCGTTGTACGCCGGTTGCATCTGCGGGCGGTTGACGATCGAGGCGCTGATCGAGCCGATGTTGACGATGCTGCCGCCGCCGTTCGCGGCCATCCAGCGCGCCGCGACCTGGCTGGGCAGCCACACGCCCTTGACGTTGGTCGTCATCACCTCCTCGTACTCGTCGTCGGTGACCTCCAGGGCGGGCCGGTGCACGCAGGCCCCGGCGTTGTTGACGAGGACGTGCAGGCCGCCGAGCTCGGCGGTGGTGCGCTCGACGGCGGCCTCCACCTCGGCGCGGGAGGTGACGTCCAGGCGCAGGCCGAGGGTCCGCCGGCCCGTCGAGTCGGCGATCTCCCGCGCCGCGGCGACGGAGCGGGCCTCGTCGCGGGCGGCGACGACGACGTCCGCGCCGGCCTCGGCGAGCGCCTGCGCGAACGCCCGGCCGAGCCCGCGGTACCCGCCGGTGACCAGGGCGGTGCGCCCGGCGAGGGAGAAGCGGTCCAGGACCCCGCTCACGCGGCGCCGCCCGCGCTCGCGGTCGCGCTCGTGGTCGTGGGGTGCACGACGACGACGGCCTTCATGCTCAGCGGGTCGGAGTCGGCGTTCAGCGCCTCCTCCACCTGCTCCAGGGTGTACCGGTGGGTGACCATGTCGTCCAGGTGCACGGCGCCGGACGTGGTCAGCGCGATGCCGCGCGGCCAGGTGTCGACGTAGCGGAACACCCCGGTGAGGGTGATCTCGCGGCTGGCGACCAGCGACACGGGGACCGGCATCTCGTCCGCGCCCATGCCGACGAGGACGGCGGTGCCGCCGGGGCGCACCGAGCGGATCCCGGACAGCACGGCGGGGGTGGCGCCGGTGCAGTCGACGAACGCGTCGGCGCGCATCCCGGCCAGCTCCTCGGCGTCGGCGACGGGGTGCAGGGCGCGGGTGGCGCCGAAGGAGGTGATGCGCTCGCGGCGCGAGTCGACGAAGTCGGTGACGACGACGTCGGTGGCGCCCCGCGCCCGCACGGCCTGGGCGACCATCGCGCCGATCGGCCCGGCGCCGGCGACGAGGACCTGGTCGCCGGGGCCGACCTGCGCCTTGTGCGCGGCCCAGATGCCCACCGACAGCGGTTCCAGCAGGGCCGCGGACTCGTCGGACAGGCTGTCCGGCACCGCGAACGCCATGTCGGCGGGGGCGGTCACGTACTCGCAGAACGTCCCGTCGACGGGCGGGGTGGCGTAGAACTCCATGAACGGGCAGAGGTTGAACCGGCCGGTCTTGCAGGCGCGGCACTGCCGGCACGGGCGCTGCGGGTCGACGGCGACGCGCTCGCCCACGCGGGCCGCGTCGACGCCCTCGCCGACGGCGACGACCTGGCCGGAGACCTCGTGGCCGAGCACGAGGGGCTCGCGGACGACGAAGTCGCCGATCGCCCCGTGCTGGTAGTAGTGCACGTCCGAGCCGCACACGCCGACCGCGGCGACGCGGACCAGCACCTCCCCGGGCCGCGGCCGCGGCACCGGCCGCTCCTGCAGCTCGATCACGCCCTTCTCGACCAGGACGCTGGCCCTCATCGTCGCGGGGATGTCCGGGACGGCTCGATCGCTCACTGTCGCTCTCCTTCGTGCGTGCTCGTGCGCGGGGTGGTGCGCCGGACCAGGGTGCCCGCTGGTGGTCGCGCCGCCCAGCCTCCCCCCCTTGTACAACGATGGAAGTGTGAGGCAGGGTGGGGGCACCCCTCGCACCCCGGTGCGCTCGACGACGAGCGGAGGACCAGTGACGACCCGCACGACCACGACCCCTGCTGCGACCCCCACCACCCCCGGCGCGCGCCGGTCCCGGCTGCGCTGGACGACCGCGGCGGCGGCCGCGCTGGCCCTGCTGGCCGCCCCCGTCGGCGCCGAGGCCGCCGGGCACGGCGGCCCGCCGCTGACCGGCGAGCTGGCGATGACCGGCGACGTCGGGGACTACGTGGAGGGGGTCGTCGACGACCCCGTGCACGACCCGACGATCTTCTCCGACCGCGGCACCCACTACGTGTTCTCCACCGGGATCGCCGACCCCGACGACCCGGGCGGGATCTTCGTGCGCCGCTCCACCGGCACGCTGGCCGGGCCGTGGGAGAGCGTGGGCGCGATCCCGCTGCCGGAGTGGACGCGCGCGTACGGCGTCGCGCACCTGTGGGCCCCGCACGTCGTCGAGCGCGCCGGCGTG
The DNA here is from genome assembly GCF_041020755.1 of Kineococcus terrestris. Classification (NCBI taxonomy): domain Bacteria; kingdom Bacillati; phylum Actinomycetota; class Actinomycetes; order Kineosporiales; family Kineosporiaceae; genus Kineococcus; species Kineococcus terrestris. The sequence continues at coordinate 95,547 of NZ_JBEUEI010000002.1, read as the reverse complement.
TTCCACCTGTACTACTCGGCCTCCAGCTTCGGCACGAACCGCTCCGCCATCGGCCACGCCACCACCCGCACCCCGGGCGACCCGGGCAGCTGGGTGGACCACGGGCCGGTGCTCACGTCGGAACCCGGCGACGACTTCAACGCCATCGACCCCATGGTGTTCCGTGACGGCGGCACGTGGTTCATCGCCTACGGCTCGTTCTGGTCCGGGATCCAGCTGCAGCGGCTGGAGGGCATGGACACCCCCGTCGGCGAGCGGATCCGCCTGGCCAGCAACGCCGAGGTCCCGCCCAACGCCATCGAGAACCCGCAGCTGTTCCAGCAGGGCCGCTGGTGGTACCTGACGACCGCGTGGGACCTGTGCTGCCGCGGCGCGGACAGCACGTACAAGACCGTCGTGGGCCGCTCGACCAGCCCCACCGGTCCCTTCGTCGACCGCGACGGCACGCCGCTGACCGAGGGCGGCGGCGAGGTCCTGCTGGAGCGGCGCGGGAACCAGGCCGGGCCCGGCGCCCTGGACGTCGTGCGCGAACGCGGCCGCTGGTACGGCGTGCACCACTACTACGACACCGACACCGGCGGCACGATCCGCATGCAGGTGCGGGAGGTGGAGTTCCGCGACGGCTGGCCGTTCTTCTCGTACGGCCCCGGGGACCGCTGAGGCGGTCGCGGGGCGGCCCGCGCGGCAGCGTGCGGGTCAGCCGGGGACGCGCTGCGCGCGCCGCAGGTTCTCCACGAGCTCCTCGCGGCTCTGCCCGTCGACGTGGTGGCGCCACGCCGGTGTCCCCGGGGCGCTGCGCCACGACTCGCTCAGCGGACCGCCGTCGACCGCGTCGAAACCCAGCTCGTCGCAGAACCGGGTGACCAGGGCGGTTGCGTCCGGGAAGTCGCTGAAGACGGCCAGGGCCTTGCGCTCGGGATCTCCCGCCGGCCGGGCCAGCCGGAGGAGGGCGGGTCGCTCGTCGCCCGGGAACCGCACGGGGGAGCGCGCGTGGAACTGCACGTGCGAGAACGCCTTCACGAGCTGCGCGCCGGGCAGCTGCCGCTGGCGCAGCTGGTGGAGCGTCGCGCGGCCGGCGTCGACCTCGGGCAGGTTCCCGCCGCGCCACGGCATGTAGTTGTCGACGTCGATCACGACCTTGCCCGCGAGCTCCTCGACGGGCAGGCGGTCGGTGGGCGCGTACGGGAACGCGAGCACCGCGACGTCGGCGGCGGCCGCGGCCTCGGCGGCGCGCGCCGCGCGGGCCCGGGGGTCCAGCGCGGCGACCAGTTCCGCCAGGGTTCCGGGCCCGCGGGAGTTCGCGATGACGACGTCGTGGCCGGCGGTGGTGAGGGCGTGCGCCAGGACGCTGCCCGCCTGCCCGGCGCCGAGGACGCCGACGGTCGTCACGCCCCCGCTCCGTCGCGGTGCCGGGTGCGGGGCGAGGAGGGGGTGCCGCCGCCCGTGCCCGCCGCCGGCAGGTTCGCCGAGGCCAGCAGCGCCAGCTTGTCGGCGGCCTCGGACCCGGCGTCGGGGTGGTACACGACGAGCATCAGGTCGTCGGTGCCGTCGATGCTCAGCCGTTCGCGGTTCAGGGTCATGCGCCCGACCTGCGGGTGCTCGATCTCGACGGGGGTGCCGCGCTGCCCCCGCACCTCGTGCCGGGCCCACAGCTCGCGGAACCGGGCGCTGGCCAGCGACAGCTCACCGGTGAGCTCGATGAAGCGGGGGTCGTCGACGTCGGTCCCCACGGCTCGGCGCAGGTTGAACACGAAGCACTCGGTGACCTCGTGCCACTGCGGGTGCAGCGCCTGCACGGCCGGGTCCAGGAACAGGTCGCGCAGCTGGTTCCCGCCCTCGACGAGGCCGGGGGACAGGGCCCGCGCCGAGGCGTTGGACGTCAGGATGTCGAAGGAGCGGTCCTCGATGAACGCCGGCTGCACCAGGGAGTGCACCAGCTTCACCATCCCGCTGGGTGGGACTGCCGCCGCGCCCTGCGGCGTCGGCGGGGGACGCCGGCGGCCAGGGTCAGCAGGTGGGCCAGGTGGTCCTCGTCCAGCTGCAGGACCCGCGCGATGGACTCCAGCACCTGCACCGAGGGGTGGCGGTCCCGGCCGCGCTCCAGGCGCAGGTAGTAGTCGGCGCTGATGCCGGCGAGCATCGCGACCTCCTCGCGGCGCAGCCCCGGGGTGCGGCGCACCCCCAGCTCGGGGATCCCCGCCTGCGCCGGTGTCACCTGCTCGCGCCGGGCGCGCAGGTAGGCGCCCAGGTGGTTCGTGCTCTCGCTCACCGCTCCAGCGTAGGTCGGTGCGCGAGGGACAGCGGGGGTCCTGGCGCACCCCCGGCTGACCAGGGCACTGCCGGGGCAGCGGGCCGGGCCCCACCGTGGGGAGCGGGCCACCCGGGCCCACCCGTCCCGAGAGGAACACCATGAGCACCACCCCTGCGACCAGCACCTCCACGACCAGCACCTCGCGGACCGTCACCCTGATCACCGGGGGCAACAAGGGCATCGGCTTCGAGACCGCCCGGCAGCTGTCCGCGCTGGGGCACCTCGTGTACATCGGCTCCCGCGACGCCGAGCGCGGGGAGAAGGCCGCCGCCGAGCTGGGGGTCCGCTCCGTGCAGCTGGACGTCACCGACGACGCCTCGGTGGCCGCGGCGCTGGCGAGCATCGACGCGGCCGAGGGGCGCCTGGACGTCCTCGTGCACAACGCCGGCGTGCTGGAGACCGGTTTCGACACCGCCGCGGCGCTGCGCACGTTCGACACCAACGCGGTGGGGATCGTGCGCGTCACCGAGGCGGCGCTGCCGCTGCTGGCCCGCTCGGCCAACCCCAACGTGGTCACGGTGTCCAGCAGCATGGGGTCCTTCTGGGCGGTGAACAACCCCGAGCGGGCGGAGTCGAGGGCGCCGCTGCAGCTGTACGCCGCGTCCAAGTCCGCAGCCACCATGCTGACCGTCCAGTACGCCAAGACGCACCCCGGCATCAAGTTCAACGCACTGGAGCCGGGGACCACGGCCACCGACATGACCGCCGCCTTCGGCATCGGTCGGCCCGTGCAGGACAGCGCCCGGGTCGTCGTCCGGCTGGCGACCCTGGGCGCGGACGGCCCCACGGGGACGCTGCAGGACGAGAACGGCGAGCTGGCCTGGTGAGCTCGACCAGCAGCACCTCCGCGACCGGCTCCGCCCCTGCGACCGGCACGACGCACCGGCCGGCGTCCTGGGCCGGCGTCGTCTCCCTCGGCCTGGGGATCTTCGCCATCGTCATGGCCGAGTTCCTGCCCGCCAGCCTGCTGCCGCGCATGGCCGACGACCTGGGGGTCTCGGCGGGCGCGGCCGGTCAGAGCGTGACCGCGACGGCCGCGGCGGCCGTGCTCTCGGCCCTGTCCATCGCCGCGCTCCTGCCGCGCGCCGACCGGCGCCGCGTCGTGCTCGCCCTCACGGCGCTCGCGGTCGTCTCCAGCCTGGCCGTCGCGCTCGCGCCGAACCTCGCCGTCCTGCTGGTCGCCCGGCTCCTGCTCGGCGTCGCCCTCGGCGGGTTCTGGGCGATGGCCACCGCCGTGGTCGCCCACCTGGTGCCCGCCGACCACCTCGGCCGCGCGCTGACCGTGGTCAACACCGGCGTCTCGCTGGCCACGGTCGCCGCCGTCCCGCTCGGGTCCTGGCTGGGGGAGGTGTGGGGGTGGCGGCAGGTGTTCGTGCTGGGCGCCGGTGTCGCCGTCCTCGCGCTGCTCGTGCAGGCCGCCACGCTGCCGCGCATCGCGCCCCCGCCGGTGAACGGCACCCGCGCGCTCGGGGTGACGCTGCGCTCGGGCGTCGTCCTGCTGGGCCTGCTCGCGGTCCTGCTGGTGTTCGGCGGGCACTTCGGTGCCTTCACCTACCTGCGGCCGGCCGTGGAGAGCCTGTCGCCGATCGGTCCCGCCGGCACCGCGGCGCTGCTGCTGGTGTTCGGGGTCGCCACCGCGCTCGGCACGGCGATCAGCGGTCCGCTGGCCGACCGGGCGCTGCGCGCGGCGGTGCTCGCCTTCCCCGTCGCGCTGGGGGCGGGGATGCTCCTGCTGCACGCGACCGGCGGCTCGACCGCCGGGTTGTTCGCCGCGGCCGCGCTGTGGGGCCTCGGCTTCGGCGGGGTGCCCACGAGCGTGCTGACCTGGGGCGCCCGGGTGCAGCCCGAGCGGCTGGAGCAGATCGGCGGTCTGATCGTGACCGTCTGCAACCTCGGCATCGCGGTGGGAGGTGTCGCCGGCGGGCTCCTCGTCGACGGGGTCTCCGCCGGCGCTCCGCTGGTCGTCGGAGCCGTCGCGGCGCTCGCCGGTGCCGCGCTGCTGACGAGCCTCAGCCCCCGGCGCTGACGGCGCGCCCGGGGTCGCACCGGCCGCTGCCGGTGCGGCCCCCGCCCACCTGCCCGCCCGTCGTCTACTGCCCGGCGCCGCGCGGCGCCGCCGGGCGCGTCAGCCGCAGCGTCGCCTCGTAGACGCTGCGCCGCCGCCGGCCGGCGAGCTGCCGTCGCGCCACGCCGACGGCTTCGACGGCCTGCAGCGCCGGAGCGGCCAGCGCCCAGAACTGCGCCAGGGCCAGGATCTGCGCCAGGACGTGCGCGGCGGGCACCCCGCCGGCGACCGCACCGGCCCGCTGCGCGGCGTCGATGGCGTGCACCTTGTCGTGGTACGACGCCAGCTCGGGGGCCGAGGAGGCGGCGTCGGCGCCGCGCTCCAGCGTGCGCCAGGTGAACAGCCGCAGCAGTTCCGGGCGCTGCTCCAGGTAGTCGAACAGGTCCGCGGCGTAGGTCGGCAGGTCCTCGACGGCGAAGGGGACACCGTCGATCAGCGCTTCGAGGTGCTGCTCCAGGACGGTGTCGAAGAGCGTCTCCTTGTCGACGAAGTACACGTAGATCAGGCGCTTGTTCGCACCCGCCCGCTCGGCGATGCGGTCGACCCGCGCGCCCGCCAGGCCGTGCTGCTGGAACTCCTCGAACGCCGCGGCCAGCAAGCGCGTCCGGGTGGCCAGCGCCTGCCGCTGCTTGGCGGTGAGCTGCGCGGGGGCCTCGGCGGTCTCCCCGGGCGGGACGACCTCGGGTGTGATGCGCGTCACAGCACTCTCCTCTTCATCTTCCCTAACCAGTTGGGGAACTTGCGTGCTACGGTCCTCACATCTTAACCGACCAGTTACTGAGGAGACGTCATGACCAGCACGTGGCTCATCACCGGCACCTCCAGCGGCTTCGGCCGCGAGCTCACCGAGCAGCTGCTCGAGCGCGGTGACACCGTCGCCGCCACCCTGCGCACCCCCTCCCGCCTCGACGACCTCGCCGCCCGGCACGGGCGGCGGCTGTGGACGCGGTCCCTGGACGTCACCGACACCGCTGCGGTGCGCCGCGTGACCGACGAGGCCTTCGCCGAGCTCGGCCGCGTCGACGTGGTGGTCTCCAACGCCGGCTACGGTCTCTTCGGCGCCGCCGAGGAGCTGTCCGACGCGCAGGTCGAGCGGCAGCTCGCCACCAACGTCACCGGGGCCGTCGCCCTGGTCCGGGCGGCCGTCCCGCACCTGCGCGCCCAGGGCGGCGGGCGGATCCTGCAGGTGGCCAGCATGGGCGGCCAGCTGGCGTTCCCCGGCATGTCGCTCTACCACGCCAGCAAGTGGGCGATCGAGGGCTTCGTCGAGGCCCTGGCCCCGGAGGTGGCCCCCTTCGGCATCACCACCACGCTCATCGAGCCGGGCATGGCCCGCACCGGTTTCGGCGGCGCCTCCGCCGACCTGGCCCCCGCGCTGGCCGTCTACGCGGGCACCCCCGCCGCGCAGTTCGTGCGCGGAGAGGGCATCCCCCTCGAGGCGATGCCCGGCGACCCGCGCAAGATGGCCGCGGCGATGATCCGCGTCGCTGAACTGCCCTCCCCGCCGCTGCGGCAGGCGCTGGGCTCCGACGCCGACGCGATGATCCGCGCCGCGCTGACCCAGCGGCTGGCCGACATGGACGCCCAGCGCGAGATCGCCCTGAGCACCGACGCCGACGACTTCACCGCCGCCGCGTCCGCGGCCCGCGAGCTCACCGCCGTCTGAGCCCCCACCTCGGCCCGGCTCCGGACGCACCACCAGCGGACCGGCCGGCGCCCGGTCGGGACGCGCGCAGGAGGAGCACACCCACCGCACGACACGAGAGGACTGGTCATGGCGAGCACCGAGCAGCTCATGACAGCGAACCTGCTGGACGTCTTCAACGAACGGGACGCCGAACGCCGCCGGGCGGCGATCGCCAGGACCTGGGCGCCCGAGGGATGTTTCAACTCTCCCGACGGGTCCGTGTCCGTCGGGCACGACGCCCTGCACGCCAAGGTGCAGGAAATCCTGGACACGGGGGAGGGCCTGGAGTTCACCGCGGCCGGCCCCACCCACGTCAACCAGGACCTGGGCTACGTGGCCTGGAACTTCGGGGTGCCCGGCGAGCCCCCCGTGCTCCGGGGCGTGGACGTGGCCCACGTCCAGGACGGGCAGATGGTCAGCCTCTACACCCTGCTGCTGTCGGACTGACCGCCGCTCAGCTCCACCCGTCGATCCGGTGGGGCTGCCCGGTGGTGGCGGACGAGCGCCAGCAGGGTCGACGGAGGGGAGTTCCCACCACCGGCTCGTGCGCCTCCGCTACCTCGGCGTCACCGCCGACCAGGACGGCGGGTTGCTGCTGGGACCGGTCGCCTGAACCCGCAGCACCGTCCACGAGCCCTCCCGCGAGCGGAACAGCGGTCGTGACGGTGGACCAGCACCGGCTGGTCGCGCACCACCCGCGAGGGCGCCGGCGCCCCGACGAGGTCATCTGGCGCGAGGTGCGGTACTCGGTCGACGTGGTGGACGGCCTGGAGGACGTCCCGGCCGCGCTGGACAGGCTCTTCGAGGGCACGAACTCCGGCGAGCTGCTCGCCCGGGTCTGCGCCGAGGAGACCGCCGGCGCGCGCTGACCCGCGTCCTCAGGCGGGCGGCCAGGCGCGCAGGGCGGCGTCGGCGACCGCGAGCAGCTGCTCGCGCCCGGTGCCGCCGGCCGCCTGGACGGCGATCCCGTTGGCGACGGTCATGAGGAACTCGGCCAGCAGCGCCGGGTCGGAGTCCGCCGGGAGGTCGCCCTCGTCCCGGGCCCGCCGGAAGCGTTCCGCCAGGCGGGAACGGGCCTCGTCGCGCCAGGCGGCCAGCAGGTCGCGGACCGCCCGGTCGGCGGGGGCCGTGGCCAGGGCCCCCTGGGTGCCCAGGCACCCGTGGGGCCGGTCGTCGCCGGTGGTGGTGCCGACCGCCCCGTGCAGGAACGCCTCGGCCACCGCCCGGGCGGTGGGTTCGGCCAGGGCCCGCGTGGCGTAGGCCGCCGGCCCCGCGGAGTAGCGCTCCAGCGCGGCGCGGAACAGGTCCTCCTTGTTGCCGAAGGCGGCGTACAGGCTCGGGCGGGTGATGCCCATGGCGGCCGTCAGGTCGCTCAGGCTGGCGCCCTCGTACCCCTGCTCCCAGAAGACCAGCAGGGCCCGCTCCAGGGCCTGGTCGGCGTCGAAACCCCGCGGACGCCCGACCGTCGCCTTCCCCGTCCCTGCCACGGTCGCGAGCCTAGTCCGCGACGCCCGGGCCGAGGGCGTGCTACGTTCTTTCCATACCGATCGGTATACATCTACGTCGAGGGAGTCGCACGGTCATGAGGAACTTCGAGGGCAAGACCGCGGTGGTGACCGGCGGCAGCGCCGGCATCGGGCTGGCCACCGCGAAGCGGCTGGCCGCGGCAGGCGCGCACGTCGTCATCACCGGGCGCCGCCGGGAGCAGCTGGACGAGGCGGTCGCCGCCATCGGCGACGCCACGGCGGTGGTCGGCGACGTCAGCGTCGCCGCCGACGTCGACCGCCTCTACGAGCGGGTGCGCGAGCACGGGCGGGGTGTGGACGTGCTCGTCGCCAACGCCGGCACCAACCACCTCGCCACCCTGGAGGAGCTGACCGAGGAGGCGCACGACCGGATCTTCGACACCAACGTCAAGGGCACCTACCTCACCGTGCGAGGAGCCCTCCCGCTGCTCAACCCCGGCGCGTCGGTCGTCCTCGTGGCCTCCACCGCAGCCGGCAGCGGCACCCCCGCCCAGGGCGCCTACGCCGCCACCAAGGCCGCCGTGCGCTCCTACGCGCGCACCTGGGCCAACGAGCTCAGCGGCCGGGGCGTCCGGGTCAACGTCGTCTCGCCCGGGCCGGTGGACACCCCGCTGTGGGACGAGGTCTTCGGCGAGGGCGCGGAGGAGGTGAAGAAGTCGATCGCCTCCGGATTGCCGGCCCAGCGCATCGCCGACCCCGACGAGGTCGCCAGCGCCGTCGCCTTCCTCGCCTCCCGCGAGAGCAGCTTCGTCTACGGCGTCGAGCTCCACGTCGACGGCGGCATGAACCAGGTGTGAGCCCCGTGGACGAGGTGCCGGTGGACCGTCCCGTCGGCGTCGGTGTCGTCGGGCTCAGCGCCCGGGGCGGCTGGGGATCCGGCGCGCACCTGCCGGCGATGGCGGCCGCCGGCGGGTTCGAGCTGCGGGGTCTCGTGGCGGGCTCGCGGGAGTCCTCCCGGGCCGCCGCTCGGAGATTCGGCGTGCCGGCGTACGACTCGGCCGGGCAGCTGGCCGCCGCGGAGGACGTCGACCTCGTCGTGGTCGCGGTCAGGACCCCGGAGCACCGCGACCTCGTCCTGCCCGCGCTCGCCGCCGGGAAACCCGTCTTCTGCGAGTGGCCGTTCGCCGTCAGCCACGCGGAGGCGGTCGAGATGAGCGCCGCCGCGGCGGGACTGCCCACGTTCGTCGGCCTGCAGGGCCGCTCGTCGCCGCGCTTCCGGTGGCTGGCCGACCTGGTCGCCGACGGGTACGTCGGTGAGCTGCTGTCGGCCACGGTCCTCTCGGCCGCCGCGGAGTGGGGTTCCCCCGTCTCCGAGCGCGAGGCGTACACCCTCGACCGGGAGCAGGGCGCGACGATGCTCGCCATCGCGTTCGGCCACGCGATCGACCCGGTGCTCATGGTGACCGGCGAGCTGCGCGACGTCGTCGCCACGACGGCGGTCCGCCGGCCCCGGGTGCCGCTGGCCGGCACAGGGCGGTTCGTGCCCGTGACGGCGGACGACCAGATCGCGATCTCCGGGACGCTGCTGGGCGGCGCCGTCCTGTCCGCCCACCAGCGCGGCGGCACCGCCTCCGGTCCCGGGTTCTCGCTGCGGCTCGACGGCACCGCCGGGACCCTGGTGGCCACCGCCGCGAACCACCCGCACATCGCGCCGCTCACCGTCCACGGCGCGCGCCGGGGCCGGGACCTGGCGAGGCTGGAGGTGCCGCCGGCGTACGACGCATTCCCGCACCTGCACGGGACCTCGGTGCACACCCTCGCGCACGCGTACGCGGGCATCGGGCGGGAGCTGCGCGGCGGTGCGCGCACCGTGCCGGACTTCGCCCACGCCGTCCGGCGGCACCGGCTCCTGGACGCGGTCCCGCGCTCCGCGGCCACCGGACGACGCGTCGACCTCTGAACCAGCACCACCCGACCGCACGGCCTCACCGCGCCGAACCGGCGCACGTCCACCTCCGGAGGAACAGACGTGGGACAGCTCGACGGGAAGACCGCCGTGGTCACCGGCGGCAGCAGCGGGATCGGACTGGCGGCGGCCCGACGGCTCGCCGCCGAGGGCGCGCACGTCTTCGTGACGGGCCGGCGCGAGGACGAGCTCCGCGACGCGGTCGACGTGATCGGCACCGCCACCGCGGTGGCCGGCGACATCGCGGACCCGGCCGACCTGGACCGGCTCTACGACGCGGTCCGGGCGCGGGGCCAGGGGCTGGACGCGCTGTTCGCGAACGCGGGCGCCGCCGGTTTCGCGACCCTGGCGGAGACCACCGCGGAGCACGTCGACCGGATCCTGGACGTCAACGTCCGCGGCACCGTGCTGACCGTGCAGAAGGCGCTGCCCCTGCTCAACGAGGGGGCCTCGGTGATCGTCAACTCCTCCGTCCGGGCGGACGACGGGGTCGAGGGGTTCGGGACCTACGCCGCCTCCAAGGCGGCGCTGAGGTCCTACGCCCGCACCTGGGCCAACGAGCTCAGGGGCCGTGGCGTCCGCGTCAACGCGATCTCCCCTGGCACCATCGACACCCCCGCGCTCTCCGGGCTGGTGCCCGCCGAGGAGCTCGACGCAGTCCGGGCCGAGTTCGCGGCCAAGGTCCCGCTCGGGCGGATGGGGACCGCGGAGGAGGTCGCCGCGGCGGTCCTCTTCCTCGCCTCCGAGCAGAGCACGTTCGTGCTCGGCGCCAACCTCTACGTCGACGGTGGGGAGAACCAGGTGTGAGACGGCGTCCCCCGCTCGTGCGGGGGACCCGGCTGCGGGACGCGCCCGGCGTGCACCTGCACGTGGCCGCGGCGGAACTCGTGCGCGCTCACGTCCACCAGCTCCTCGTGCAGCGCCGTCCACGGCCGCGCCCGCACGTCGGAACCGCCCAGCGCGCACGCCGCCCGGGCCAGCGGGCGAGCCCACCCCTGCGGCAGTCCCAGGTCGACCAGGACGACCCGCGCGCCGGGGCGCGCGCACGCCAGGGCGGTGGCCCACGCCGCCCGCCACGGGCGCATCAGCGACAGCGAGTAGGTGAACAGGACGGCGTCGGCGGCCGCCGGCGCGCCGGGCCCGCCCAGCGCGGTCCGCAGGTCGGCGGGTGCGACGGCCGTGGCGTCGGCGCGCAGCAGCGTCACCTGCTGCCAGCGGTGCCGCGCGACCCGGCGGACCGCCCGCCGCAGCATCGCCGGGCTGGCGTCCACCGCGACGACCCGTCCCGCCGGGCCCACGGCGGGGGCCAGCAGCGGCAGGTCCAGGCCCGTGCCGCAGCCGAGCACCAGGACCCGCTCGCCGGACGCCGGTGCCAGGGCGGCGAGCCCCGCCAGGCGCCCCACCCGGTACAGGGGCCGCTCGCCGGACAGGACGTCGTACCCCGCGGCCAGCAGGCGGTAGCGGCCGAGGCCGCCGGCACCCTCCACCTCCGCCGTCAGCCCGTCCGCTCCGCCAGCCAGCGGGCGACCTGCCGCACGAACGCCCGCAGGTCCCCGGCGGCCGCGGGCACCGCCGCCGCGACCCGGTCGAGGTCCGTGCGGGCGTACTCGTGGACCAGCAGGTTCCGCATCCCGACCGCCGCGACCAGCGAGGAGGCCAGCGCGGGCTCGACGACCCCCAGCTCACCGGCCGCGGCGACCGCCTCGCGGTAGGTCGTCGGGGTGCGCCCGTGCGCTCCGGCGACGTGGCTGCACACCGCGACGACCGTGTCGACGCTGTGGGTCAGCATGCGCTCCAGCGCCAGGCGGAACCACGTGTCGGTCCGCAGGCGCTCCGCCGTGACCGGGCCCGCGCCGTCGAGCGCGGCGAGCAGTTCCTCCAGCAGGCGCAGCTTCGCCTGCACCGTGTCCGGTTCCAGCTCGCGCGGGCTCACGCCGACATCCTGCGCAGGTCGGCGGCGCGCATCCACGCGGTCTCGTAGAACTCCAGGGCCGCGGCCATCTGCCGGCGGGCGAACAGGCCCGGTTCGGCCTCGACGAGCAGCCGCGCCCCCGTCAGCGCCCGGTGCCGGGCCGTCGGGGACGCGGCCGCCAGGTCCATCACGTCGACGCCGTCGAAACCCGTCAGGTCGACCAGGTCGCCGACCAGACCGAGCAGGTCGGCGGAGGAGCCGGCAGCGCCGGGAACCGGCGTCGGAGCGCCCAGCACGGCGACGTCGAGGTCCCGGGCCCGCGCCGGGTCGCGCGCGGCGCTGCCGAACAGCGTCAGCAGCCGCGCGCCTCGCCGCGCGGCGAGCTCCTCGAGGCGGCCGTCCGCGGCCGCCCCGAGGAGCCTGCTCACCGCCGCGGTCGCGTCCACGCGGCGATCGTAGGCCGGACCGCGCTCAGGAGCGGTGCTGCCGGTAGTACCGGATCAGCGCGGCGGTCGAGGGGTCCTGCGCGGCCAGCGCCTCCTCGTCGCCGGTCAGCGCCGGGGCGATCTCCAGCGCGAGCTTCTTGCCGAGCTCCACGCCCCACTGGTCGAAGCTGTCGATGCCCCACACGGCGCCCTGCACGAACGTGATGTGCTCGTACAGCGCGATGAGCTGACCCAGCACCGACGGGGTCAGCGCCGGTGCCAGGACCGACGTCGTCGGGCGGTTGCCGGAGAACACCCGCGCGGCCACGACCGACTCGTCCGTGCCCTCGGCGCGCACCTCCTCGGCCGTCTTGCCGAACGCCAGCGCCTTGGTCTGGGCGAAGAAGTTCGCCAGGAACAGCGCGTGCACGTCGGTGCCGCCGTCGTCCAGCGGGTGCGCCGGCTCGGCCACCGCGATGAAGTCCGCCGGCACGATCCGGGTGCCCTGGTGGATCAGCTGGTAGAAGGCGTGCTGGCCGTTGGTGCCCGGCTCGCCCCAGAACACCTCGCCGGTGTGGGTGCCGACGGGCGTGCCGTCCCAGCGCACCGACTTGCCGTTGGACTCCATCGTCAGCTGCTGCAGGTACGCGGGGAAGCGGTGCAGCAGCTGCGAGTACGGCAGGACGGCGTGCGTGTGCGCGCCGAGGAAGTTCACGTACCAGACGTTCAGCAGGCCCATGAGGACCGGGACGTTGCGCTCGAACGGGGTCGTGCGCACGTGCTCGTCGACGGCGTGGAAACCGGCGAGGAACTCGCGGAAGCGCTCCGGGCCGACCGCCACCGCCAGGGAGGTGCCGATGGCCGAGTCGACGGAGTAGCGACCGCCCACCCAGTCCCAGAACCCGAACGCGTTCGCGGGGTCGATGCCGAACGCCTCGACCTTCTCCAGCGCCGTCGACACCGCCACGAAGTGCTTCGCGACCGCCCCGCGGCGCGCCTCGTCGTCGTCGGCGAGCGCCCCCGCGGCGCCCAGGCCGTCCCACAGCCACTGCCGCGCCAGGCGCGCGTTCGTCAGCGTCTCCAGCGTGCCGAACGTCTTGGAGGCCACGACGAACAGCGTGGTCTCCGGGTCCAGGCCCAGGGTCGTGCGCGCGACGTCGGTGGGGTCGATGTTGGAGACGAACCGGCACTCCAGGCCCTCCTGGACGTACGGCGCCAGCGCCTCGTACGCCATCACCGGGCCCAGGTCGGAACCGCCGATGCCGATGTTCACCACCGTCGTGATGCGCTTGCCCGTGACACCCGTCCACGCCCCCGAGCGCACCGCGTCGGCGAAGGCGAACACCTTCTCCAGCTCCCGCTGCACGTCGGCGTCGACGTCCTGGCCCTCGACCACGAGCGGCGGCTGCGCGCCCGGCGGGCGGCGCAGCGCCGTGTGCAGCACGGCGCGGTCCTCGGTGACGTTGATGCGCTCGCCGGCGAACATCGCCCGCAGGCGCTCGCCCACGCGGGTCTCCTCCGCCAGCTGCAGCAGCAGGCGCACGGTCTCGTCGGTGACGAGGTTCTTCGACAGGTCCACGTGCAGGTCGGCCGCGTCGAACGTCAGGCGCTCGGCCCGGCCGGGGTCGTCGGCGAACCACGCCCGCAGGTCGGGGGTGGTGGCGGCGGCGTGGTCGGTGAGCGCCGCCCAGGCGCTCGTGCCGGCCGGGTCCACGGGGTTCGTGCTCACTGCTGACCTCCAGGTCGCGCGGGTCTCGTCGGTGCTGCGGCGGTGCGTCGTCTCGGTGCGTCGTCGTCGGCGCCCAGAACGCTAGCCAGCCGCCCGCCCGGGCGCCCGGGGACCCGTGCACCGGCCGCGGCGGTCCCGGCTGGCACAGTGGCAGCGTGCAGCGCTGGCGGGGTCTCGACGACGTCCGGGCGGCGCGCGCCGCCGACGAGGAGTGGGCCGCGCGCCCCTCGGTCGTCACCGTCGGCAACTTCGACGGCGTGCACCGCGGGCACCGCGCCGTCCTGGGCCGGGTCGTCGAGACGGCCCGGGCGCGGGCGGCGGCCGCCGTGGCGGTCACCTTCGAGCCGCACCCGCTGCGCGTGCTGCAGCCCGAGCGCGCTCCCGGCCTGCTGACGGACCTGGAGCACAAGCTGGAGCTGCTGGCCGCCACCGGCCTGGACGCGGTGCTCGTCCTGCCCTTCACGCGCGAGCTGGCCGCCTGGAGCCCCGAGCGCTTCGTGCGCGAGGTCGTCGTCGAGGCGCTGCTGGCCAGCGCCGTCGTCGTGGGCCACGACGTGCGCTTCGGGCACCGCAACTCCGGCGACCTGGCGACGATGCAGGAGCTGGGCGCCCGGCACGGCTTCGACGTCGTCGCCCTGGACGACCTGGGCGACCCCGCGCTGCCCGGGCGCGCGCCCGTGCCGCGCTGGTCGTCCACGGCCGTGCGCGAGGCGCTGGCGGCCGGGGACGTGCGCCGGGCCGCGGAGGTCATGGGCCACGAGCACCGCCTGACCTCCACCGTCGTGCACGGGGACCACCGCGGCCGCGAGCTGGGCTACCCGACGGCCAACCTCGACGGCGAGCGCCTGGAGCAGCTGGTGCCCGCCGACGGCGTGTACGCCGGGTGGCTGCGCCGCGCCGACGGGCGGCGGCTGCCCGCGGCGGTGTCCATCGGCACCAACCCCACCTTCGACGGGGTGCGCCGGCAGGTGGAGGCGCACTGCCTGGACGCCGGTCCCGACCTGGACCTGTACGGCGAGCGCGTGGACGTCGACCTCGTCGAGCGGCTGCGCCCCACGCTGCGCTTCGGCGACGCGGACTCGCTGGTGCGCCAGATGCACCGCGACGTGGAGGAGTGCCGCCGGGCGCTCGGGCTGCCCGAGCGGGCCGGGCGGGCCGACCGGGCGGGCTGAGCGTCGCCGCCCGCGACCGCCGGTGGGGGCGGGGCGGGCCCGCGCTGGTAGCCTGGGGCCCGCCGTTCTGCCGGCCGCGGACCCAGAGAGCCCGGGTGGACCAGCCCCGAGGCACCGCGCAACGAGTGATCAGGAGAGGTCAGTGCCGCTCGACGCCGACGTCAAGAAGAAGATCATCGCCGAGTACGCCACCAGCGAGGGCGACACCGGCTCGCCGGAGGTGCAGGTCGCCATGCTGACCCAGCGCATCCGCGACCTGACGGAGCACCTCAAGACGCACCAGCACGACCACCACAGCCGGCGCGGCCTGCTGCTGCTGGTCGGCCAGCGCCGCCGCCTGCTGCAGTACATGGCGAAGAAGGACATCAACCGCTACCGCTCGATCATCGAGCGGGTCGGCATCCGCCGCTGAGGCGAGCAGGGGCGGTCCCGCCGGTCGGGACCGCCCCTGCTGCCGTCCCGGGCCGTCGCGGCGCGCGTCGCGACCGTCCGGGCGGCAGACTCGGGGAGGCCCCGCCCGGCGGGACCGCCCCCGCACCACCCAGCACGACCCCGGCTCGACCGGGCACACCACCCCGAGCACCCCGCAGCGTCGTGCCGGTCCTCGGTAGTGGCCTCCGGGCGCACCAGCGCCCGTGGGCCTCGATCGAAGGCCGGACGGGAGGGAACCCCTCCCGGCACGCGCGGGTGCTCCCCGAGCAACGGAGGAGGAACCCCGTGGAGGGTCCCGAGATCACCGCCGCCGAAGCCGTCATCGACAACGGCTCCTTCGGCACCCGCACCGTCCGCTTCGAGACGGGCCGCCTCGCCCGCCAGGCCGCCGGCTCCGCCAGCGTCTCCCTGGACGGCGAGACCTACCTGCTGAGCGCCACCACCGCCGGCAAGTCCCCCAAGGACCAGTTCGACTTCTTCCCGCTGACGGTGGACGTCGAGGAGCGCAGCTACGCCGCCGGCAAGATCCCCGGCTCGTTCTTCCGCCGCGAGGGCCGCCCCTCGACCGAGGCGATCCTGACCTGCCGCCTCATCGACCGCCCGCTGCGCCCCAGCTTCGTCAAGGGCCTGCGCAACGAGGTCCAGGTCGTCGTCAGCGTGCTGGCGATCCACCCCGACGACGCCTACGACGTCGTCGCGATCAACGCCGCGTCCCTGTCGACCCAGCTGGCGGGCCTGCCGTTCTCCGGCCCCGTCGGCGGTGTGCGCATCGCGCTGGTCGACGGCCAGTGGGTGGCGTTCCCGCGCTACTCCGAGGTCGAGCGCGCCGTGTTCGACATGGTCGTGGCCGGCCGCGTCGTCACCGCCGCGGACGGCACCGAGGACGTCGCGATCATGATGGTCGAGGCCGAGGCCACCGAGGGCTCCTGGAACCTCGTCAAGGAGCAGGGCGCCCAGGCCCCCACCGAGGAGGTCGTGGCCGCCGGCCTCGAGGCCGCCAAGCCGCACATCGCCAAGCTCGTCGCCGCGCAGGCCGAGGTCGCCGCCGAGGCCGCCAAGCCGACCGCCGAGTTCCCGCTGTTCCTGGACTACCAGGACGACGTCTACGCCGCCGTCGAGGAGGCCGCCGCCGGCGACCTGCGCGAGGCGCTGGCCATCGGCGGCAAGCAGGAGCGCGAGGGCCGCGTCGACGAGATCAAGGCGCAGCTGCGCGAGTCGCTGGCCGAGCGCTTCGCCGGCCGCGAGAAGGAGGTCTCCGCGGCCTACCGCGCGCTGCAGAAGAAGCTGGTCCGCCAGCGCATCCTCACCGACGGCGTGCGCATCGACGGCCGCGGCCTGGCCGACATCCGGACGCTGTCCGCCGAGGTCGAGGTCCTGCCCCGCGTGCACGGCTCGGCCCTGTTCGAGCGCGGCGAGACGCAGATCATGGGCGTCACCACGCTGAACATGCTCCGCATGGAGCAGCAGCTGGACACGCTGTCGCCGGTGACGCGCAAGCGCTACATGCACAACTACAACTTCCCGCCGTACTCCACCGGCGAGACCGGCCGCGTCGGCTCCCCCAAGCGCCGCGAGATCGGCCACGGGGCGCTCGCCGAGCGCGCCCTGGTGCCGGTGCTGCCGGCCCGCGAGGAGTTCCCCTACGCGATCCGCCAGGTCTCCGAGGCGCTGGGCTCCAACGGCTCCACCTCGATGGGCTCGGTCTGCGCCTCGACGCTGTCGCTGCTGAACGCGGGTGTGCCGCTGCGCGCCCCCGTGGCCGGCATCGCGATGGGCCTGGTCTCCGACACCGTCGACGGGGAGACCCGCTACGCCGCGCTGACGGACATCCTGGGCGCCGAGGACGCCTTCGGCGACATGGACTTCAAGGTCGCCGGCACCAGGGAGTTCGTCACCGCCATCCAGCTGGACACCAAGCTGGACGGCATCCCCGCCTCCGTCCTGGCCGGGGCGCTGACCCAGGCCCGCGACGCGCGCCTGCACATCCTCGACGTCATGGCCGAGGCCATCGACGCCCCCGACGAGATGTCGCCCACCGCCCCGCGGATCATCACCGTCAAGGTGCCCGTGGACAAGATCGGCGAGGTCATCGGCCCCAAGGGCAAGATGATCAACCAGATCCAGGAGGACACCGGCGCCGACATCTCCATCGAGGACGACGGCACGGTGTTCATCGGCGCGGTCGACGGCCCCTCGGCCGAGGCGGCGCGCGCGGCGGTCAACGCGATCGCCAACCCGACGATGCCCGAGGTCGGCGAGCGCTACCTCGGCACCGTCGTCAAGACGACGACCTTCGGCGCGTTCGTCTCGCTGCTGCCCGGCAAGGACGGCCTGCTGCACATCTCGCAGCTGCGCAAGCTCGCCGGCGGCAAGCGCGTGGACAACGTCGAGGACGTCGTCTCCGTCGGCCAGAAGGTCCAGGTGGAGATCGCCGAGATCGACCCGCGCGGCAAGCTCTCCCTCGTGCCCGTCGTGGCCGAGGAGGAGACCGCCGGTGACGCCGGTGACGCCGCTGCCACCGAGCCGGCCGACGCCTGACGTGAGCGGCCGCACCGCACCGGGTCCCGCCGAGCTGCCGACCACGGCGGCCGGCGGGTCCCCGGTGACGACGACGCTGTCCGAGCAGGACGGTGCGGTGGTCCGCCGCACCGTCCTGCCCTCGGGCGTGCGCGTCCTCACCGAGTCCGTGCCCGCCCAGCGCTCGGCCACCGTCGGCTGCTGGGTGGGGGTCGGCTCGCGCGACGAGGACGACGGCCACCACGGCTCCACGCACTTCCTCGAGCACCTGCTGTTCAAGGGCACCGAGCGGCGCGACGCCATGGACATCGCCACCGCGTTCGACGCGGTCGGCGGGGAGGCCAACGCCGCCACGGGCAAGGAGCACACGACGTACTACGCGCGGGTCCTCGACGAGGACCTGCCGATGGCCGTCGACGTCGTCACCGACATGGTCACCAGCGCCGTCCTCGACGAGGACGACTTCGCCTCCGAGCGCGAGGTCATCCTCGAGGAGCTGGCGATGAACGACGACGACCCCGGCGACGTCGCGCACGAGCGCTTCGCCGAGCTCGTCCTGGGCGACCACCCCCTGGCCCGGCCCATCGGCGGCACCCCGGAGACCATCCGCGCCGTCGGCCGCGACGACGTGTGGGCGCACTACCGGCGCCACTACCAGCCCTCCCAGCTGGTGTTCACGGCCGCGGGCGGCCTGGACCACGACGAGGTCGTGGAGACCGTCGAGCGGGAGCTGGCGCGCGCCGCCGGCACCCTGGGCGAGGCCGCCCCCGCGCCGCGGCGCACCGGCGGCACCAGCGGCGGTCTGGTCGCCTCGCAGGTCCTCGTCGTGGAGCGCCCCACCGAGCAGGCGCACGTCCTGCTGGGGACCACCGGGCTCACCGCCACCGACGAACGCCGCTTCACCCTGTCGGTGCTCAACGCCGTCCTGGGCGGCGGGATGAGCAGCCGGCTGTTCCAGGAGGTCCGCGAGAAGCGCGGCCTGGCCTACTCGGTGTACAGCTTCGCGGCCAACTACGCCGACTCCGGCTACGTCGGCCTGTACGCCGGCTGCTCGCCCGCCAAAGCCGGGCAGGTGGCCGAGCTGATGCTCGCCGAGCTCGTCGGCCTGGCCGAGCGCGGCCTGGACGCCGAGGAGCTGCAGCGCGGGACCGGCCAGCTGGCCGGCGGCCTCGTGCTGGGCCTGGAGGACTCCGGCGCCCGGATGAACCGCCTGGGCAAGGCCGAGCTGGTGCACGGTGCCTTCCTCGACCTGGACACCGTCCTGGCGCGGGTGCGGGCCGTGACCGCCGAGGACGTGCAGGCGATGGCCGCCGAGATCGTCGGGCGGCCGCGGGCCGTCACCGTCGTCGGGCCCTTCGCCGACGACCGCGCCTTCCGCGGGGTGCTGTCGTGAGCCTCGGCCCGGGCGCCGGCGACCCGGAGCGCGCCCCGCTGCGGGTCGCGGTGGTGGGCGCGCGCGGGCGGATGGGCCGCGAGGCCGTGCGCGCCGTCTCGGCGGCCGAGGACCTGGAGCTGGTCGCCGAGATCGGCCGCGGCGACGACCTGGGCGACGCCGTGGGCGCCGACGTGCTCGTCGACCTCACGGTGCCGTCGTCGGTGATGGGCAACGTCGAGTTCGCCCTGACCCACGACCTGCACGTGGTCACGGGCACCACCGGCTGGGACGCGGAGCGCTACGAGACGCTGCGCGGCTGGTCGGCCTCCGCCCCGCACCTGGGCGTGCTGGTCGCCACGAACTTCGGCCTGGGCGCCGTCCTGGTCATGCAGTTCGCCCGGCAGGCCGCCCGCTTCTTCGAGTCGGTGGAGGTCGTGGAGACCCACCACCCCGGCAAGGTGGACGCGCCCTCCGGCTCGGCCGTGCGCACGGCGCAGCTCATCGCCGCCGCGCGCGCCGAGGCCGGGCTGGGCGACGTGCCCGACGCCACCGAGCAGCAGCTCGACGGCGCCCGCGGCACCGTCGTCGACGGGATCCACGTCCACGCCCTGCGGGTGCGGGGGGCCACGGCCCACCAGGAGGTCGTCCTCGGCGGGCCGGGGGAGACCCTGACCCTGCGCGACGACACCTACGACCGGGCCGCCTACATGCCCGGGCTGCTGCTGGGGGTCCGGGAGGTCGTCTCCCGCCCCGGGGTGACGATCGGGCTCGAGCACTACCTCGACCTGGGCTGAGGCGGCCGCCGTGCGCACCAAGGTGGTCGTCGCGGTCTCGGTGGCCGCCCTGCTCGTCTACTTCGTCCTGCTGGGCCGGACCGGTGTCCTGCTGCTGGGCACGGGGGAGTGGGCCGGTGCCGCCCTCGGCACCGCGCTGCTGGCCTTCCCGCTGGTCGGGGCGTACGCGGTGTGGCGGGAGATCTCCTTCGGCCGCGCCACCGAGCGCCTGGGCCGCGAGCTGGCCGACCGCGGCGAGCTGCCGGTGGACGACCTGCGCCGCACCGCCAGCGGGCGCGTGGACCGCGCGGCGGGGCAGGAGATGTACGAGCGGTACCGCACCGAGGTGGAGGCCGCGCCCGGTGACGCGGGCGCCTGGTACCGCCTCGCGCTGGCCTACGACGCCGCCGGGGACCGCCGCCGCGCCCGCGCGGCGGCCCGGCACGCCGTGCGCCTGCACGGCGGGGGCTGAGCGCCGGGCCCCTCGCCGGCTCCGCCGGTGCTCACCAGCCGAGCCGGCGGGTGACCTCCTCGACGTCCAGGCCCAGGACGGCGCTGCGCCCGGACCGGCCGGTGGCGCCGGCGTCCGGGTGGTCGGACGTGTGGACGGTCAGGACGCGCTCGGCCGGGTCGGCCAGCCACACCTCACGCACTCCCCGGCCCAGGTGGAAGGGGATCTTCGCGCGGCTGGCGTCGTCGGGGGAGACGATCTCGGCGGTGGGCACGTGCAGGCCCAGGTCCGCTGCGTCCTGCTGCCGGACCAGACCCAGGTCGGGCGCGTGGAAGTCGTCCTCGACACCGAGGTCGGACTCCGTGAGCGCCACGAGCCCCGCAGCGCTCGCGGCGCCGTCAGTCCTCCCGGGCCCGCCGCGTCGCGCGGTCGTTGGCCCTGCGGATGCCCTCGACGAGCTCCTCCTTGCTCATCCGCGAGCGTCCCGGCACGCCGAGCCGCTTGGCGACGTCCTGCAGGTGCGCCTTGGTGGCGTTGGCGTCCACCCCGCCGGCCGTGGGGCGGTCGGTGTCGCGCCCGCCCTCGGCCTGCGCGTCGGAGGGGCCCTTGCGCCCGCCCTCCTTCGGCTCCCAGTGGTCGCCGACCTTCTCGTGGGTGTGCTTCAGGGCGCTGTAGGCGGTGCGGTGGGCGCGCTCGCCGTCGCCGTAGGTGTCCTCCGCGGAGTCCAGCGCCGCCGCGTACGTGCGCTGCGCCTTCTCGCCCGAGCGCTGCAGCGTGCTGGGCAGCTGTTCGGGGTCGGGGACCCCGTGCTCCTTCTTCGCGGCCACCGGCCACCTCCGTCGTCACCGTCGTCCCGGGCGCGCGCCCGTCGACGGGCAGTCCACCACCGCCGGTGGCGGACCGCCCGCCGGGAGCGGGGTGTCAGGACCCCGGGTGCAGGAGGACCTTCGTCCAGCCCTCCTCGCGGGCGTCGAACTTCGCGTAGCCCTCGGGCGCCTGCTCGAGGCCCAGCTCGTGGGACACGATGAACCCGGGGGTGGCGCGGCCGGCGACGATGAGGTCGCGCAGCTGGCGGTTGTAGCGCATGACGGGCGCCTGGCCGGTGCCCATGGACTGGCCCTTGGTGAAGAAGGTGCCGTAGTCCCAGCCGATGCGGCCCTGCTGGGCGGCCTCCGTGGCGGCGCCCGGGTCCTGGGGCATGTAGACGCCCACGACGCCGATGCCGCCGGTGGCGCGGACCACCTGCACGAGGTTGTCCAGCACCAGTTCGGGGTGCTCGTCGCCGGACGGGTCGTGGGCCTGGTACCCGACGGCCTCGACACCGCGGTCGACGCCGCGGCCCTTCGTCGCCTCGGTGATCTGCTCGACGGGGTCGCCGGCGGAGAAGTCCACCGCGACCGCGCCGATGCTCTCGGCCAGCCGCAGCCGGTCGGCTTCCTCGTCGACGACGAACACCCGCGCGGCGCCCTTGAGCAGGGCGCTGTGCGCGGCCATCAGCCCGACGGGGCCGGCGCCGAACACGGCGACGTCGTCGCCGGGGACCATCCCGGACAGCTCCACCCCGTGCCAGCCGGTGGGGAAGATGTCCGAGAGCATCGTGAAGTCGTTCTCGTGCTCGGTGCCCCCCGGCAGCTCGAGCAGGTTGAAGTCGGCGAACGGCACGCGCAGGAACTCCGCCTGCCCGCCGTCGTAGGGGCCCATGTTGGCGTAGCCGTAGGCCGCGCCGTCCACGCCCTCGGTGGGGTTGGTGCGCAGGCAGAACGACGTCCAGCCGTGCACGCAGTTGCGGCAGCTGCCGCAGGCGATGTTGAAGGGCACCGAGACGCGGTCCCCGACCTTCACCCGGTCGACGCCGTCGCCGACGGCCTCGACGATCCCGGTGTTCTCGTGGCCGAGGACCTTGCCCTCCTCGACGCTGGTGCGCCCCTCGTACATGTGCAGGTCGGAGCCGCAGATGTTGGTCGTGGTGATGCGCACGACGGCGTCGGTGGGGTTCTCCACGCGCGCGTCGGGCACGTCCTCGACGGTGACGTTCTTCGGTCCTCGGTAGACGACGGCCTTCACGGCGTCCCTCCTGGAGTCCTGGGGTGGCGGGCGGCCGGGTGGTCGCCCGCTCAACCACCCCTACCCGGCCACCTGCCCGCCCATGCGCGCCCATGCGCGCCGCCGGCGCCTCAGCGCGGCCCGCTGGCCCGGTGCACCGGTTCGCGCCCGGGCGGCTGCACCGGCCGCGGCAGCAGCGGGTGGCGCGGCAGGATCTTGCGCCGCACCGGTTCCGCGGACGTGACGACGACGTCCTCGCCGGCGTGGACGAGGGCGATCTCGCCGTCGACGCAGTGCGGCAGCGAGTAGACGACCTCGTCGGGGTGCACCTCCACGCGCAGCGTGTGCCCGTGCCAGCGCAGCGAGAACGCCAGGCGGGTGATGCCGCTGGGCAGCTGCGGGTCCAGGTGCAGGCGACCGTCGGTCTCGCGCAGACCCCCGAACCCGTTGACCAGCGCCACCCACGTCCCGGCCAGCGAGGCGATGTGCAGGCCGTCGGCGGTGTTGCGGTGCAGGTCGCGCAGGTCCACGCCCGCGGCCTCGTAGGCGTAGTCGTGCGCCAGTTCCAGGTGGCCCGTCTCGGCGGCCACGACGGCCTGCACGCACGCCGACAGGGAGGAGTCGCGCACGGTGCGCCGCTCGTAGTAGTCGGTGTTGCGGGCCTTCTCCTCGGGGGTGAACCGCTCGCCGAACCAGAACATCGCCATCGCCAGGTCCGCCTGCTTGATGACCTGGCGCCGGTACAGGTCGAAGTAGGGCCGGTGCAGCAGCAGCGGGTACGACGACTCGTGCTCGAAGTCCCACTCGGGCAGGCGGGTGAACCCCTCCGACTGCTGGTGCACGCCCAGGTCCGCGTCGTAGGGGACGTAGGCGGCCGCGGCGGCGTCGCGCCAGCGGGCCACCTCCTCCAGGTCCACGCCCAGCCGGCCGGCCGCGTCGAGGTTGCGGGTGGCCGCCGCGGCCGCCGAGCGCAGGTTGTGCGCCGCGGCGAGGTTCGTGAACACGTTGTCCGCCACGACCGCGGTGTACTCGTCGGGGCCGGTGACGCCCACGACGTGCCACTTCCCGTCGCGGTCGTGGTGGCCCAGCGACATCCACAGCCGGGCGGTCTCGACGAGCAGCTCCAGCCCGATCTCGTCCTCCAGCCGGGTGTCGCCGGTGACGACGCGGTAGCGCTCGACGGCCGCGGCGACGTCGGCGTTGACGTGGAACGCCGCCGTCCCGGCCGGCCAGTACCCGGAGGTCTCCTGCCCGCTGATGGTCCGCCACGGGAACGCCGCGCCCCGCAGGCCCAGCTCCCGGGCCCGCTGGCGCGCCTGGTCCAGGGTCGACCAGCGCCAGTGCAGCGCGTCCCCGGCCGCGTCGGGCGCGGTGTACGTGAGGACCGGCAGCACGAGGGCCTCGGTGTCCCAGAAGCAGTGCCCGTCGTAGCCGGGCCCGGTCAGGCCCTTGGCGGCGATGCCGCGCCGCTCCGCGCGCGCACCGGCCTGCAGGACGTGGAACAGCGCGAACCGCACGGCCTGCTGGATCTCCGCGTCGCCGTCGACCTCGACGTCCGCGGCGCGCCAGAACTCGTCCAGGTAGGCGCGCTGCTCGGCGAGCAGGCCCTCCCAGCCGGTGAACTGCGCCCCGCTGAGCGCGCCGGCGACCTGGTCGCGCAGCGCGGGCGCCGAGCGGCGCGCCGACCAGCCGTAGGCGACGTGCTTGACCAGCCGCACGGGCTGGCCGGGTTCCACCGCCGCCACGACGGTGGTGCGCGCCCAGTCGTCGGCGCTGTCGGTGTCCACCGTGACGCGCACGTCGGTGTCCACCTCGTTGACCATGCCGGCGGCCAGCCGCAGCCCGCTGGCGCGGGTCTCGTGCAGGAGCACCGCGCCGCGGCCGTTGGTGTGCCGGCCGATCGCGACCAGCGGGCGGTCCAGGACGGCGGCCACCCGCGGGTCGCCGCTGCGGTGCGGCAGCGTCTCGTTGGCCACCAGCTCCGACTGCAGGGTCAGGCGGGCCGGGCGGTCCACCGCCTCGGCGACGAACTCCACGGCGGCCACGGCGCGCTGCGTGAAGGACACCAGGCGGGTGGAGCGGATCCGCACCCGCTGCCCCGCGGGGGAGGTCCAGTCGACCTCGCGCACCAGCGTCCCGGCGCGCAGGTCCAGCCGCCGCTCGTGCCGGTGCAGCGTGCCGTAGCGCAGGTCGAACGGCTCGTCGTCCACCAGCAGCCGCACCAGCTTGCCGTCGGTGACGTTGACGACCGTCTGCCCGACCTCGGGGAAGCCGTACCCGGCCTCGGCGTGCGGCATCGGCCGCTCCTCGTAGAACGAACCCAGGTAGGTGCCCGGCATGCCGTGCGGCTCGCCCTCGTCGAGGTTGCCGCGGAAGCCGATGTGGCCGTTGGACAGCGCGAACACCGACTCGGTGCGCGCCAGGTGGTCCAGGCTGAACTCGGGTTCGCGCACGCACCACGCGTCGACCGGGAACACCGGCGGGGTGGAGCGGTCGCGCTGCTCGGACTCGTTCTCGTCGGTCACCGCGACCCCTCCAGCAGCTCGGCCAGGTCCTGCACGACGACGTCGGCGCCGTTCTCCCGCAGCGCCGCGGCCTGCCCGGCGCGGTCGACGCCGACCACGTGCCCGAACCCCCCGGCGCGACCGGCGGCCACGCCGGACAGCGCGTCCTCGAAGACCGCCGCGGCCCCCACGCCGACGCCCAGCAGCTGCGCGGCGCGCACGAACGTGTCGGGCGCCGGCTTGCCGGCCAGGTGCTCCTCGCGCAGCGTCACCCCGTCCACGCGCACCTCGATGTACGCGTCGAGGCCGGTGACCTCCAGCACCTGCTGCGCGTTGGCGCTGGAGGACACCAGCGCCGTGCGCGCCCCGGCCGCGCGGGCCGCCTCCAGGTAGCGGCGCGAGCCGTCGTACACCTCCACGCCGTCGGTGGCGATCCGGTGCAGCACGTCCGCGTTCTTGCGGTTGCCCAGCCCGTGCACGGTCGCGGCGTCCGGGCCGTCGTCGGGCGAGCCCTCCGGCAGCACGATCCCGCGGCTGGCCAGGAAGTCGCGCACCCCGTCCAGGCGCGGCTTGCCGTCCACGTACGACAGGTAGTCGGCCTCCGGGTCGAAGGGGCGCAGGTCCTCGCCCGGCCCCGCCTCCCGGCTGCCCAGGAAGCCGTCGAAGGTGTCCTTCCAGGCGGCGTTGTGGACGGCGGCGGTGTCGGTCAGCACCCCGTCCAGGTCGAAGAGCAGGGCGGTGACCCCCTCGGGCAGTCCCAGCACGCGCGTCCCCTCCACGCTCGACGCCACCCCCCGGCCGGGGGTGGACCGCGGGCGACGCTACGCACCCCGTCGGCGCCGTGCAGCCGGGGACACGCGCATGGAGCCGTCCGTGTCCGGGTACCCCACCGGCATGGACGAGCGACGAGTGCGGGACGACCGTCCGCGGGTGCAGCGGGACCCCGCCGCTGCGGGCGGTGACGAGCCGGGGCGCGTGCCCCCGGAGCAGCCCCGCGGGCGCACCGGCACCGAGGCGCGCACCGCGCGCTCACCGCTGCGGCTGCGCCTGGTCCTGGCCGTCTTCGGCCTCGTCGTGTGCGCCCTGCTGGCGGCCTTCTGGCTGTCCGGCGCCGGGCCCGGCGGGGCGCGCGGGCCCGGGTTCGTCCTGGCCCTGCTGGCCGTGGTGGCCGTCGTGGACATCGTCGTGGTGAGCCGCCGGCTGCGGGTCCGGGCGCGCTCGCGCGGCTGACCCGCGGGCGACCCGCGGCGGGTCGGCGGCCGGTCAGCGGCCGGTCAAGCGCGTCCAGCCGCGGCGCGCGCCGGCCCAGCCGCGCAGCGCCGTGCCCACGGGCGGCCGGGACAGGGTGGACCACAGGTCCGCCACGGCCGCGTTCCACGGCCCGTCGGCGTAGGTGGGGTAGGGGTGCAGGGACGCGACCAGGTCCCGCACCCGCAGGCCGCGCACCAGCGCCAGCTGCAGCTCGGCGAGCACCTCACCGGCGCGCGGGGAGACCACCGTGGCGCCCCGCACGCGCCCGGCGCGGTCCACGACCAGCCGGGTCAGGCCCTCCGTCCGGTCGTCCGCGACCGCCCGGTCCACGTGCCCGGCGCCCAGCTCCAGCAGCCGCCAGCCGTCCGGCAGCGGGCCGCCCGGGGACGCCCCGGTCGCCGCGACCTCCGGGTCGGTGAAGGTCACCCGCGGCACGTGCGGCTCCGCGCGCCGCCGCAGGCCGAGCAGGGCGTTGAGCGCGGCGGTCGTGCCGTCCACGCCCGCGGTGTGCGTGTAGCGGGGGCGGGCGGTGACGTCCCCGGCGGCCCACACGCGGGCCGCGCTCGTGCGCAGCCGCTCGTCGACGACGACGGCCCCGCGCCCGTCCAGCGCCACCCCGGCGTCCTCGCAGCCCAGCCCGGCGGTGCGCGGGACGCGCCCCGCCGCCACCAGCACCGCGTCGACCTCGACGGTCACCCCGCGCGGCGCGCCCGTGCCCACCTGCGCGCGCACCCCGCCGCCGGCCGCGGCGTGCGCGCCCGTCACCGACGCCGACGTCAGCACCCGCACCCCGTCGGCCTCCAGGGCGGCGCGCACCACCGCCGACGCGGCCGGGTCCTCCGCGGGCAGCAGCCGGTCCCCGGTCTCCACGAGCACCACCTCGCGGCCCAGGCGCGCCAGCGCCTGCGCGAACTCGCACCCGCTGCTGCCGCCGCCCAGCACGAGGACGCGCCCGGGCAGCCGCTGCACGTCCCACAGCGTCTCGTGGGTCAGCAGGTGCTCCGGGCCCAGCGCCGCGAGCGACGGGGGCACCGCGGGCGCCGACCCCGTCGCCAGCACCGCCCGGTCGAAGCGCACGGGCCGCCCGTCCACCAGGGCCGCGCCGGGCCCGACGAGGCGCACCTCCCCGTGGGCGACGGTGACGCCCCGCGCGCGCAGCGCCTCCGGCGAGTCCACGGGCGCGATGCGCCGCACCGCCGAGCGCACGTGCTCCAGGACGGCCGCGTCGTCGACCGGCCCCGGCGCGCCCAGGCCGTAGCGCTGCGCCGCGCGGGCGGCGCGCACCGTCGCGGCCGCGGCCAGCAGCGCCTTCGACGGCACGCACCCCGTCCACAGGCAGTCCCCGCCCGTGCGGTCCCGCTCCACCAGCAGGACGCGCGCCCCCAGGTCCGCACCCGTGCGCGCCGCGAGCATCCCGGCCGTCCCGCCGCCCACCACGAGCAGGTCCCACGGGCGCTCGCCGCCCGGCTCCGGCGCCGGGGCGGGGTCGGGGGCGCTCACGGGGGAGGGGGCCGGACCGGTCGTGGCCGTCATGCCCCGACGGTAGGGGCGGCCGCCCGGCCCGGCCCGGTGGACCGCGTGCGACCGCGCGCACCGGGGTAGGGGGAGGGCGTGTGGTTCGACTCCGCCGCCGACGTCCTGGAGAGCGACGGGACCCTCAGCGTCGTCCCGGCCACCGAGCTCGGGGACGGCTCGGCCCGGGCGGAGGTGCCCGGTGCCGTGCCGTCGCAGGACCGCACCGCGGGGACCACCGGCCCGTGACCCGCCGTCCCGCGACCAGTTCCACGACCGGTTCCACGACCAGGAGGACACCATGACCGGAGAGCAGCACCGCACCGCCGGTGAGCTCGTCGACGAGCTCACCTCCGACACCGCGCGCCTGGTGCGCGCCGAGGTGCGCCGGGGCCAGCAGGAGCTGCTGGCCAAGGCCCGCGAGGCGGGGAGGGGGGCCGCGCTGCTGGGCGGGGCCGCCGTCCTCGGGGGGCTGGCCACCGGGACGTCCGCCGCGTTCGTCGTGCGCACCCTCGGCAAGGTCCTGCCCGCGCCCAGCGCCGCCCTCGTGGCCACCCTCCTCTACGGCGGGGGAGCGGCCGCCCTGGCCTCCGCGGGGCTCGCCGAGCTCAAGCGCATCGGGACGCTGCTGCCCGAGGAGACCATCGCCAGCGTCCGCGAGGACCTGCGGGCGGCGCGGCCGGGCAGCACGACGGGCGGTGCGGGCGGCACCGGGGAGGTGGCCACCGAGCTGTGAGGCCGGTCAGCGGCGGGTGACCTCACCGGTCACCGTGTCGAACACCAGGGAACCGCCCTTGAAGTCGCTGCGCAGTCCCCGCGGCACCTCGTGCTCGTCGCTGACGGGGAACCCGAGCGGTCCCGCCTCCCAGCCGGTGTCGCCCCAGGCCGACTGGATCGCCCCGCGCACGACGTGCGCGCCGGTCACCTCGTGACCGGTGGGCACGGGGCCGTCCACGACGTCCAGCGTGCCGTCCGGGGCGCGTTCCAGCGTCGCGATCCCGAGCCGGCGCGGGTGGGGCTGGTCCCCGCCGCGGTCCTCCCCGAGCCAGAACGCCGAGTACGCCACCCGCAGGGTCCCCTCGGCGTCGACGAACCCGTTCGACCCGCCCGGGCCCTGGACCGTGCCCTGGCTGGCCAGCAGGGGTTCGGCCGGTTCCGGGCGCGTGCACGGGGCGGTCGGGCCGTCCGGGCACACCGCGTACCCGGTGGCGTGGTCGCTGCGGGCGCTGTGGTCGAGGACACCGGAGTAGTTGGCGGAGTAGAACAGGTACGTGGTGCCCTCGAAGGTCACCATCGAGGGGTTCTCGACCGTGCTGCCCTCCCAGGCCGCGTCCCGGTTCGTCTCCAGCAGGGTGACGGGTCCGGCGCCCGGCAGGGGGCGCCCGTCGTCGCCCAGCTCGACGGCCTGGATCGAGGACTCGCGCACGTCCAGCTTCCCGGCGGCCTTCCACAGCAGGAACGTGCGCCCCGTCGCCGGGTCGCGCCACGGCTGCGGGTCGATGGATCCCTGCGGGTCGCGCTCGACGGGCTGGCACTGCAGCGGGGCGTCCCCGGTGGTGTCGCGGAACGGGCCCTCCGGTCCCGGGCCCTCGGCCACGGTGAGGCAGAAGCGGTCCGGCGCGACCCGCACCGCGGAGTACGCGAACCAGGTGTCGCCGATCGGCAGGACCCCCGGCGCCCAGTAGTCGCGGTCCACCCACGGGCCCTGCTGGTGCGGCAGCCCCCACGGGGCCCGGCGCACGAGGGCGTCGTTGGTGTCGTACGTCGCCCACGCGTCCGTGCCCGCCTCGCGGACCTCCTCCGGGACCGCCTCGTCGGCGAACACGTCGTAGCCCGGGGCGCCGGGCGGGCCGTCGCCGCCGCCCACGACGGCGCCGGGCGTCGCGGGCGCCGCCGTCAGCGACGGTCCCAGGTCGCCGTCGCCGTCGCCGTCGCCGTCGCCGTCGCCGTCGCCGTCGCCGCCGTCCCCGGGCGGCGCCGGACCGCCCGCGCCGCCGGTGGTGCAGGAACCCAGCAGGAGGGCGGCGGCCGCGGCGCCCAGCACCGCGCGCCCGCGCCGCCGTCCTCCCGCCGCGGCCACGCTCACCCCGCCGGCAGCTCGCCGAGCGTCACGCTCAGGACCTGCTCGTCGCCGTCGCGCAGGACGGTGACGTCCACGGTGTCGCCGACCTCCAGGTCGGCCAGGACGGTGGACAGGCCCGCGGCGCTGTCCACCGGCCGACCGTCGACGGCCGTGACGACGTCCCCGGGCCGGATCCCGGCCGCCTCGGCGCCGCCGCCCGGCTCGACCGCCACGACCCCGGCACCGGCGGGCCGGCCCGAGGGGTCCGCCAGCGTCGTGACGGTCACGCCCAGCGCGGCGCGGTTCGTGCTCGTGACCTCCCCGTCGCGCACCAGCTGCTCCGCGACGTCGGCCACCGTGTTCGACGGGATGGCGAAACCGATCCCGGGCGCCGGTGCGTTCCCGCCCTGGGAGGCGTTGGTCGCCGCGAGCGTGGGGATCCCGACGACCTGGCCGTCCAGGTCCACGAGCGCGCCGCCGGAGTTCCCGGGGTTGATGGCGGCCGACGTCTGGATCGTGCCCGGCAGGACGGCGCCCGCCGGCACGGCCTCGCTGGGCGGTTCGGTGACCGTGCGGCCGGTGGCCGAGACGATGCCGTCGGTCACGCTGGCCGAGAGCCCCAGCGGGTTGCCCATCGCGAGGACGAGGTCGCCCACCTCGACGGCGTCGGAGTCCCCGAGCTCCGCCGGGCGCAGCTCGGGGACCCCCCGCACGTTGACGACGGCCAGGTCGTTCTCCGGGTAGGTGCCCACGAGGGTCCCCCGGTAGGGGGTGGGGGACGTGGCGAAGGTGACCTGGAACTCCGTCTCCTGCCCGACGACGTGGGCGTTGGTGACGATGTTGCCGTCGTCGTCCAGGACCACGCCGCTGCCCAGGCCGGAACTCGTGCGGATCTCCACGACCGAGGGCAGGACCTGCGCGATGACCCGCTGGTAGGCGTCCTGGAGGTCCTGCGCGCCGGCCGCCGCGGACTCGCCGGCGCTCCCGTCCGCGCCCGTCGCCGACGGGGAGGGGCTCTGCGCGCCCGCCGGTGCGCCGGTGGCGTCCACCTCCGCGCCGGTGCCCGCCGTGCACCCGGCCAGCAGCACCGGCAGCAGCAGCCACCCCGCCGCGCGCCGCCGGTTCCCCGGGTTCCTCGTCACCGCGGTCCCCGTCAGCCCGCGCTGGGGGTCAGCGCCCGCAGCGGTGCCGCCAGCTCGCGGGAGAAGAAGTCCAGGAAACCGTCCGGGTCCGGCCCGGCGTTCTGGGTGACGAGGTGGTCGAAACCCGCGTCGACGTACTGCTGCGCGTTCTGCAGGTACTGCCCGACGTCGGGGCCGACGGCGAACATCTCGCGCACGTGGTCCCCGGTCACCGTCCGCGTGGCGGCGTCGAAGTTCACCGGGTTCGGCAGCTCCGACATGACCTTCCAGCCCGTGACGGCCCAGCGGCTCTTCTCCAGCACCGCGTCCACGGCGGTCTGCTCGTCCGGCGCCCACGCCATCGGCACCTCGGCGTACGCCGGTCCGCTGCCGCCCAGCTCCTTCCACCGGGCCACCATGTCGCCCTTCGGTTCCGTGGCGAACAGGCCGGTGCCCAGCTCCGCGGCGATCCGCGCCGACACCGGGCCGCTCGCGGCGACCGCGACGACCGGCAGCTCCTCGGGCAGGTCGAACACCCGGGCGTCGTCCAGCCGCAGGTGCTTGCCCTCGTAGCTGCGGTACCCGCCCCGCCACAGCAGGTGGATGATCTCCAGGGCCTCGCGGAAGCGCTCGTGGCGCTCGGCGACCTGCGGGAACGGCGTGCCGACGACGTGCTCGTTGAGGCGCTCGCCGGCGCCGACGCCGAGGGTGAACCGGCCGTCGGAGATGATCGCCAGCGTCGCGGCGGCCTGCGCGATGATCGCCGGGTGGTAGCGGAACGACGGGCACGTCACCCCCGTCACCAGGCCGATCCGCTCGGTCTTCGCCGCGATCGCCGACAGCAGGTTCCACGTGAACGCGGAGTGGCCCTGCACGTCCAGCCACGGGTGGAAGTGGTCGCTCATCTCGACGAAGTCGTAGCCGGCCTCCTCGGCGGCCACGGCCTGGCGGATGATCTCCTTCGGCCCGAAGGCCTCGGTGGCGAGCTTGTAGCCGATCTGCACGGACGTCTCCCGTCTCCTCGGTCGTGACGAGACGGGCCTACCCGGTGCGCGGACCGTTCATGCGCTCCAGCGCGACTGAGCCGCCAGGCGCACCGCGGCGTCGGTGCCGCCGAACCCGCGGTGCGTCCCCGTGCGCTGCACGACCTCCACGAACAGCCCGCCCGTCAGCGAGGCCGTGTAGAAGTGCAGCAGCTCCCCGTCGGCGTCCCGCTCGTACAGCACCGACGCCTCCCGCAGCTGCGCGAGCCGCTCGGCCTCCAGCCCGTACCGGTCCGCGAGGTCGTCGTAGTAGTTGCCCGGCACGGCCAGCAGCCGCCCGCCGCCCGCCGCCACGGCGCGGGCCGCGGCCACCGCGTCGGGCGTGCGGAACGCCACGTGCCCGGCCACGACGGCGCGCCCGCGCAGCGCCGCGCCGGAGGGGCCCACGTTCAGCACGACGCTGAGGTCGGCGGCCGGGTCGGTCAGGGCCCGGCTGCGCACCAGCCCGTGCGGGCCGGCGACCTCCGTGCCGGGCAGCGCCTCCAGCCCCACCACGGCCTGGAAGAACAGGCTCGCGGTGTCGAACTCCCCGAACCGCTGCGGCAGCGCGACGTGGTCCACGCCCGTCAGCACCGGGCCGTGGGCGACCGCGGGCGGCGCCGCCGTGAAGTCGCCCAGCCAGCTGTCGTCCGGCGGGCAGAACTGCAGCCACGTCCCGTCCGGCGCCTCCAGGGACGGGATGTCCGCCTCGCCCGGGCCCACCGGCCGCGCCACCACGGGCGCCAGGAGCCGGCGCGCGCGCTGCTCCAGCGCCACCGGCTGCGGCGTGCGCAGCCCCAGCGCGGAGATCCGCGCCCCGCCCGTGCCGCCGGCCGCGTCCTGCGCCCCCGCCGCGCGGGCGTTGACGACCACGCGCACCGGCCCGTTGCGCCACAGCGTCACCGGGGCGCTGCGGTGCAGGCCCTCGCGCGCGAACCCGAGCCGCTGCAGCAGCTCCGACGCCTCCGCCTCGACGGGCCCGGGGGCGGCGACCTCGGTGAACGCCCAGCCCGCCGGGGCGGGCGCCGCCGGCAGCGGGCGCACGGCCGCGCGCACCACCTCCCGGCGCGGCCCCCCGCCGTCCCCGCCGTCCGAGCCGTCCCCGGCCGAGCGGTGCACGACGTCCGCCAGCCGCCGCAGCGAGCGCAGCCCGTCCACGGCCGTGCGCCGCGGGTCCGTCTGGCGGAAGACGTCGTTGAACACCTCCAGCGACAGCGGCCCGGCGTACCCGGTGGCCAGCACGGCCGCCGTGAACCCCGCCACGTCCAGGTCGCCCTGCCCGGGGAAGCAGCGGAAGTGCCGGCTCCACGGCAGCACGTCCATCGACAGCCGCGGCGCGTCCGCCAGCTGCAGGAAGAACACCTCCTCGCCGCGCACGTCGGCCAGACCGGCCGTGTCGTCGCCGCGGGACAGGACGTGGAAGGAGTCCAGGCACACGCCCAGGTGCTCGTGCCCGGCCGCCCGGACCACCCGCAGGGAGTGCCGGTAGTCGGCCACGTGCCGGCCCCACGCCAGCGCCTCGTACGCCAGCCGCACGCCCTCCTCGCGGGCCACGTCCGCCAGGGCGGCCAGCTGCCCGGCCAGGCGGTCGTCGTCGCCGACCGCGTCCTCGCCCACGGCGCTGCACACCAGGAGCAGGTCGGTGCCCAGCGCGCGGGCCGTGCGCGCCTTGCGGCGCAACCGCTCGCGGGTGCGGGCGACCGCCGCCGGGTCGGTGGAGTCCGGGTCGCGGAACGGCTGGGCGAGCGCCACGGCCAGGCCGAGGTCGGCGGCCAGGCGGCGCACGTCCGCCGGCGGCAGCGGGCACGCCACCAGGTCCGGCTCGAACACCTCCACCGCGTCGAAGCCCGCGGCCGCGGCCGCGCGCAGCTTGTCCTCCAGCGTCCCCGACAGGCACACCGTCGCCAGCGACATCG
The DNA here is from genome assembly GCF_041020755.1 of Kineococcus terrestris. Lineage (NCBI taxonomy): Bacteria > Bacillati > Actinomycetota > Actinomycetes > Kineosporiales > Kineosporiaceae > Kineococcus > Kineococcus terrestris. The sequence goes on along the minus strand of NZ_JBEUEI010000002.1, from coordinate 61,835 downwards.
CCGCGCCTGCCCCCGCGCCCACCCCCGTCACCGGGTGCTCGGCCGTCCGGGTCGTCGCGCCGTCCACGTGGCCCCTCCCGCGCGCCGCCCTCCGCCGCCCACCGCGCGTGGACGCCCCCCGGCGCGCGGCGCCCAGCCTGGCACGCGAGCGCCCCGGCCGTGCCCCGCGGCGGCCGGTACCCACCGCCCGGCCCAGCCGCGGGGGTCACGGGCACCTCCTCGTACCGTGCGGCGGTGACCTCCACGCCCGCGTCCCCCTGGGGCCGCCCCTTCGCCGCCGTCCTCTTCGACATGGACGGCACGCTCGTCGACTCCTCCGCCGCCATCGCGCGCAGCTGGACGACCTGGGCGCTCGAGAGCGGCATCGGCCACGAGGCGCTGCTGGCAGCGCACGGGCACGGCCGGCCCGCCGCCGAGATCGTGCGCGAGCTCGTCGGCGGCCCGGCGGACGGTCGCGCCGACGAGGAGGCCGTCGCCCGCGCCAGCGCGCGCATCGACGCCCTCGAGATCGCCGACGTCGACGGCGTCGTGCAGCTGCCCGGCGTGGCCGGCCTGCTCGACGCGCTGCCGGCGCGCCGGTGGGCCGTGGTGACCAGCTGCGGCAGCGCCCTGGCCGCGGCCCGCATGCGCGCCGGCGCCCTGCCGGAGCCGGGCGCGCTGGTGACCTTCGACGACGTCGAGCGCGGCAAGCCCGACCCGGCGTGCTTCCTGCTGGGCGCGCGCCGCCTGGGCGTCGAGGCCGCCGACTGCCTCGTCGTCGAGGACGCCCCCGCCGGCCTGGCCGCCGCCCGCGCCGCCGGCTGCGCCACCCTCGCCGTGCGCACCACCCACCCGGACGGCCCGCTGGACGCCGACGTGGTGGTGGACCGCCTGTCGGGCGTGCGGGCCGTGGTGGACGAGCGCGGCGTGCACGTCACCGTCGAGGCTTGAGCGGGGGCGGTGTAACGCCCGGCGGGGCGGGCGCGATGACGCCCCTGGACCCGGTCGCTGCCCGGACCCCCGAGCGGGCAGCGACCGGGTCCTCCCGCGTCCGGGGCGCGTCCGCGTCGGGTCCGGTGAGGTGGCGGGGGAGGTGCCGCCCCGCGGCGGTAGCCTCGGGGGCATGCCGACCGCCACCGCGCCGACACCACCGCGCCCCTTCGGAGCGGTGCTGTCCGCGATGGTCACCCCCTTCGCGGACGACGGCGCCCTGGACACCGCGGCCGCCGCTGAGCTGGCCGTCCGCCTCGTCGACGAGGAGGGCCACGACGGCCTCGTCGTCAGCGGGACCACCGGCGAGTCGCCCACCACCTCCGACGCCGAGAAGGACCGGCTGCTGCGCGCCGTCCTCGAGGCCGTCGGCGACCGCGCCTCCGTCGTGGCCGGCGCGGGGACCAACGACACCGCCCACAGCGTCGAGCTCGCCCGCGCCGCCGAGCGCGCCGGCGCCCACGGCCTGCTCGTGGTGACGCCCTACTACTCCAAGCCGCCCCAGCCGGCGCTGCTGCAGCACTTCCGCACCGTCGCCGACGCCACCGGCCTGCCGGTCATGCTCTACGACATCCCCGGCCGCGCCGGCGTCGCCATCGCCACCGAGACGCTCGTGCGCGCCGCCGAGCACCCGCGGATCGTCGCCGTCAAGGACGCCAAGAGCGACCTCGTCGCCACCTCCCACGTCCTGGCCCGCACCGACCTGGCCTGGTACTCCGGCGAGGACGCGCTCAACCTCGCGCTCCTCGCGCACGGCGCCTCCGGGATCGTCAGCGTCGTCGGGCACGTCGCCGGCCGCGCCTACGCCCGGATGGTCGCCGCGGTCGACGCCGGCGACCTCGCCACCGCCCGCGCCGTGCACACCGAACTGCTGCCCGTCGTGCGCGGGATCATGGAGCGCACGCAGGGCGTCGTCGCCGTCAAGGCCGCCCTCGAGCTGCTCGGCGTCACCCGCAACCGCGTCGTGCGCGCCCCCCTGCTCGCCGCCACCGAGGAGGAGGTCGCCGTCCTCGCCGCCGACCTCGCCGGGGCGCGCGGGTCCCTCATCGCTTCCAGCACCACCCACCACCCGGTCGCGGCCACCACGGCCGCAGGAGGAGCCGCATGAGCCACCCCCACCCCGAGCTGACGAGCCCGCCCCCGCTGGCCGACGGCGCGCTGCGCGTCGTCGGCCTCGGCGGCCTGGGCGAGGTCGGGCGCAACATGACGGTGTTCGAGCACCGCGGCAAGCTGCTCGTCGTCGACTGCGGCGTCCTCTTCCCCGAGGACCACCAGCCCGGCGTCGACCTGATCCTGCCGGACTTCGGCCACATCGCCGACCGCCTCGACGACGTCGTCGCCGTCGTCCTCACCCACGGGCACGAGGACCACATCGGCGCCGTGCCCTACCTGCTGCGGATGCGCCCGGACATCCCGCTGCTGGGCTCGCAGCTGACGCTGGCGCTCATCGAGGCCAAGCTCAAGGAGCACCGCATCCGGCCGTTCACGCACGCGGTCAAGGAGGGGCAGACCGAGCAGCTCGGCCCCTTCTCGTGCGAGTTCATCGCCGTCAACCACTCCATCCCCGACGCGCTCGCCGTGGCGATCCGCACCGACGCCGGCCTCGTCCTGCACACCGGCGACTTCAAGATGGACCAGCTCCCGCTCGACGGGCGCATCACCGACCTGCGCGCCTTCGCCCGCCTCGGCGAGGAGGGCGTGGACCTGTTCTGCGTGGACTCCACCAACGCCGAGGTGCCCGGGTTCACCGCCCCCGAGCGCGACATCGGCCCCGTGCTGGAGCAGCTGTTCGGCCGCGCCGAGCGGCGCATCATCGTGGCCTCCTTCGCCAGCCACGTGCACCGCGTCCAGCAGGTCCTGCACGCCGCCGACGCGCACGGGCGCAAGGTCGCCCTCGTCGGGCGCTCCATGGTCCGCAACATGGGCATCGCCGCCGACCTCGGCTACCTCGACGTGCCCCCGGGCGTGCTCATCGACCTCAAGCAGGTCGACGACCTGCCCGAGGACCGCGTCGTCCTCATGTGCACCGGCTCGCAGGGCGAGCCGATGGCGGCCCTGTCGCGGATGGCCAACCGCGACCACCGCATCTCCGTCAACGCCGGCGACACGGTGGTGCTGGCCAGCTCCCTCATCCCGGGCAACGAGAACGCGGTGTACCGCGTCATCAACGGCCTGGCCCGCCTGGGCGCCACCGTCGTGCACCAGCAGAGCGCGAAGATCCACGTCTCCGGGCACGCCAGCGCCGGGGAGCTCCTGTACTGCTACAACATCCTGCGGCCGAAGAACGTCATGCCCGTGCACGGCGAGTACCGGCACCTCATCGCCAACGGCGACCTGGCGGTGAAGACCGGCGTCCCGCGCGAGCGCGTCGTCATCGCCGAGGACGGCGTCGTCGTCGACCTCGTCGACGGCAGGGCCAGCATCACCGGTGCCGTGCCCGTCGGGTACGTCTACGTCGACGGCTCCAGCGTCGGGGAGATCACCGAGGCGGACCTGAAGGACCGCCGCATCCTCGGCGAGGAGGGGTTCATCTCCATCTTCGTCGCCGTGGACTCGGTCACCGGCAAGGTCGTCTCCGGGCCGGAGTTCAACGCCCGCGGGTTCATCGGCGACGGCGACGACCGCTTCGCCGGCATCCGCTCGAAGGTCGAGGCCGCGCTGAACGAGGCCTCCACCGGGCCGGTGGACACCTACCAGCTGCAGCAGATCGTGCGCCGCACCGTCGGCACCTGGGTCAGCCAGAAGCACCGCCGCCGGCCGATGATCGTGCCGGTCGTCGTCACCGCCTGACGCCCGCAGCGCGTCCGTCCCGGGACCCCGCCGACCACCCGGTCGGCGGGGTCCCGGCGTTCCCGGGTCCCCGCGCGCGGTGCCCCCCGCAGCTGTGACGGTGCCTGACCGGAGCGTGCCGGCGGGTGGGGAGGACGGGTGGAACCGGCGTCGCGGTGGTGCGCCGTCCGGGTCGCGCGGTCGCTCGCGCGCCGTGCGCGCCCCGCACCGCTGCGTAGGTTCGCGCACCGCGCCCGCCGGTGGCGCCCGCACCGTCCGCAGATCCCCGGAGAACCCCGTGACCCACCTCCCGACGTCCGTCCCGCGCGCCCTCGGCGGCGGCGGCCTGCTCGTCGTCGGCGCCGCGCTCGGCATCGCCCTCAGCGCCGGCGCCTCCGCCCTCGTCCGCGCCGACGAGCGTCCCGCCGCGCTCGCCGCTCCCGCGGTGGCGCCCGCCGCCGCCACCGGTGCCGCGACCGGCGCGACCTCCGCGCCCGCGGCCGCCGGTGCGACCGGCGCGGCCGGTGAGCCGTCCCCCCGCGGCGCGGCCGCGACCACCACCGCCGTCCCGGTGGCCGGTGCGTCCACCACCGTCCCGGGGCCCGTGCCCAGCGCCTCCTGGGGGTCCGCGGACCCCGGGTGGGGTCCCTCGCCCGCCGCCGCCGTCGTGGCGGCCGCCGTGCCCGTCGTGCCCGTCGTGCCCGCCGTGCCCGCCGTGGTGCCCGCTCCCGCGACCGCGGTGCCGGGTCCCGTCGCCGCTACCGCGCCCGTCGCGCCGGCGGTCGCGCCGCCCGCCCGCCCGGCGCCCCGGCCCGCGCGTCCGGCCGTTCCCGTGCTGCCGCTCCCGGTCGTGCCGGTCCTGCCCGCTCCTGTGGTGACCGTGCCGGTGGTGCCGGCACCGGTCGCCACCGAGCCGCTCGCACCGCAGGAGCCGGTCGTGGAGGAGCCGGTCGTGGAGGAGCCGGTCGTGGAGGAGCCGGTGACCGAGGAGCCGGTGGCCGAGGAGCCGGTGGCCGAGGAGCCGGTGGCCGAGGAGCCCGTGATTGAGGAGCCGGCGGCCGAGGAGCCGGTGGCCGAGGAGCCGGTGGCCGAGGAGCCGGTGGCCGAGGAGCCGGTGGCCGAGGAGCCGGTGGCCGAGGAGCCGGTGGCCGAGGAGCCGGTGGCCGAGCAGCCCGCGGAGGTCGACCCGACCGCCCCCGACGCGGCGCCGCTGCCCGCGACGGGGTCAGAGGACGGACAGCCCGAGACGCTCGACGAGCAGGTGCAGGGCGCGCCGGCCGGCGCGTGAGTTGCCCGACGGGTCCAGCGGCGGGGACCACACGCTCACCCCGAGCCGGCCGGGCACGTCGCCGACGATCGCCCCGGACACCCCGCTCTTGCAGGGGACGCCCACTTCGTAGGCGAACTGCCCGGCCGAGTCGTACGTGCCGGTGGTGAGCATGACGGCGTTGATCCGCCGCGCGAGCTGCTCGGAGACCACCCGCCGGCCCGTGCGCGGGTCGACGCCGTCGTTGGCCAGGAACCGCACGGCCCGCGCCAGGCGGTGGCAGTCCACCAGCGCCGACGACTGCCGGGTGTAGAGGGCCATGACCTCGTCGACGTCGTGGTGGACGTTGCCGAAGGAGCTCATCAGGTAGGCCATCGAGGCGTTGCGGTGACCGCGGCGCCCCTCAGCCGCCAGGACCTCCTCGTCCACCGCGACGTCGGCGCCCGTCAGGTCGGCGATCAGCCCGCTCAGCTCCGCCCACGGGTCGTCGCAGTGGTCCAGCAGCACGTCGCAGACCACGAGGGCGCCGGAGTTGATGAAGGGGTTGCGGGGGCGGCCGCCCTCCTGCTCCAGCTGGATGAGGGAGTTGTACGGGTCGCCGGACGGCTCGCGGCCCACCCGCTCGAACAGGTCCTCGCCGACCTTCTGCAGCGCCAGCGTCAGCGCGAACACCTTCGCGATGCTCTGCACGGGGAAGGGGTGCTCGGCGTCGCCGGTGGAGACCTCCTCGCCGTCCAGGCGGGCCACGGCCAGCCCGAAGCGGCCGGCGTCCTCGCCGCCGTGCTCCTCGTGCTCCTCGTCACCGGGGCGCGGGCGGACCTCCTCGGCGACCTCGGCGAGCACGGCCTCCAGGTCGCCGGGGTCGTGCTCGCGGGCGCGGTGGCTCACGCGCGCCCCGCCAGCAGCCGCTCGACGAGGTCGCCCGGCACGGTGCCGGCCTCGCCGAAGCGCCGCGCGACCTCCAGCTAGTGCGGCGCTTCCTCGCGCAGGCCGCCGATCAGGTCGCGGGCCTCGTCCTCGCGCCCGGCCAGCCCGGCGACCAGGGCGCGGCGCAGCACGTGGTCGGGCTCGTCGAGGGCGCCGCGCTCGTGCAGCTCGCGCAGCCGGCGGTCGCCGTCGTCGACGTCGCCCTCCACGGCCACGTCGAACGCCTCCACGGCGGCCTGGTACCGGTCGCGCACCCGCACGACGCGGTCCAGCTCGGCCAGCGGGTCCTCCTCGTCGTCCACCCGCAGGTCCACGACCGTGTCGTGCCAGGGGCGGCCCGTGCCGCGCGAGCGGACCACGACGATCGCCGCCGAGCGCTGGCCGCGCACGTCGCCGCCGGCCTCCTCCCCGGCGTGCAGGGCCGCCACCAGGCGCTCGGTGAGCGACCCGCCGCTCTCCTCGAAGCGCCGCACCATCGACGTCCACACCTCGGGCGAGTCGGCCATGTTGGCCAGCGCCACGCAGTCGCGGCCGACCGCGTGCCCGGCCGCGCCCACGCACGCCTCCCCGGTGTAGACGGACGTCTCCCCGTCCACGGCCATGACGGCCACCTGCCGCCGCTGCGGGTGCGGGTCCACCGCGCGCAGCGCCTCCAGGCACTCGTCGACGGTCAGGCCGCCGCCCAGCAGGTCCAGGCCCAGCCGCCCGTACATCGGCTCGGTCAGGGACTGGGTGGCGACCACCCCGACCCCGACCTGCGCGAAGGGGACGCTGTTGCCGACCGCCAGCGCCTGCGACTGCGTCGCCACGCCGATCTCACCGGTCCCGGCGTCGCGCGCCAGGATCGAGCACGTCACACGGCCTCCTCGGTCGGGGGTCGGGAGCCGTGATCGTCACCCGCCCCGGCGCCCCCCCGCAACCGGGCGCGGAGCGCGCGCTCAGCGCGCCGGGCCGCGCACCAGCGCCGCGCCCGCGCGCCCGGCGTCGCCCACCAGCGTCTCCAGCGGGCCGCGCCCCACGGTCGCCCGCCACACGCTCGCCAGGACGCACGCGCCCACCACGTGCACGGCCAGCAGCGTCCCGGAGTCGCCCGGGTACGCCGCCAGGACCACCACGTGCAGGGCGTACGCGCTCAGCGGCACGCTGCCCAGGGCGGCGACGGGGGACAGGACGCGCACCGCGGCGGCCGGCAGCAGGAGCAGCGCCCCCAGCACCGCGAGCGCCGTCCCGCTGGTGTGCAGCAGGTCCGGCGGGGAGCCCGAGTGCGGGGCCACCACGGCCAGCCACCACCACGACGTCGTGGGCACCGTCCCGTAGAACGGCTCGCCGAGGACGGTGCCCAGGTCGGCCGGGGCCACGTCGGCGGCCAGCCGCGCCGCCCCGCCCAGCGGCCCCAGCGCCAGCGCGCTCGCCAGCCAGCCGCCCGCGGCCAGGACCAGCCCGCCCCCCAGCACGCGCACCCCGGCCGCGCGCTCGCGCAGGTCCAGGCGCGAGACGGCCAGGCCCAGCAGCAGGTACCCGGTCCAGCCCAGCACCGGGTAGTAGCCGGTCAGCAGCAGCGTCTCCAGCAGCCGTCCCGGTGCGGCCAGCAGCCACAGCGGCGTCGGCTGCTCCGTCTGCGAGTCGACGCCCAGCGCCCGGCGCAGCGCCAGCGAGGCGACGGGGGAGAGCGCCAGCCACAGCAGCGCCAGGGGCAGCAGCGTGCGCGCGCGGGCGAACAGGAACGGCAGGACGAGCGCGAAGGCCAGCCCGTAGTACGGGAGGATGATCGCGATCCGGCTGCCGGCCAGGACGAGGAACAGCCCGAGCAGCGCGACCAGCGCCCCGCGCACGAGGACGCCGGTGCGGGCCGCGGCCCGGTCGGCGCGGGCCGGCCCCGTCCCGCGCGTCGCCAGCCCGAGCGAGACGCCCGCCAGCACGGCGAACAGGCCCGACGCGCGCCCGTGAGCGGCCTCGTACAGGACCCCCTGCGCGCCCGTCGAGGTGGACGGCAGCACGTGGACGGTCATCATCCCGGCGACCGCGACGGCCCGGGCGAGGTCGACCCCGGCGACGCGCGCGCCGCGGGTCGCGAGCGTTCCCGACACGCCGCCATCCTCGCCGACGTCCCGGCCGGCGCGCGCCGCCCGCGCGCGGGCGGCGGTCCCGGCGCGCCGTCGCCACGGCCCCGGCGGGCCCCGTCCTCCGGGCCCGCGCCGGTCCCGGACAGTACGGTGATCCCATGGCGACCCGGGCGAGCACGCGCACGACCACGTCCAAGGGGTCGTCCGGCGGGTCGAAGGGCGCCGGCGCGAAGGGCACCGGCGCGCGGGGCGGAGGGGCGACGCGGGCCACCGCCCGCGGCGGCTCCAGCCGCCCGGCTGGCAACCGCTCGTCCGCCAAGCGCCCCGCCCCGGCCCGCCCGCAGCGCACCGGCCCGTCGTGGCCCGTGCGGGCCGTCTCGGCGACCTGGATGGGCTGCGCCCACCTCGTCGGCGGCGCGGCCCGCCGCATCGGCAGCGGCGCGCGCGACCTGGACCCCGAGCTGCGCCGCGACGGCGTCGGCCTGGCGCTGCTGGGCCTCGCGCTCGTCGTCGCCGCCCGCGAGTGGTGGGGGCTGCCCGGCACGGCCGGGCAGGTCGTGCACACCGTGGCCGCGGGCACCTTCGGCGAGGTGGCGCTCGCGCTGCCCGTCGTCCTGCTGGCCCTGGCCGTGCACCTGCTGCGCCACCCCGACCACACCCAGACCACCACCCGCGCCGTCGTCGGCACGATCGCGCTCGTGCTGGCCGCCACCGGTCTGGTCCACCTGGCCTCCGGGGCGCCCTCGCCCACCGGCGAGGCCGGTGCGGACGTCGTCGTCGACGCCGGCGGCATGGTCGGCTTCCTCGTCGCCGGACCGCTGGCGGCCGCGCTGACCGGCTGGGTCGCCGTGCCGCTGCTCGTCCTGCTGGGCTTCTTCGGCCTGCTCGTGGTCACCGCCACCCCCGTGCACGCCATCCCCGTGCGGCTGCGGGAGGCGTACGAGCGCCTCACCCACCGCCCGCACCGCGACCACGAGCACGACGGCGCCCGCGGGCACGGCGGGGACCTGCCCGCGCGGGCGCTGGCCCGCGCCCGGGCCGGTGCCGCCCGGCGCGGCGAGGCGACCGACCCGGCCGCCGACGCGCCGCGGGGCGGGGAGGACGGCGAGCAGCCGCGCTCGCGCCGCCGCCGCGGCCGGGCCGCGGAGGCCGCCGGCGCCGAGGAGGCCGCCGCCGCGGCCGCCGGCGCCCGGCCCGGCGACGAGGCGTTCGAGACGCCCGTCAGCACCGACCCCGCCGCGGACGCGACGCCCGGCGACGACGAGCCCGCCGCGGGCGGTCGGGGTGGGCCGCGGCCGGGGGAGCGGCGCGCCGTCCCCTCCGACCCGCCGTCGGTGCGGGCCGCCGTCGCCGCCCTCGACGCCGCCGCCGTGCCGGCCACGACGCCGGAGACCGTCACCACCGATCCCACCGACCTGCCCCCGCGCATCGAGCAGCTGGCCCTGACCGGTGACGTCACCTACGCGCTGCCCGAGCCCGCGGCGCTGAGCCCCGGCACCCCGCCCAAGGAGCGCAGCGCCGCCAACGACCGCGTGGTCGAGGCGCTGACCGGCGTGCTGGACCAGTTCGGCATCGACGCCCGCGTCACGGGCTTCTCCCGCGGTCCGACCGTCACCCGCTACGAGGTCGAGCTGGGACTGGGCACCAAGGTCGAGCGCGTCACCGCCCTGAGCAAGAACATCGCCTACGCGGTGGCCAGCGCGGACGTGCGGATCCTGTCGCCGATCCCCGGCAAGTCCGCCATCGGCATCGAGATCCCCAACACCGACCGCGAGACGGTGTCGCTGGGCGACGTGCTGCGCAGCGCCGTCGCCACCCGCACCGAGCACCCGATGGTCATGGGCGTCGGCAAGGACGTCGAGGGCGGGTTCGTCGTCGCCAACCTCGCCAAGATGCCGCACCTGCTCGTCGCGGGCGCCACCGGCGCCGGCAAGTCGAGCTTCGTCAACTCCATGATCACCTCGATCCTCATGCGCGCCACGCCCGACGAGGTGCGCATGGTGCTCGTGGACCCCAAGCGGGTCGAGCTGACGATCTACGAGGGCATCCCGCACCTCATCACGCCCATCATCACGAACCCCAAGAAGGCCGCCGAGGCCCTGGAGTGGGTCGTGCGCGAGATGGACCAGCGCTACAACGACCTCGCCGAGTACGGGTTCAAGCACATCGACGACTTCAACCGCCAGGTGCGCGCGGGGAAGGTGACGCCGCCGCCGGGCAGCGAGCGCGTCCTGCAGCCGTACCCGTACCTGCTGGTCATCGTCGACGAGCTGGCCGACCTCATGATGGTCGCCCCGCGCGACGTGGAGGCCTCGATCCAGCGCATCACGCAGCTGGCGCGCGCGGCCGGCATCCACCTCGTGCTGGCCACCCAGCGGCCCAGCGTCGACGTCGTCACGGGTCTCATCAAGGCCAACGTGCCCAGCCGCCTGGCGTTCGCGACGTCCTCGCTGGCGGACTCGCGCGTCGTGCTGGACCAGCCGGGCGCGGAGAAGCTCGTCGGCCAGGGCGACGCGCTGTTCCTGCCGATGGGCGCCTCCAAGCCCATGCGCGTGCAGGGGGCGTGGGTCACCGAGAGCGAGATCGAGGCCGTCGTCTCGCACGTGAAGTCGCAGCTGAAGCCGACGTACCGCGAGGACGTCGTGGCCCCGGCGCAGAAGAAGCAGGTCGACGAGGAGGTCGGCGACGACCTCGACGTGCTGCTGCAGGCGGCCGAGCTGGTCGTCACCACGCAGTTCGGCTCCACGTCGATGCTCCAGCGCAAGCTGCGGGTGGGCTTCGCCAAGGCGGGGCGGCTGATGGACCTGCTGGAGTCGCGGGGCGTCGTGGGTCCCAGCGAGGGCTCCAAGGCGCGCGACGTGCTGGTGCGCCCGGAGGACCTGCCCGGGACGCTGGCGCTGATGCGCGGCGAGGAGCCGCCGACCGCCCTGGAGCCGGCGGGGGAGGACCTGGAGGTCGTCGACGCCGACGGCGGCGAGGACGCCTGGGAGCTCGTCGAGCGGCGCTGACCCCCTGGCGGGGGCGGGTCCGGGCGACACGTCACGCAGAGCGAGCAGCGCGTCGCGATGCGGTGACTCTCCGTGTAACTTGAGGACATGGACTCGCCCCGCCCCCAGGAGCCGCCGCGGCGGGAGGAGACCCGCCGCGACCTCGACCTCCTGGTCTGGGACGCGCCCAACATCGACATGACGCTGTCGGCGATCCTCGGCTCGCGCCCGGCCTCCTCCGACCGGCCCCGCTTCGACGCCATCGCCCGCTGGTTCCTGTCCGAGGCCGCCGACCACGAGGTCGAGGGCTGCGTGTTCACCAACGTCCAGCCCACCGCCGCCGTGTCGCTGCGCGGCTGGATCGAGGCGCTGCGCAGCTTCGGCTACGCCGTCTTCGCCCGCCCCAAGGTCCACCCCGAGGACGACGTCGACGAGGCGATGCTGCAGCACATCGCCGAGCGCCGGGCCAGCCACCGGCTGCGCCGCCTCGTCGTCGCCAGCGGTGACGGCCGCAACTTCCTGGGCCCCCTGGAGGAGCTGCACCGCGCCGGTGTGCGCTGCGTCGTCCTGTCCTTCGCCGAGGTCGCCGGCTACGCGCAGGAGTCCCCGCTCATCGAGTTCGTCGACCTCGAGGACGTCCCGGGCGCCTTCCAGGTCTCCCTCGGGCGCACGCGCCTGTCCGCCCTGCCGCCCGAGGGCGGCTGGTTCCGGCCCACCCGGCCCATGCGCGCCCTGCTGGAGGACGCGCACGGCCCGCACCCGGCCGTGGCCCTCGACGAGGCGCCGGTCGCGGCGGCCCCGGCTCCCGTCGCCGTCGTGGCCGCGCCGGACGCGCCGGCGGCCCCCGCGGCACCGGCCCTGGACGGCGCCGGGCCCCCGGCCTGAGCCCGCGCGCGGGCGGTGCGCGCGCGCCCGGTGCGTACCCTGTGCACGTGCCAGACGCCGTCGTGTCCCCGCCCCCGCCGACCACCGCACCGGCGGCCGGCGGAGGACCCGGCGCGGGGACGGGCGAGCGGACGGTGTCGCTCGTCACCCTCGGCTGCGCCCGCAACGACGTGGACTCCGAGGAGCTGGCCGGCCGCCTCGCCGACGCCGGCTGGCGCCTGGTCGACGACCCCGACGGCGCCGACGTGGCCGTCGTCAACACCTGCGGGTTCGTCGAGCAGGCCAAGAAGGACTCCATCGACACCGTGCTGGCCGCCGCCGACCTCAAGGAGAGCGGCCGCACCCGCGCCGTCGTCGCCGTCGGGTGCCTGGCCGAGCGCTACGGCGCGGACCTGGCCGAGTCGCTGCCCGAGGCCGACGCCGTCCTCGGCTTCGACTCCTACGCCGACCTCTCCACCCACCTGTCCGCCGTCCTGCACGGCGAGAAGCCGCGCGCCCACGTGCCCCGCGACCGGCGCAGCCTGCTGCCGCTGGCGCCCGCCGAGCGCCAGGCCGCGCGGGCCGCCCGCACCGTCGCCACCGCGCCGCCCGCCGGCGCGGCGCCCGACCTGCCCGATGGCCTGGCGCCCGCCTCCGGCCCCCGGGTCGTGCGCCGCCGCCTCGGCAGCGGTCCCTGGGCGCCGGTGAAGATCGCCACCGGCTGCGACCGCCGCTGCAGCTTCTGCGCCATCCCCGCCTTCCGCGGCTCCTTCGTCTCCCGCCCCGCCGACGAGGTCGTCGCCGAGACGGAGTGGCTGGCCGCCCAGGGCGTGCGCGAGGTCTTCCTCGTCAGCGAGAACACCACCAGCTACGGCAAGGACCTCGGGGACCTGCGCGCCCTGGAGGCGCTGCTGCCGCGCGTGGCCGCCGTCGAGGGGATCGAGCGGGTCCGCGTGTCGTACCTGCAGCCGGCCGAGGTGCGGCCCGGACTGCTCGACGCGCTCACCGCGACCCCCGGCGTCGTGCCCTACTTCGACCTGTCCTTCCAGCACTCCGCGCCCGGGGTGCTGCGGCGCATGCGCCGCTTCGGCGGCACCGAGCCGTTCCTGGCCCTGCTGGAGCAGGTCCGCGAGCGCGCCCCGCTGGCGGGGATCCGCTCCAACGTCATCGTCGGCTTCCCCGGCGAGACCGAGGCCGACGTCGACGAGCTGTGCTCCTTCCTCGAGCGCGCCCGCCTCGACGTCGTCGGCGTCTTCGCCTACTCCGACGAGGACGGCACCGAGGCCGAGGGCCTCGACGGCCACCTGGACGCCGACGTCGTGGCCGCCCGCACCGACCGCGTCTCCCGCCTCGTGGAGGAGCTCGTCGCCCAGCGCGCCGAGGACCGCCTCGGGGAGGTCGTGGAGGTCCTCGTGGAGTCCGTCGTCGACGCCGACGGCGACCCGCACGTCACCGGCCGCGCCGCCCACCAGGGGCCCGACGTGGACGGCGAGACCGAGCTGGACCTGCCGCCGGGCGCGCGCGTGGCCGTCGGCGACCTCGTGCGCGCCCGGGTCACGGGCGCTGCGGGGGCGGACCTGCTGGCGGTGCCGCTGGGCGAGCCGCTGGGCGAGCCGCTGGGCGAGCCGCTCGTCGGGCCCGCCGGCGGGCCGGGCCGGCCGTGAGCAGCCGCGCCCGCGAGGGCTTCCAGTGGCGCACGGCGCACCGCCTGCACCTGCCGAACGCCCTGACGGTCCTGCGCATCGTCGCCGTCCCGGTCTTCGTCTGGTTCCTGGCCGTGCAGGGCGGGGACTCGGTCGGCTGGCGGCTGGCCGCCACCGCCGTCTTCCTCGCCGCCATCATCACCGACCGCTACGACGGGCACCTGGCCCGCCGCTGGGATTCCGTCTCCGACTTCGGCAAGATCGCCGACCCGATCGCGGACAAGGCCCTCATCGGCGCCGGGCTCGTCGTGCTGTCGCTGCAGGACCGGCTGTGGTGGTGGGCGACCGTCGTGGTCCTGGCGCGCGAGCTGCTCGTCACCCTCGCCCGCTTCCTCGTCATCCGCCGCGGCGTCGTGCCCGCCGGCCGCGGCGGCAAGCTGAAGACGGTCGTGCAGTCCGTCGCGGTGGGCCTGTACGTGCTGCCGTTCCCGTCCACCGAGCCGCACCTCGTGGCGCAGGCCGTCATGGTCCTGGCGGTGGTCCTCACGCTCACCAGCGCCGCCGAGTACGTGGGGATCTTCTGGCGGCTCGCGCGCGGGCGCCGGTGACGGGGCAGGCCGGTGCGGAGGCCACCGCGGAGGCCGCCGCGGGAGCCGTCGTGGCGGCGCTGCGGGACGCGGGGCTGACGGTGGCCACCGCCGAGTCGCTCACCGGGGGACTGCTGTGCGCGACCCTCGTCGACGTGCCGGGCGCCTCCGCGGTCGTGCGCGGCGGGGTGGTCGCCTACGCCACCGAGCTCAAGGCGTCCCTGCTCGGCGTCGACCCGGAACGGCTGGCCGCCACGGGGCCCGTCGACGGGCTGGTCGCCGAGCAGATGGCCCGCGGCGCGCGCGAGCGCACGGGGGCGGACGTGGCCGTGGCCACCACCGGCGTCGCCGGGCCGGGCCCGGCCGACGGGCACCCGGCCGGGACGGTGTTCGTCGGCCTGGCCGCCGACGCGCTGCCCGGCGGTGCGCGGCACCGGGCGCTGCACCTGCCCGGTGACCGCCCGCAGGTCCGCCGGGCGACCGTGGCGGCGGCGCTCGCGGAGCTGCTCGCGCTCGCCGCCCCGCGCTGACGGGGGGCCTGACGGGGCGGTGCGGCGCGACGGCCTCGCCCGCCCGGAACACACGGGCCCGTGGAGGAGTTGAGCCAGTCGTGCGCAACCCTGCTCCCACCACGCCGTCGCGGCGGTCCCCGGGGTACGGTGGAACGACCACTACGGGCAGCTACCGGTCGGTGCCGGCCACGACGGCGGGACCCCGGGGTCTGCCCCCTCGACCACCCGAGGGAGGCCGCCGCATGGTCGTGCTCCGCCGCACCATCGGGGACGTGCTGCGCGACGAGCGGCGCGGCCAGCACCGGACCCTGCGCGAGGTGTCCTCGACCGCCCGCGTGTCCCTCGGCTACCTCAGCGAGGTCGAGCGCGGCCAGAAGGAGGCCTCCAGCGAGCTGCTGGCCTCCATCTGCACCGCCCTCGACGTCCCCCTGTCCCAGGTCCTCGGCGAGGTGACCCGCCGCATCGCGGACGAGGAGGGCGTGCGCCAGCCGTACGCCGCGGAGGGCATCGTGCCCGCCGCTCCCCGTCCGGCCGCGCCGGTTCCGGCTCCCGCGGGCGCCCTGGCCGCCGTGCGCCCGGCCCGGCCCGCCGCTGCGGCGCCCGTCCCGGCGGCGCCGCGGACGCTGCCCGTCGTGGGGCAGCCGCCCGCGGTCGAGCCCGCACGCTCCGCCGGGGCGGCGGACCCCGCCGACGCCTCCTCGCTGGAGTCCGTGGCGGACACCACCGTGGACGGCGCCGCCGGCACCATCGTCGACTCCGCCGTCGACAGCCTCTCCGGTGACACCGTGGAGGAACTGACCGTCGAGCTCGACGGGCTCCCCGAGGAGCTCGAGCTCATCCTGCGACGCCGGCTCGTCCCCGCGGCCTGACGCGTCCCGCTTGGGCCCGCCACCGGTGACGGTGGCGGGCCCTCGTGCGTCCGGGGTCGCGCCGCCCGTCCGGGACCTCGACGCCGGGCCGTCTGGGGCGTCCGGGGCGTCCGGGCCGCGCCCGGGCTCGTGCGGCCGGTCCGCGCGGCCCGGTGCGCCTCCCGAGGGCCGTCAGCGGCGGTACGCGGGGCGGGTGCGGGCGGTGCGGGTCGCGCGGCCCGCGGGGCGCTCGGACCCGAGGGGCCGCTGCGGCCGCCCATCGTCGGTGGGCGCGGGCCCCGCCTGGCAGCCGGGGCAGTAGAAGGCGGTGCGGTCCTGCGGCGCCCGGCCGATCATCGCGACGCGCACCGTGGCCCCGCAGCGCAGGCAGGGCAGCCCGGAGCGGGCGTGCGCGAAGTTCTGCCGGCCGCGCCGCAGGTCCCCGGTGGTCACCTGCTCCGCCCGCTCCTTGTTCGCGTCCAGGAGGCGGTGGACCAGCCGCAGGAAGCGGCCGGGGTCGTCGAGGGCGGACACCGGCGACCACGGGCTCAGGCGGGCGAGGAAGCACGCCTCGGCCATGTAGAAGGTGCCCACCCCGGCGAGCACCCGCTGGTCCAGCAGTGCCTCGCCGAGCTCCCGGTCGGGTACCGCGGTCAGCCGCCGGGCGGCCTCGGCCACGTCCCACCCGGGCCCGAGCAGGTCCGGGCCCAGGTGGCCCACGAGGGTGTCCTCGCGGTCGGTGGCGACGAGGTCGAGCATGCCCAGCTTGTGCCCGACCGCCGTCCACTCGTCGCTGGTCAGCACCACCCGCACCCCGGAGGCCGACCGCCGCGTCCACGGCTCGCCGGTGCGGTGCACGTGCCAGGACCCCTCCATGCGCAGGTGGCTGTGCACCGTCAGCGGCACCGACCCCGGCTCACCGGTCGCCGCCGTGCGCAGCAGCAGGTGCTTGCCGGCGCTGACGACCTCCAGCACCTCGCGCCCGGACAGGTCGGCCTCGGCCAGGCTCGGCCAGCGGAAGTCCGTGGCCGTCAGCGTCCGGCCCGCCAGCGCCCGGTGCAGGCGCCGCGCCGTGCGCCACACCACGTCGCCCTCAGGCACGCGCCGGCCACCCTCCCCGCTGCGGGACCGTGCCGCGCCCCCGCTCCCGGCTCCGCTGCGGCACGTCCCGGTCCGGCACCCGGTGCCGGGCCGCCCGCCGGCCGCCGCCGGCCCGCACGAGCCTCACGTGCGGATCCGCAGCCCGCGCGGGGTGGCGTGGAACCCGGCGCCCTCGAGCGCGCGGCCCAGCGCCGTCCCGCCCGTGAGGACCCCGGCGCCGTCCGCCTTCTCGACGGTCAGCCGCCCCAGCACGCCGTCGCGCACCGCCAGCGCGAGCGAGTCCGCGGCGGCCTGCAGCGACGTCTCGTCCTCCGTCCAGGACAGGACGGAACGCCCGCCGCGCTCGACGTACAGGACGAGCTCGCCGTCGACGAGGACGACCAGCGCGCCCGCCTTGCGCCCGGGCCGGTGCCCGCTGGCACCCGCGCTGACCTCCCCGCGCTCGGGCCAGCCCAGCGCCGCCCCGAAGGGGTTGGCCGGGTCGGTCGCCGCGAGCACCAGGGCGCCCGGCCCCTCGGGCCGGCCGCGGCCGGTCCTGCCCGCACCCTCCCGGCCCGGCAGGTCGGGGACCCGGGTGGGCCCGGCCTCCCGCGCCCGGTCGGAGGGACGCTCCCCGCCCAGCGGGCGGGCGCTGTCGCGCAGCCGGTCCACCGCGCCGGTGGTGGCGAACTGGGAGGCGCCCAGCCCCTCGACGAAGTAGCCGCGCCGGGCCCGTCCGGCCTCCTCGAACGCGGCCAGGGTGCGGTACACGGCCGCGAAGCCGCCGGGGACGCGCTCGCCGGTCACCGCCCCGCGCGTGACCACGCCGTGCCGGTCCAGCAGGACCTCCGCCACCGCGTGCGCGCGCACCGTCGCGTCCTCCTCGCGCTCGGGCAGCAGGGACCAGCGCCCCGCGGCCGACGGCGGCCCGCCCCGGGAGGGCAGCTCCACGCCGCCGCGCAGCCCGCGGGCACCGCGCCGGGCGCCGTAGCGGGCGTACCGCGAGCGCGGCGCGGCGCTGCGCGCCTTGTGCGCGCCCCGGCCGGCGAGCCGGGCTCGCAGGGGGGCGAGGGTGTCGTTGCTGATCCGCCCCGCCCACACGAGGTCCCACAGCGCCGCGGTCAGGGCGCCGTCGTCGGTGCACCCCACGGTGTCGGCCAGGGCGCGGAAGAAGTAGGCCCCGCCGCCCTCGAGCGCGGCCAGCACCTCGCGGTGCAGGTCCCCCTCGACGTCCTCGGCGGCGTCGGCCTCCGGGTCCGGCAGGGTCAGCGGTGCCAGGTCCGCCGGGTGCAGGGAGACCCAGCCGTCGTCACCGGGCAGGCTGCCGTGACCGGCCCACACGACCTCTCCGGCGGCGGTCAGCTCGTCCAGCATCGCCGGCTGGTAGCCCTCCACGCGCGCGGCCAGCACGAGCGGCTCGACCGCGCTGGCCGGTACCACCGCTCCCGCCAGCTGCTCGACCGCGCGCAGGACCCCGTCGACCCCCCGCAGCCGCGAGCGCAGTCCCGTCCCGACGCCCTGCCACGCGGGCAGGAAGCGGGCCAGGTCGCGCGGCGGCACCGGCTCCACGTCGGCGCGCAGCGCCGCCAGCGACCGCCGGCGCAGCACGCGCAGCACCTCGGCGTCGCAGAGCTCCAGACCCGTGCCGCCCGGGCGCAGCTCACCCTCCACGAGCCGCCCGGCGGACTGCAGGCGGCGCAACCCGTCCAGCGCCACCGCGCGGCCCACGCCGAAGCGGGCCGCGGCGTCGGCGGCCGTGAAGGGGCCCCGGGTGCGGGCGTAGCGGCCCAGCAGCTCGGCCAGGGGGTCGGCGACCGGCTCGGTGAACGCCTCGGGGACGCCGACGGGCAGCGGGGTGCCCAGGGCGTCGCGCAGCCGGCCGGCGTCCTCGATCGCGGCCCACTGCTCCTGCCCGGCGATGCGCACCCGGATGGCGCGGCGGGCGTCCTCCAGCCCGTGCAGCCAGCGCGCCACCTCGCCGGGCTCCGCGGTGGGCGCGGCGCTCGCGGTGCCGGCCCCCGCCGCGTCCTCCTCCCCGGCGGGGGCGGCGGCGCGCCCGCTGCGGGCCACGACCTCCGCGGTGCTCAGCGGGCCGAGCACCCGCAGCAGGTCGGCGACGTCCTCGGCGTCGGCGCAGCGCCGCGACGGCGCCAGCCGCTGCAGCTCCTCCTCCGTGCGCACGACGGCGTCCGGGTCGAGCAGGTCGCGCAGCGCCGCGCCCTCGCCGCGGCCGAGCAGCTCGGCCAGCAGGCTCGGGTCCAGCGCCAGGGCGGCCGCGCGCCGCTCGGCCAGCGGGGAGTCGCCCTCGTAGAGGAACTGGGCCACGTAGCCGAAGACGAGGCCGCGGGCGAAGGGCGAGGGCTGGGAGGTCTCCACCTCCACCACGCGCACCCGCCGGGCGGCCAGGTCCCGCATGAGCTGCTGCAGCCCGGCGACGTCGAAGACGTCGGACAGGCACTCGCGCACCGTCTCCAGCACGATCGGGAAGCTGGCGAAGCGGCTGGCCACCTGCAGCAGCGACGCGGCGCGCTGGCGCTGCTGCCACAGCGGCTGGCGCCGGCCCGGCTGGCGGCGCGGCAGCAGCAGCGCCCGGGCGGCGCACTCGCGGAACCGGGCGGCGAACAGCGCCGAGCCGCCGATCTCGGCGGTGACGAGCTCGTCGACCTCCTCCGGCTCGAGCACCACGAGGTCGGCCACGTCCGGCGCCTGCCCCTCGGGCAGGTCGAGGTCGGGCAGGCGCAGGACGACGCCGTCGTCGGCCGGCATGGCCTGCACGTCGACGCCGAACCGCTCGCGCATGCGCGCGCCCAGCGCCAGCGCCCACGGGGAGTGCACCTGGCCGCCGAAGGGGGAGTGCACGCAGATGCGCCAGTCGCCCAGCTCGTCGCGGAAGCGCTCGACGAGGATCGTGCGGTCGTCCGGCACGTGGCGGGTGGCCTCGCGCTGCTCCTCCAGGTAGGCGAGCAGGTTGTCGGCGGCCCACTCGTCCAGGCCCGCCGCGCGCACCCGCTCGCGGGCGGCCGCGCCGGCGAACCCGCCCGGCAGGCCGGCCAGCTCGCGCACGAACGCCCCCAGGGCGCGGCCCAGCTCCGCCGGGCGGCCGAGGGCGTCGCCGTGCCAGAACGGCAGCTTGCCCGGCTGGCCCGGCGCCGGGGTCACCAGCACGCGGTCGTGGGTGATGTCCTCCACCCGCCACGCC
Source organism: Kineococcus terrestris (assembly GCF_041020755.1). NCBI lineage: Bacteria > Bacillati > Actinomycetota > Actinomycetes > Kineosporiales > Kineosporiaceae > Kineococcus > Kineococcus terrestris. Next base: position 42,120 of record NZ_JBEUEI010000002.1, on the reverse strand, counting down.
GTCGAGCCCAGCGTCACCACGTCGCCGACGCGGGACTCGTAGACCATCTCCTCGTCCAGCTCGCCCACCCGCCGGCCGGGTCCCTCGCCACCGGCGAGGAAGACGCCGAACAGGCCGCGGTCGGGGATCGTCCCGCCGCTGGTCACCGCCAGCCGCTGGGCGCCCGGGCGGCCGGTGAGCACGTCGCCGACGCGGTCCCACACCAGGCGCGGGCGCAGCTCGGCGAACTCGTCGCTGGGGTAGCGGCCGGAGAGCATGTCCAGGACCGCGTCGAGCACCGGGCGCGACAGCGAGGCGAACGGCGCGGCGCGCCGGACGAGCTCGTGCAGCTCGGGCACCGTCCACTCGTCCATCGCGACCATCGCCACGACCTGCTGGGCCAGCACGTCCAGCGGGTTCTGCGGCACGCGCAGCTCCTCGATGAGCCCGTCGCGCATGCGCTCGACGACCACGGCCGTCTGCAGCAGGTCGCCGCGGAACTTGGGGAACAGCACGCCGCGCGAGACGGCGCCCACCTGGTGCCCGGCCCGGCCCACCCGCTGCAGGCCGCTGGCCACGCTGGGCGGCGACTCCACCTGCACGACGAGGTCCACCGCGCCCATGTCGATGCCGAGCTCGAGGCTGGAGGTGGCCACGACGGCGGGCAGCCGGCCGGCCTTGAGGTCCTCCTCGATGAGGGAGCGCTGCTCCTTGGACACCGAACCGTGGTGGGCGCGCGCCAGCACCGGCGGGCGGTTGGCCGCCTGCCCGGCGGCGCCCATCAGCTGCGCCGGCGGCGGGGGAGCGTGCCCGAGCGCGGGCGCACCGCCGTCGTCGTGCCCGTCGCCCGCCTCCTCGCCCCGCTCGTCCCACACCTCGTTCAGCCGCGCGGTCAGGCGCTCGGACAGCCGGCGGGAGTTGGCGAAGACCAGTGTGGAGGTGTGGTCGGCGACCAGGTCGACGATGCGCTCCTCCACGTGCGGCCAGATGCTGGCGCGCCGCGGCTCGCCGGCGGCCTGGCCGGTCAGGTCGTCGCTCTCGGCGCCGCGGCCGGAGGCGTCCAGGTCGGACATGTCCTCCACGGGCACGACGACCCGCAGGTCGAAGCGCTTGTCGGCCGGCGGCTGGACCACGGTGACCGGGCGCCCGCCGGAGACCCACTGCGCGACCGTGTCCACGGGCCGCACGGTCGCGGACAGGCCGACCCGCTGGGCCGGTTCGCCGCCGGCCGCGGTGACCAGCGCGTCCAGCCGCTCCAGCGACAGCGCCAGGTGCGCGCCGCGCTTGGAGCCCGCCACGGCGTGCACCTCGTCCAGGACGACGGTGCGCACCCCGCGCAGCTGCTCGCGCGCGCGGGAGGTCAGCAGCAGGAACAGCGACTCCGGCGTCGTGATGAGCACGTCGGGGGGCGTGCGGGTGAAGGCGCGGCGCTCCTCGGTGGAGGTGTCGCCCGAGCGCAGCCCGACGCGCACGTCGGGCACGGGCAGGCCCAGCCGCTGGGCGGCCTGCCGGATGCCCGTCAGCGGGCTGCGCAGGTTGCGCTCGACGTCGACGGCCAGCGCCTTCAGCGGCGAGACGTACAGCACCCGGCAGCGCAGGTCGCGGTCCTCGGGGACCGGCTCGCCGGCCAGGCGGTCCAGCGCCCACAGGAAGGCGGACAGCGTCTTGCCGGAGCCCGTGGGCGCCACGACCAGCGCGTGCCGGCCCCGGCTGACCGCGTCCCACGCGCCGACCTGCGCGGCCGTCGGCGCCTCGAAGGCGCCCGTGAACCAGGCCCGGGTCGCCTCGGAGAAGCGCCCGAGCACGGTCGCGGGGTCGGGCGCGGACTGCTCGGCCGCGGCTCCGCGGGGCGCTCGGGGGGACATGCCGTCATCAGACCACCCGCCTCCGACACGCGCCCGGCGCGCGGCGGGAGCCCCGGGGCGACGGGGGCGCGACGGGGCGCGACGGGGCGCGACGGGGCGCGGCGGGTGGCGCCCGGACCGGCGTGGCAGGGTGCCCCCGTGCGACACAGCGAGTTCTGGACCCTGGTGGAGGACGAGTTCGGCGCCGCCTACGGCCGCTCGCTGGCCGCCGACCAGGTGCTGCTGGCGCTGGAGGACCGCACCCCCCGCCAGGCCCTGGACGCCGGGGTGGACCCGAAGGCCGTCTGGCTGGCGCTGTGCGAGGCCATGGACGTGCCGCCCGAGCGGCGCCTGGGCAAGGACCCCGCCCGCCGGCCGCGCTCGGGCTGAGCCGCCGCCGCGGGTCTCACAGCCACTTCAGGTCGGCGCCCACGGCGCTCGTGCGCAGCCGGTACAGGCTGGTGGAGGCGGTGACGAACACCGTGGTGCCGTCGTCGCCGCCGAAGCACAGGTTGGCGACGACCTCGCCGACGACCACCTCCAGCAGCTTCGCGCCGTCGGGCGCGTACACGGACACCGCGTCGCCGTTCGAGGTCCACACGTTGCCGGCGGTGTCGACGCGGAAGCCGTCGGCCAGCCCGCGGTCGACCTGGACGAAGACGCGGCCGTTCTTGGCCACCGGCCCGCCCGGCACCGCGCCGGGCCCCCGGCCCCCGCGCGTGCCGCGCAGCACGTCGTAGACGCGGACCAGCCGGTGCGAGCCGCCACCGGGGACGGGGGCGGCGGAGGTGTCGGCCACGTAGAGCAGCGACTCGTCGGGGGAGAAGGCCAGGCCGTTGGGCTCCTCGACGTCGGTGACCACGGGCCGCACCTCGCCGGTGACCGGGTCGAAGCGGAAGACCCAGTTGTCGCCGTACTCGCGCCGGCCCGGGTGCCCCTCGACGACGACGCTGATGCCGTAGGGCGGGTCGGTGAACCAGATCGACCCGTCGCGGGCGACGACGACGTCGTTGGGGGAGTTGAAGCGGTGACCGGCCCAGCGGTCGACGAGCACGGAGGTGTCGCCCGAGGCGTCCTCGTGCTCGAGCGCGCGGCGCCCGTGCGAGCAGGCGACGATCCGGCCCTCGGCGTCCAGGGTCCGGCCGTTGGTGTGCTCGGCGCCCTCGCGGTGCACGCGCAGCCCGCCCTCCTCGTCCCAGCGCAGGACCCGGTCGCCGGGGATGTCGCTGAAGAGCACGGCCCGCTCCTGCGGCAGCCAGACGGGGCCCTCGGCCCAGGTGGACATCGTCCCCAGGCGCTCCAGCCGTTCGCCGCCGGGCACGAGGCCGGCGCCGCGGGCCTCCAGCACGCGCGGGACGCCGCCGTCGGGCGGGGTCGGGGTCTCGGTCGTCGCGCTCACGGGCTGGTCCTCCTCGACCGTCGGGGCCGCCGGGCGCGGCCGTGCGCCGGAGGCTAGCCAGGCCCGACACGCGCACGCGCCGGTGGTGGCCGCTCGAACACGTGTACGCCTATCGTGGAGGGGTCCACAGGGGGCCGGACCGCCCCGCCGTCCACACCGGGCCCCGCGCGCGGGGCTCGTGTCGGAGGCGGGTCGTAGCGTCCTCGACGACACACACGCACGGCGGGCCCCGGCCCGCCGACGACACCCGAGGTGAGGACATGCCCGCTCCCGCGGACCGCGAGAAGGCCCTGGAATCCGCGCTCGCCGCGATCGACAAGTCGTTCGGCAAGGGGTCCGTGATGCGGCTCGGCGACGAGAGCCGCCCGCCCATCGAGGTCATCCCCACCGGGGCGATCTCCCTGGACGTCGCGCTCGGCATCGGCGGCCTGCCGCGCGGGCGCGTCGTGGAGGTCTACGGCCCGGAGTCCTCCGGCAAGACGACCGTGGCCCTGCACGCCGTGGCCAACGCCCAGCGCGCCGGCGGCATCGCCGCCTTCATCGACGCCGAGCACGCCCTCGACCCCGACTACGCCGCCAAGCTCGGCGTGGACACCGACGCACTGCTCGTCTCCCAGCCCGACACGGGTGAGCAGGCCCTCGAGATCGCCGACATGCTCATCCGCTCCGGCGCGCTCGACATCATCGTCATCGACTCCGTGGCGGCCCTGGTGCCCAAGGCGGAGATCGAGGGCGAGATGGGCGACAGCCACGTCGGTCTGCAGGCCCGCCTCATGTCGCAGGCCCTGCGCAAGATCACCGGTGCGCTCAACCACTCCGGCACGACGGCCATCTTCATCAACCAGCTGCGCGAGAAGATCGGCGTCATGTTCGGCTCGCCGGAGACGACGACCGGCGGCAAGGCGCTGAAGTTCTACGCCTCCGTGCGCCTGGACGTCCGCCGCATCGAGACGCTCAAGGACGGCACCGTGCCCGTCGGCAACCGCACCCGCGTCAAGGTCGTCAAGAACAAGGTCAGCCCGCCGTTCAAGCAGGCCGAGTTCGACATCCTGTACGGCCAGGGCATCTCCCGCGAGGGCGGCCTGATCGACCTGGGCGTCGAGCACGGCTTCGTCCGCAAGTCCGGCGCCTGGTACACGTACGAGGGCGACCAGCTGGGCCAGGGCAAGGAGAACGCCCGCGCCTTCCTGCGCGACAACCCCGACCTCGGCGACGAGATCGAGAAGCGCATCAAGGAGAAGCTCGGGGTCGGCCCGCGCGTGGACGCCCCGGCCGAGGAGCCGGCGGTCCAGTTCTGAGCAGGTCCCCGCGCACGGGGAGGGCTCCCGGTCCGGCGGAGGACCCGGACCGGGAGCCCGACCCGTACGACGTCGCCCGCGCCATCGCCCTGCGCCAGCTGACGATGGCGCCGCGCAGCCGCGCCCAGCTGGCCGAGAAGCTGGCGGCCCGCGACGTCCCCGACGAGGTGGCCTCCGAGGTCCTCGACCGCTTCGAGGACGTCGGCCTCGTCGACGACGCCCGCTACGCCGAGGGGTTCGTCAACGCCCGGCAGGGCCAGCGGGGCCGGCGCGCGCTGGCGCTGGAGCTGCGCCGCAAGGGCGTGGACGACGAGACGGCCCGCGAGGCCGTGGACGCCGTCGACGACGCCTCCGAGGAGGCCGCCGCGCGACGCCTCGTGCAGCGCAAGCTCGCCGCCACGCGCGGCCTCGACCGCGTCGTGCGCCAGCGCCGCCTCGCCGGGGCGCTGGCCCGGCGCGGCTTCCCGCCCGGCCTCGTCATGAGCGTCGTCCGCGAGGAGCTCGCCGCGGACGAGGTGGACCAGGTGGACGAGGACGAGCTGGAGCTGGACGGCTCCGCGCACGTCCCGGGGACCGTCGACGACACGGACGACACGGACGACACGGACGACACGGACGACGGGGACCGCGCGGGCGGGATCCTCCGCGGGGCGGCCGACGGCGACTGACCGTCGGCGCGGGCCCGGGGACCCGGGCGGCGTCCCGGCAGCGCGACCGCTCAGGCGCCCCGCGCGCCCGGGGCCTGCAGCTCCGCCTGCTGAGCGGGCCGGTCCGCGGGCCGGCGACGGCGGCGCCCGGTCGCCGTGCGCCGCTGCACGTACTTGGCCACCTGCTCCAGCAGCACGTTGATGGCGATGTAGATGAGCCCGATGACGAAGTACGTCTGCAGGGGGTTGTCCAGGAAACCGCGCAACTGGTCGGCGATCTTGCCCAGGTCCTGGATGAGCGCGAGCACGATGCTGGCCAGCGCGGTGTCCTTGAGGATGACGATGAGCTGGCTGATCAGCGCCGGCAGCATGGCCCGCACGGCCTGCGGCAGCTGGACGGCGCGCATCACCTGCCCGCGGGTCAGGCCGATCGCCAGGCCCGCCTCCACCTGCCCCTTCGGCAGCGCGAGGACCCCGGCCCGCACGATCTCCGAGATGATCACGCAGTTGTACAGGGTGAGCCCGATGACCAGGGACACCTCGGGACCCTGGTTGACGCCCAGCGCCCGGGTCAGGACGTCCACGTAGAGGATCGTCACGATGACCGGCAGCCCGCGCAGCAGCTCGATGACACCGACGAGCGGCAGCCGCGCCGCCCGCCCGAGCGAGAGCCGGGCGGAGGCGATGACGATGCCGATCACCAGGGACAGCAGGACGGCGAAGAAGGCGGCGCGCAGGGTGACCACCAGGCCGTCGCCGATGCGCGACCACACCGCCGGGAACTGCTCGTCGGAGGGGTTGACGAGGGGGTTCCACAGCTCCGGGTCGAACTGCCCGCGCTCGGCCAGGCGCAGCACCACCACGACGACGAACCCGACCAGGACGGCGGCCGCCACCAGGCTGCCGAGGAGGATGCGCCGCCGGGCCCGCGGCCCCGGCGTGTCGAAGAGGACGGCCTCGGGCTGGCTCACCGGGCCACCTCCAGTCGGCGCTCGGCCAGCGCCAGGAGGGCGGCCGTGCTGAGGGTCATGATCAGGAAGCCGATGGCCACGCCGGTCAGGATCGGCAGCTGCGGGTAGCCCTGCGCGCTGGTCAGGCGCGCGTAGACGCTGAACAGCTCGCCGCCCACGCCGAAGGCGCCGACCACGGCGCTGTTCTTGGTCATCGCGATGAGGACGTTGCCCACGGGGGGCACGACCGCGCGCAGCGCCTGCGGCAGGATCACCAGCCCCACGATCTGGCGGAACGTCAGGCCGATCGCCCGGGCGGCCTCGGCCTGCCCGGTCGGCACCGTCGCGATGCCCGAGCGCACCGCCTCGCAGACGAAGGCCGAGGTGTAGAGCACCAGGGCGGTGACGCCGAAGACGTAGTAGGACGCGTTGATGCCCACGGTGGGGATCCCGAAGGCCATCGTGAACAGCACGATCGCCAGGGGCGTGTTCCGCAGCCAGGTCACGTAGAACGCGCCGAACGCGCGCAGCACCGGGATCGGGGAGATCCGGAAGACCGCGAGGACGGTGCCCCACAGGAGGCTGCCGACGGCCCCCAGCGCGGCGATGCCGAGGGAGCGCAGGAAGCCGCTCCAGAAGAGGTCGATGTTGTCGATGACCGGCTGCACGCTCGGGCCTCCGCCTCCGGGGCTGACGGGTGCACGAGGAGGGGCGGCGGCCACGTCGTCGGGGCCGTCGTCCCCCCTCGTGCGTCGGGGGTGGAGCGCCGGGGCGCTCCAGGGGTGGTGCGGGTCAGACGCAGGCGTCGGGCTCGGGCAGCGTCGGGACCTCGGTGCCCTCGTACTGGCCGGCCGTGGAGGTCCAGGCCTCCTCGTAGTAGCCCTCGTCGGCGGCCTTCTGCAGCGACTCGTTGATGAACTCGCAGAAGGCGGTGTCGCCCTTGGTGATGCCGATGCCGTACGGCTCCTCGGTGAACTGCTCGCCGACGAGCTTGAACTCGCCCTCGTTCTCGGCCACGTAGCCGGTGAGGATGACGTTGTCGGTCGTCATCGCCTGGACCTGGCCGTTCTGCATGGCGGCCACGCAGTCGTCGTAGACCTCGAACTCCACGAGCTGCCCCGGCGAGGCCAGGTACTCGCGGATGTTCTCCGCGGGCGTCGAGCCGGTCACCGAGCAGATGGTGACGTCGGGGTTGGCCGCGAGGTCCTCGGGGCCGTTGATCGTGGTGTTGTCCTCCAGCACCATGATCTGCTGGCCGGCCTGGTAGTACGGCCCCGCGAAGGTGATCCGCTCCTTGCGGGTGTCGTTGATGGTGTAGGTGGCCACCACCATGTCGACCGTCTCGTTGACGATGAGGTCCTCGCGCTGGGCGCTGGGCGCCTCGACCCACTCGATGGAGTCCTCCTCGACGCCGAGCTGCGCCGCGATGTACTTGGCGATGTCGACGTCGAAGCCCTCGGGGGTGCCCTCGAGGTTGGCCAGGCCGAAGCCGGGCTGGTCGAACTTGGTGCCCACGGTGATGGTGCCGGCCTCGTTGATCTCGGCCATCGTCGTGCCGGCCTCGAAGCTGACGTCGCTGGAGGGGCTGGGTGCCTCCGCGCCCTCGGTCGCGGTGTCGTCACCGCCGCAGCCCGTCAGGGCCAGCGCGGCGGCGGCCGTCCCGGCGAGCAGGGCGGTGCGGAACTTCCTCATGGGAGCGGTGCCTCCTGGTCGTGTCGTCGTTCCTGCGGTGTGCCGCGGAGCGGCGGCGGTGCCGGGGGTGGCCCGGCGCCGCGGTCCGGAGACCCTCAGTGCGTGAGGATCTTGGAGAGGAAGTCCTTGGCCCGCTCGTGCTTGGGGGCCGTGAAGAACTCCTCCGGCTCGGCGTCCTCGAGGATGCGCCCGTCCGCCATGAAGACGACCCTGTCCGCGGCGCGGCGGGCGAACCCCATCTCGTGCGTGACGACGATCATGGTCATGCCGCTCTTGGCGAGACCGGTCATCACGTCGAGGACCTCGTTGATCATCTCCGGGTCCAGCGCCGACGTCGGCTCGTCGAAGAGCATGACCTTCGGCTCCATGGCCAGCGCCCGCGCGATCGCCACGCGCTGCTGCTGGCCGCCGGACAGCTGGGCGGGGTACTTGTCGGCCTGGCTGGCCACGCCCACCCGCTCGAGCAGCTCGGTGGCGCGCCGGTCCGCGTCGGCCGAGGAGACGCCGCGGACCTTCGTCGGCCCGAGCGTGACGTTCTCGCGCACCGTCTTGTGCGCGAAGAGGTTGAAGGACTGGAACACCATGCCGACGTCGGCGCGCAGGCGCGCCAGCTCCTTGCCCTCCTGGGGCAGCTCGCGGCCGTCGACGGTGATGTGCCCGGAGTCGATCGTCTCCAGCCGGTTGATCGTCCGGCACAGCGTGGACTTGCCGGAGCCGGAGGGGCCGATGACGACGACGACCTCGCCGTGCGCGACGGTGAGGTCGATGTCGCGCAGCACGTGCAGCTGCCCGAAGTGCTTCTGCACGTCGCGCAGCACCACCAGCGGCTCGCGGCCGCCGGTGCCCCGCGGGGGCTCGGCGTCCGGTGAGGCCGCCTGGGCGTGGTCACTCATGCGGGCAGAACCTACACACACCCGCCACCGTGACCAGCGGACCGGCCACGTGGCGGGCACATCGTGATCCGGCCGTGACGTCGGCCGGGTCCGGTGCCGGTGACCTACCCTGGGAGGCGATGAGCACGCCCACCGTCCCGCGCCCCGCGACCCCGGCTCCCGCGCCGGTGGCGGGGGAGCAGCCGCGCACCTACCAGGTGCGCACCTTCGGCTGCCAGATGAACGTCCACGACTCCGAGCGCCTGTCCGGGCTGCTGGAGGACGCCGGCTACGTGCGCTTCGACGAGGCGCCCGGCGACGTCGCCGGTGGCCCCGCCGAGCCGGACGTCGTCGTCTTCAACACGTGCGCCGTGCGCGAGAACGCCGACAACAAGCTGTACGGCAACCTCGGCCACCTGGCGCCCGTGAAGGCGCGCCGGCCGGGCATGCAGATCGCGGTGGGCGGCTGCCTGGCGCAGAAGGACCGCGGTGAGATCGTCCGCAAGGCGCCCTGGGTGGACGTCGTCTTCGGCACCCACAACGTCGGCTCGCTGCCCGTGCTGCTCGAGCGCGCCCGCCACAACGAGCAGGCGCAGGTGGAGATCCTGGAGTCGCTGGAGGTGTTCCCCTCCACGCTGCCCACCCGCCGCGAGTCGCCCTACGCGGCGTGGGTCAGCGTCTCCGTCGGCTGCAACAACACCTGCACCTTCTGCATCGTCCCCAGCCTGCGCGGCAAGGAGAAGGACCGCCGCCCCGGCGACGTGCTCGCCGAGGTCGAGGCCCTCGTCGCCGAGGGCGTGCTCGAGGTGACGCTGCTGGGGCAGAACGTCAACACCTACGGCGTGGAGTTCGGCGACAAGCTGGCCTTCGGCAAGCTGCTGCGGGCCACCGGCGCGGTCGAGGGCCTGGAGCGCGTGCGCTTCACCAGCCCGCACCCGTCCAGCTTCACCAGCGACGTCATCGACGCGATGGCCGAGACGCCCACCGTCATGCCGAGCCTGCACATGCCGCTGCAGTCCGGCTCGGACCGGGTGCTGCGGGCCATGCGCCGCAGCTACCGGCGCACCCGCTTCGCGGCCATCGTGCAGGAGGTGCGCGAGCGCATCCCCGACGCGGCGATCACCACCGACGTCATCGTCGGCTTCCCCGGCGAGACGGAGGAGGACTTCCAGCAGACGCTGGAGGTCGTCGCCGAGTCCCGCTTCGCCAGCGCCTTCACCTTCCAGTACTCCCCGCGCCCGGGCACCCCCGCCGCCACCATGGACGGCCAGGTGCCCAAGGCGGTCGTGCAGGAGCGCTACGAGCGGCTCGTCGCGCTGCAGGAGGAGATCGCCTGGTCGGAGAACCGGGCGCAGGAGGGGCGGGTGCTGGAGGTCCTCGTGTCCGAGGGCGAGGGCCGCAAGGACGCCGCCACGCAGCGGCTGTCCGGGCGCGCGCCCGACAACCGGCTCGTCCACTTCGCGGTGCCGCAGGGCCAGGACGCGCCGCGGCCCGGCGACGTGGCCACGGTGACGGTCACGCGCGGTGCCCCGCACCACCTGGAGGCGGACGTCACCGGCACCTGGGCCGTGCGGCGCACCCGCGCCGGCGACGCCTGGGAGGCGCGCCAGGCCCGCCCCGAGCCGGAGGCCGCCGGCCCCCGGCCCGTCGCGCTCGGCCTGCCGGCGCTGCGCACCCGCTGACCGCGTCCCCGGGCGGTGCGGCCGCCCGGGGAGCGCGCTACTTCGCCGGCGGGGTCACCGGGTCCGGCGCGGGCCCGGGGTCCGGGACCGGACCGGGGTCCGGCACGGGCGGCGACCCGGGGCTGCCGGGGTCCGGCACAGGGGACGGCGGCGGGGGAGTCGTCGGCGGCTGGGTCGGGATGGTCACGGGGCCTCCTGGGTCGGTGCTCGTCCTCGGTGGCGGCCGGCGCTCAGCGCGCGGGACCGGACATCGTCGTGCCGTCGTACGGCTGGCCGCCGCGCATGCTCGTCCCGCCGTCGGGGTGCTCGGTGCGCGCGGGCTGCCCGGCCGCCACGCGCACGCCCGAGCGCGCCACCCGCGAGACCCGCGCCACGTGCGGGGCGTACTTGCCCTCGGTGCGCTGGTCGACGAAGCGCGCCGCGCGGTCGATCGCGCTGCCGGCCTGCCCCTCGTGGTCGGCGACGAAGGAGCCCGCCCGCCGGCGCGCCACCCCGATGGCGTCGCCGGTGCGCTCCACGGCCTCGTCCAGCTTGCGGTTCAGGTAGTCCATCGTGCCCACGGTCGGCTCCTCCCACGTCGGGCGAACAGGGTCCCAGCGTCTGACAGCATGCCGCCGTGGGCCACCCGGTGACGAGCGAGGAGCCGACCGCGCCCGTGGTGGCCGTGGTGGGGCCCACCGCCTCCGGCAAGTCCGACGTGGCCGTCGCGCTGGCCCGGCTGCTGCCCGGGGGCGGCGAGGTCGTCAACGCCGACGCGATGCAGCTGTACCGCGGGATGGACGTCGGCACGGCCAAGCTGCCGCCCGCCGAGCGGGCCGGGGTGCCCCACCACCTCCTGGACGTGCTGGACGTCGCGCAGGCCGCCGACGTCGCCACCTACCAGCACCTGGCCCGGCGGGCCTTCGACGAGGTCGCGGCCCGGGGGCGCCGCCCGCTGCTGGTGGGCGGCTCCGGGCTGTACGTGCGCGCGGCCCTGGACGAGATGAGCTTCCCCGGCACCGACCCGCGGGTGCGCGAGCGCTGGGAGGCCGAGCTCGCCGAGCGCGGCCCGCACGCCCTGCACGCCGTCCTCGCCGCGCGCGACCCCGACGCCGCGGCGCGCATCCTGCCCGGCAACGGCCGCCGCGTCGTGCGCGCGCTGGAGGTCGTGGAGATCACCGGGCGGCCGTTCGCCGCGTCCCTGCCCGAGCAGCGCTACGCCCGCCCGGCCGTGCAGGTCGGCCTGGCCGTGCCGCGCGAGCAGCTGGACGCCCGCATCGACGCGCGGGTGCGGCGGATGGCCGGGGCGGGCCTCGTGGAGGAGGTGCGCGCCCTGGCCGGGCGCGGTCTGCGCGAGGGGCGCACCGCCTCCCGCGCCCTCGGCTACGCGCAGGTGCTCGACGCCCTCGACGGGCGCACCACGCTGGAGGAGGCCCTGGAGCTGACGGCCCGCCTCACCCGCCGCTTCGCCCGCAAGCAGGAGTCGTGGTTCCGCCGCGACCCGCGCGTGCACTGGCTGGACGCCCCCGACGGCACCAGCGCCGCCGAGCTGGCCGAGCGGGCGGCCCGGCTGGCCGCCGTAGGCTGCCCGGCGTGAGCACCGACCCCACCGCCCGCGGCGTCGCCTTCACCAAGGGCCACGGCACCGAGAACGACTTCGTCCTCGTCGCCGACCCCGAGGGGACGTGGGACCCGGGACCCGCCGACGTCGCGCGCGTGTGCGACCGGCGCGCCGGGGTCGGCGCCGACGGCCTGGTGCGCGCCGTGCGCAGCGCGGCGCTCGCCGACGGCGCGGGGCTGGCCGCCGAGGCCGAGTGGTTCATGGACTACCGCAACGCCGACGGCTCCGTGGCGGAGATGTGCGGCAACGGCGTGCGCGTCTTCGCCGAGTTCCTGCTCGCCGAGGGCTTCCTCGACGCCAGCGCCGGCGACGGGCGCTGGGTCGCGGTCGGCACCCGCGCGGGCGTCAAGCGCGTGCGCCGCGAGGGCCCGGGCCGCTGGACCGCCGACATGGGCCCCTGGCGGCTGACCGGCGGCGAGCGGGCCCTGGCCGACGGCACCGACGCCCTCGTCGCCGTCGCCGGCCTCGGCGGCGTCCCGCGCCCGGCGCTGTCGGTGGACCTGGGCAACCCGCACACCGTCGTCGCGCTCGCCGAGCCGGCCGAGCTGGAGGCCGCCGACCTCACCCGCGCCCCGGAGGTGCGGCCCGTCCCCGCGCACGGCACCAACGTCGAGCTGGTCGTCCCCCTGGACGCCGTGGACGTCACCGGCGACGCGGTCGCCGACCTGGGCGAGGTGCGGATGCGGGTGCACGAGCGCGGGGTCGGCGAGACCCGCTCCTGCGGGACCGGCGCGTGCGCGGCCGCCCTGGCCACGCGCGCCTGGGCCGGTCCCGGCGCCCCCGGCGCCTGGCGGGTCGAGGTGCCCGGCGGCGAGCTCGTCGTCACCGTCGGCGAGGGCTCGAGCCTGGTGGAGGGCACCGTCCTGCTCACCGGCCCGGCCGTGCTCGTGGCCTCCGGCGTCCTCGGCGACGCGCTGCTGCAGCCCGCCTGACGGGCGCGCGGCGCGGTCCGGGTCCGTCCCAGGTCGGTCCCGGGTCAGTCCCGGGTCAGCGTGAGCACCCGGAACCCCTTGGCGCTCGCGGTCCGGCGGGCGCTCACCCCCGGCACGCCGCCCTCCTCGAGCCAGCGCAGCAGCGAGTCCGCGCCCAGGTTCTTCTGCACCACCAGGTGCGCGCGCCCGCCCGGGGCCAGCCGCGCCCCCCACCGGCGCAGCATCCCGTGCAGCGCCGGCTTGCCCACGCGGATCGGCGGGTTGGACCACACCTCGGCGAAGGACACCTCCGGCGGCACCTCGTCCGGCGTCACCGCGCGCACCCGCACGCCCAGCCGCCCGGCGTTGCGGCGCACGAGGTCCAGGGCCCGCTCGTTGACGTCGACGGCCCACACGGCGCGTCCCGGCTGGCGCAGCGCCAGCGTCAGCGCCACCGGCCCCCACCCGCAGCCCAGGTCCAGCACGTCGCCCGTCGCCGCGGGGTCCTCGGGCACGAGCGGCAGCAGCACCGCGGTGCCCGGGTCGACGCGGTCGGCGGAGAAGACCCCCCGCGCCGTCGTCACCGTCACGTCGCGGTCCGCCAGGCGCACCGCGACCTCGCGCCGCTCTTCGGCGGACGCCGGCCGCGCCGTGAAGTAGTGCTCCCCGTCCGTCGCCGGACCCGTCTCCGCGCTGGTCCCCGCGCCCGTCACCGGGGCCGTCCCCGCGCTGTCCGTCGTGCCACCCGCCACGGGGCCAGGGTAGGTGCCCGGCGGAATCCGCTCGCCAGCCGCGACGTTGCACTGAGACGCTGGACGTCCCGTCGGAGCGCGAGACCCGCGCCGGACGGCCGGCACGACCGAGGAGGTCCATGAACCACCGCCACGACCGGGCGTCCACGACGACCCGCCCGACCGGCGCGGCCCCCGTCGACGAGCAGAGCGGCTCGGACACCCGTCAGCGCGGGGCCGAGCAGCGGTCCGCCGACCAGGCGGAGCTCGACCGCGCGCTCGCGCGCATCCTGCGCGGGCACGACCGGCACGAGGAGCACGAGCCGGTGGACGCCGACGGCGCTCCCGCCGCGCCGGACGACCAGCGCGCCGACCAGCGCGCCGACCAGCGCCCCGACCACGACGGCGGGCACGACGGCGGGCAGCGCGCCGACTACGACGGCGAGCAGCTCGACCTCGCCGACCGGCGCGCCCTGCGCCGCGCCGCCGGGCTGTCCACCGAGCTCGCCGACGTCACCGAGGTCGAGTACCGGCAGCTGCGCCTCGAGCGCGTCGTCCTGGCCGGGGTCTGGTCCTCGGCCGACTCCAGCCGCGAGGAGGCCGAGGTCTCCCTGCAGGAGCTCGCCGCCCTGGCCGCCACCGCCGGCTCCGACGTCCTCGACGGCGTCCTGCAGCGCCGCTCCACGCCCGACCCGGCCACCTACCTGGGCGCCGGTAAGGCGGCGGTGCTGGCCGACCTGGTCGCCGAGTCGGGCGCCGACACCGTCGTGTGCGACGGGGAGCTGTCCGCGTCCCAGCGCCGCGGGCTGGAGGACATCGTCAAGGTCAAGGTCGTCGACCGCACGGCCGTGATCCTCGACATCTTCGCCCAGCACGCCAAGAGCCGGGAGGGCAAGGCCCAGGTCGAGCTGGCGCAGCTGGAGTACCTGCTGCCGCGCCTGCGCGGCTGGGGCGAGTCGATGTCCCGGCAGGCCGGTGGCCGCGTCGCCGGCGGTGCGGGGATCGGTTCCCGCGGTCCCGGTGAGACGAAGATCGAGCTGGACCGCCGCCGCATCCGCGCGCGGATGGCCAAGCTGCGCCGAGAGATCCGCGGCATGGGCACCGCCCGCGACGCCAAGCGCTCCGTGCGCACGGCCCGCGCGGTCCCGTCGGTGGCCATCGCCGGGTACACCAACGCGGGCAAGTCCTCGCTGCTGAACCGCCTGACCGGGGCCGGGGTGCTCGTCGAGGACGCGCTGTTCGCGACGCTGGACCCGACGGTGCGGCGCGCGCAGACCCCCGAGGGCCGGCCGTACACCCTGGCCGACACGGTCGGCTTCGTGCGCCGGCTGCCGCACCAGCTCGTCGAGGCCTTCCGCTCCACCCTGGAGGAGGTGGCCGAGGCCGACCTCGTCCTGCACGTCGTGGACGGCTCCCACCCCGACCCGGAGGGGCAGCTGGCCGCCGTGCGGGCCGTCCTGGCCGACGTCGACGCGCACCGCGTGCCCGAGCTGGTCGCGGTGAACAAGGCCGACCTGGCCGACCCGGAGGTCCTGCAGCGCCTGCTGGCCCGCGAGCGCGGCGCCGTCGTCGTCTCGGCCCGCACGGGCCGGGGCGTGGAGGAGCTGCGCGAGCGGGTGGCCCAGCTGCTGCCGGTGCCGGACGTCGAGCTGGAGGTGTGCGTGCCCTACGACCGGGGTGACCTGGTCCACCGGGTGCACACCACCGGCCAGGTGCTGCAGGAGGAGCACACGGGTGCGGGCACCCGCCTGCTGGCCCGGGTCCGCCCGCGGCTGGCGGCGGAGCTGGACGGCTTCCGCGCCTGACGTCCCGCACGAGCCCGAGCGCCCCCGACCGTCGCGGTCGGGGGCGCTCGTGCTGTGGACGGCCTCCGGCGGCGCGCCGCGCTGTGGACGGGCGGGGACTGTCGGGGCCGTCGGGGAGGATGGCGACCGTGAGCACCACGACCTCCCGGGGCCCGGCGACGGAGACGGCCGGTGCGGTCGACCCCGCCGACCCCGCCGACCCGGCCGCCGGGGACGGCGGGGTCGGCGCCGAGGAGGCCGTCCGGCTGCTGTCGTCGGTCGTGGACGTCCTGGGCGGGCAGCGCCGCGAGGGGCAGGAGCGGATGGCGCGGGCCGTCGCCGACGCCGTCGGGACGCGCCGGCACCTGCTCGTGCAGGCCGGCACGGGCACCGGGAAGTCGATGGCCTACCTGGTGCCCGCCGCGGCGCACGCCGTGCGCACCGGCCGCGCCGTGGTCGTCTCCACCGCGACCCTGGCCCTGCAGGCGCAGGTCGTCGAGCGGGACCTGCCCCGGCTGGCGCAGGCGCTCGCCCCGCACCTGGAGCGCGAGCCGACGTGGGAGCTGCTGAAGGGGCGCGCCAACTACTTGTGCCGCAACAAGCTCGACGGCGGCTTCCCGGTCGAGGAGGCCGCCCTCTTCGACGTGGGCGCGGCCGGCGGGGGAGGTGAGGACCCGGGGGCGGGGCGCCTGGGCCGGGAGGTGGTGCGCCTGCGCGAGTGGGCGGCGACCACGGCCACGGGCGACCGCGACGAGCTCGACCCGGGCGTGTCCGAGCGCGCCTGGCGCCAGGTGTCGGTGTCGGCGCGCGAGTGCCTGGGCGCCCAGCGCTGCCCCGTGGCCGCCGAGTGCTTCTCCGAGCGGGTGCGCGCCCGCGCCCGCACCGTCGACGTCGTGGTGACGAACCACGCGATGACGGCCATCGACGCCCTGGAGGGCGGCCAGCTGCTGCCCGAGCACGACCTCCTCGTCGTCGACGAGGCCCACGAGCTGGCGGACCGGGTGACGGCCGTGGCCACGGCCGAGCTGTCGGCCGCGGTGGTGGCGGCCGCGAGCCGCCGCCTGCGCCGCTCGGCCGGGGTGGTCTCCGAGGACCTGGACGACGCGGGCGTCGCGCTCGACGCCGCGCTGGAGACGGCGCCGCCGGGACGGCTGGACCGCTGGCCCGAGCAGCTGGCCGCGGCGGTCGTGTCCGTGCGCGACGCCGCCCGCGCGTCGCTGAGCCTGCTCAAGGACGCCGGCGAGGGCGAGGACGGCGAGCAGCGCGGCGCCCGCCACCTGGCCCGCGCCGCCGTGCAGGAGGTCTTCACCACCGCCTCGCGCCTGGCCGAGGACGCCGACCACGACGTCGCCTGGGTCAGCGGTGGCGGCGGCGGGCGCGGTCCGGGCAGCGGCGCCCGGCCCGCGCTGCACGTGGCGCCGCTGGGCGTGGCCGGCCTGCTGCGCGAGAGGGTCTTCGCCGAGCGGACCGTCGTCGCCACGTCGGCGACACTGGCGCTCGGCGGCGCGTTCGACGCCGTCGCGGGCTCCTTCGGGCTGCGCCGCGGTGGTCCGCGGCCCGCCGACGCCGTGCCGTGGACCGGGCTGGACGTCGGCAGCCCCTTCGACTACCCGCGGCAGGGGATCCTCTACGTGGCCCGGCACCTGCCGCCGCCGGGCCGCTCGGGCGCGGACGGTGCCGTCCTCGACGAGATCGCGGCGCTCGTGGAGGCCGCCGGCGGGCGCACGCTGGGGCTGTTCTCCTCCCGCCGCGCCGCGGAGGAGGCGGCCGCGGCGGTGCGCGAGCGCCTCGGCCCGGCGCTGCCGGTCCTGTGCCAGGGCGACGACCGGCTGCCGCGCCTGGTCAGCCGCTTCGCCGACGACCCGGCGACGTCCCTGTTCGGGACGCTGTCGCTGTGGCAGGGCGTCGACGTGCCCGGCTCCTCCTGCTCGCTGGTCCTCGTCGACCGCATCCCGTTCCCGCGGCCGGACGACCCGCTGCTGTCCGCCCGGGCGCGGGCCGTGGACGCCGCGGGCGGCAACGGCTTCCTGTCCGTGTCGGTCTCCCACGCCGCCGTGCGCCTGGCGCAGGGAGCCGGGCGGCTGGTGCGGGCCTCCGCCGACCGCGGTGTGGTGGCCGTCCTGGACCCCCGGTTGGCCACGGCCCGCTACGGCGCCTTCCTGCGCGCCAGCCTGCCCCCCTTCTGGGGGACGGCATCACCGGAGGTCGCACGGGACGCCCTGCGCCGCCTGCGCGCACCCGGGTGATCCTCGCTACCTCCTGCTGACGGGCGCTGCACCGGGTGGCATCCTCTCGGCGTGGCCATCGTCGGCTTCCTGCACACCGCGGACGCGCACGTCCGCACCTTCAGCGACCTCCTCGCCGAGCGTGACCGCCGCGTCGAGCCGCGCCACCTGGTCGACTCGGGGCTGCACACCGCGGCCCGCCGGTCCGGCTTGGAGCACGTGCGGCCCTCCGTCGCCGACCGGCTGCGCCGGCTCGTCGCCGAGGGCGCCGACGTCGTCGTCTGCACCTGCTCGACGGTGGGGCCGGTGGCCGAGGAGATCGGCCTGGAGCTGGAGGTGCCCGTGCTGCGGGTGGACCGCCCGATGGCGGAGGCCGCCGTCGTGGCCGGCCGGCGCATCGCCGTGGTCAGCTCGCTGCCCGAGGCCGCCGCGAGCGCCCTGCCCCTGCTGCGCGAGTGCGCGCGCGAGGCCGAGCGCGACGTGGAGCTCGTGCCCGTGGACTGCCCCGGCACCTGGCCCGCCTTCGAGGAGGGAGACCTCATCACCTACGCCACGAGCGTGGCCGAGGCGGTGCGCTGCGCCGTGCGCTCCGCCGAGCCGCCCGTCGACGTCGTCGTCCTGGCCCAGGCGAGCATGGTCGTGGCCGCGCCGCTGCTGCGGGACCTGCACGTGCCGGTGCTGACCACCCCCCGGCTGGCCGTGGAGGCGGCCGTGGAGCGCGTGGTCGGCGCGGCGATCTGACCCCCCCGGCCGCGACCGGCCGGGGCGGGGCTCACAGGGAGCGCAGGACGGCCGTCACGCGGCCCAGGACGACGGCGTCGTCGGCGTCGATCGGCTCGTACAGGGCGTTGCGGGGCAGCAGCCGGACGTGGCCGTCCTTGCGCTGCAGCACCTTGACCGTCGCCTCGCCGTCGATCATCGCCGCCACCACGTCGCCGTTGTCGGCGGTGGGCTGCTGGCGCACGACCACCCAGTCGCCGTCGCAGATGGCGGCCTCGACCATCGAGTCCCCGACCACGCGCAGCACGAAGTGCTGACCCGCCCCGACGATCTCGGCGGGCAGGGGGAAGACGTCCTCGACCAGCTGCTCGGCCAGGATCGGGCCGCCGGCGGCGATGCGCCCCACGACGGGCACCCAGGTGGGCGCCGGGTGCGCCTCGTCCCCGTCGAGCGCGCCGCCGGTGACGGCGTCGGCCGGGGGAGGCGCCACGACCTCCAGCGTGCGGGGCCGGCGCGGGTCCTTGCGCAGGTACCCCAGCCGCTCCAGCGTGCGCACCTGGTGGGCGACGCTGCTGGGGCTGGTCAGCCCCACGGCGGCGCCGATCTCGCGCAGGCTCGGCGGGTAGCCGTTGCGGCCGACCGCCTCGCGGATGGCCTCGAGCACCCCGCGCTGGCGGGGGGTCAGCCCGGCGGCGTCCAACCCCCGGTCGGGCAGGGCGTGCACCGTGGCCGTCGCGTCCTCCGGCGCCGGCTGCCCGGCCCGCTCCTCGACCTGGTCGGCCACCTCGGCTCCTCCCGCCCCGCGCGCACCGCCGGTCCCCGGCGGCCGCCGCCCCCGCAGCGGGCGGCAGCCCGACCGTAGCGCGCGGCCGGTCGCCGATCAAACACCTGTTCGAAGCGTGTCGCCCCTGGCGCGGCCCTTGACGGGACCGTCCCCCGCGCCCACCCTCCGCGGCATGTGCCGGAGCATCCACCAGCTGCACAACGTCGAGCCGCCCGCCACGGGGGAGGAGGCCCGCGCCGCCGCGCTGCAGTACGTGCGCAAGGTCGCCGGGACGACCCGTCCGTCGCGGCGCAACCAGGACGCCTTCGACCGCGCCGTCGAGGCCGTGGCCGCCGCCACCGAGGAGCTGCTCGGCTCGCTGGTGACCGCGGCGCCCCCGCGCGAGCGCGAGGTGCTCGCCGCGCGGGCCCGCGAGCGCGCCGCGCGCCGCTACGCCTGAGCCCGCGGTCCGGCCGGGCGGCCGGTCGCGGGGTCGGTCGCGGGAGCGGGGGGACGGGCGCGGGCCTCGTGTCGTACCCGGGTGGCAGCGTGCGCCGCGCACGCCGGGTCGAACGCTGTTCGACCGCGGTCTTGCGCACCACCGGTGCCCCGGTGGTACAACTGCCGGGCCCCTTCGAACACCTGTTCGAGGAGGCGCCCGACCGAGATGGAGGCCACCCCCGTGAGCGCCACCGCCCTCGTCCCCGTCCCGACCGTCCCGCGCCGCGCGGGCACCCCGGCGCTCCCGGGCCGCGGCCGCCCGCAGCGGTCGGCCCGGGGAGCCCGTGCGCGGTCGTCCGCCGTCCTGGTCCTCGTGCCCACGGGCCCCGACTGCCACCGCGCCCCGGTCCCGGCACCGCGGCGGGCGGTGCCCGCGCCGCCGCGCGCCGACCGCCGCCCGCTGCGCCTGACCCGCCGCGGCCGGCTGGCCCTGACCACGGCCGCGGCGACCCTGCTGACCTGCACGGCCGTGGCGGCGGTGGGAGCGGTCGCGGACGGCGGGCGGGCGCCCGCGCGGGCCCCGCACGCGCCCCTGGTGGCCGCCGCCTCCGCGGCTCCGGTCACCGTCACCGTCCTGCCCGGGCAGACGCTGTCGCAGATCGCGGCCCAGTGGGCCCCCGACGCCGACTGGCGCGAGGTGGCCGCCCGGATCGTCGTCCTCAACGACCTGCCCTCGCACGCGCTGCAGGCCGGTCAGCGGCTGAGCCTGCCGGTCCTGGACTGATCCGCGGGCCGGGCGGCGCGGGGCGGGGACGGCCGTGACGGGCGAGCAGCGGGTGACGGGCGCCGCCGGGTGGCGGCGCGGTGCGCTACCGTGCGCACCACCGGGCCCGCGCGCCGCCGCGTGCGAGGGCCGAGGCGCCACCGCGCGGGAGGGAACCGGCGTGCACTGTCCGTTCTGCCGTCACCCCGACTCGCGCGTCGTGGACTCCCGCACCACCGACGACGGCAGCAGCATCCGCCGGCGCCGCCAGTGCCCCCAGTGCTCCCGCCGCTTCACCACCGTCGAGACCGCGAGCCTGACCGTCGTCAAGCGCAGCGGGGCGGGAGAGCCGTTCAGCCGCGCCAAGATCGCCTCCGGCGTCCGCAAGGCCTGCCAGGGGCGCCCCGTCAGCGAGGACGACATCGCCCTGCTGGCCCACCGCGTCGAGGAGGCCGTGCGCTCGCAGGGCGCCGCCGAGGTCGACGCGCACCAGGTCGGGCTGGCCACGCTGCCGTTCCTGCGCGAGCTGGACGAGGTGGCCTACCTGCGCTTCGCCTCGGTCTACCAGGCCTTCGAGTCGCTGGCCGACTTCGAGGCCGCCATCCACGCCCTGCGCGCCGAGCGCGAGAGCGCCGCGGCCGGTTCGCCCGGCGCCTGAACGCCCCGGCCGCGCTCCTGCCCCGCGCGGTGCGGAGGGACGGCGGGGGATGATGACCGCATGCTCGATCCCGCTGCGCTCTACCGTCTCGAGCCGGACGTCCCCCGGCTCGTCGAGCCGCCCCTCGTCGTGGCCCTGTCCGGGTTCGTCGACGCCGGTGCCGCGGTGCGGCAGGCCGTGGACCACCTGCTGGCGACCCGGCGGCACGAGCTCGTGGCGACCTTCGACGTCGACCAGCTGCACGACTACCGCGCGCGCCGCCCGCCGATGACGTTCACGGGGACGACGTGGTCCTCGTACGAGCCGCCGCAGCTGCGCCTGCTGCGCGTCCTCGACGAGGACGGCTCCTCCTTCCTCCTGCTGACCGGCCCCGAGCCGGACGTGCAGTGGGAGCGCTTCAGCGCGGCCGTCTGGCAGCTGGCCGACCGGCTCGGCGCCGGGCTGACCGTCGTCCTCAACGCCGCCCCGACCGCCGTCCCGCACACCCGCCCCAGCGGCGTGACCGCCAGCGCGAGCCGGCCGGAGCTGCTGGAGGGCTACCGCACGTGGGAGGTGGAGGCGCAGGTCCCCGGTCACGTCACCGCCCTGCTGCACCTGCGCGGCGCGGAGACCGGCCGCGACGTGCTGTCCGTGCTCGCGCACGTCCCGCACTACCTGGCCGGCAACGACTACCCCGACGCCGCCGCGGTCCTGCTGCGCACCATCTCGGGCGCCACGGGCGTGGACCTGCCGGTGGGTGACCTGCTGGAGCAGGCCGCGGCCACCCGCGTGGAGGTCGACAAGCAGGTGGCCGAGTCCCCGGAGGCGCAGGCCGTGGTGACGGCCCTGGAGGAGCAGTACGACGCGTCCGGCGACGCGGGCCGCGGCACCAGCGCCGGGTCGGCCTACCTGCCCACCGCGGACGAGCTGGGCGCCGAGTTCGAGCGCTTCCTGGCCGGGCAGGACCCGCAGGAGGGCGAGCCGGGCCCGGGGCGCTGAGACGTCCGCTCGACCGGCCGCCGGACCGTCCGGGGCGTCAGGCGGTGCGCGCCGAGGACGCCCCGGCGGTGCCGGTGCTGCCGCCGGGGGCCCCGGACAGGTGGTGCAGCAGCGCCAGGGCGTAGGCGCAGGCGGGGTCGGGGTCCTCGAAGGCGTCCGCGCCGTGCTCGTCGAGCAGCAGGACGCGGTGCACCGTCCCCTCGGGCCCGTCGCGCCGCTCCAGCCGGGTGAACCGGTCACCGAGCTGCTCGCGCAGCTGGTGCTCCGCGGGCAGCCAGCAGGCGTCGGGCTGGTCGACGGAGTCCAGGGCCCACTCGGTGGTGCCGTTGAACCCGATGAAGCTGCCGGTGGGGTGGTCGTGCACCTCGACGGTCATGTCGCTGAGGGTGAAGACGTCCTCGTCCATGCCGCGGTGCGGCAGGACGAACCGGTCACCGGGGGCGGGTGCCCAGTGCAGGCCCGCCTCCTTCAGCCGCAGCGCCAGGTCGACCGAGATCACCCGCCCAGCATGGACCCGCGCGCCGCCCGGCGCAGCGCGGGCGGGTCCCCGGCCGGCCCGGGCGCCCGCAGCGGGGCCGGGCGTGGGGCCGGGCGCGGGGTCAGCGGTGGCCGGCGCGGACGAGCATCTTGCCGGTGTTGGCGCCCCGCAGGAGACCGATGAGGGCCTCCGGGGCGTTCTCCAGGCCCTCGACGACCGTCTCGCGCGCCACCAGCGAGCCGTCGGCCAGCCAGCCGCCCACCTCCCGCTCGAACTCCGGGCGCAGGTCGGCGAGGTCGCCGACGATGAACCCCTGCAGCCGCAGCCGCTTGCCGACGACGGCGAAGAGGTTGCGCGGCCCGGGCGGGGCCGAGGCCAGGTCCCGCGGGGAGTTGTAGGTCGCGACGCTGCCGCACAGCGCGAACCGGGCGTGGTCGTTGGCCACCGCGATCGCCGCCTCGAGGTGGTCGCCGCCGACGTTGTCGAAGTACACGTCGATCCCGTCGGGCGCGGCGGCGCTCAGCTGCTCCAGGACGGGGGCCGCCCGGTGGTCGATGCCGGCGTCGAAGCCCAGGTCGTCGACGAGGTGGGCGGCCTTGACGTGCCCGCCCGCGCTGCCCACGACCCGCGAGGCGCCCTTCAGGCGGGCGATCTGCCCCACCAGGGAACCGACGGCACCGGCCGCGCCGGAGACGAACACGGCGTCGCCGGGGCGCATCGAGGCCACGTGCAGCAGACCCGCCCAGGCGGTGAAGCCGGGCATGCCGAGCACACCGAGGGCGGCGCCCTCGCCGACGCCGTCGGGCAGGTCCAGCCGGCGCACCCGGCCGGCGGGCAGCACGACGGACGAGCGCCAGCCCAGCCCGTGCTGGACGAGGTCGCCCACGGCCAGGCCCGGCGCGCGCGACTCCTCCACGACGCCGACGGCGCCGCCGTCCAGCGGCTGCCCGAGCTGGTAGGGCGGCACGTAGGAGGGCACGTCGTCCATCCGGGGGCGCATGTACGGGTCGACCGACATGACGAGCAGGCGGACGCGGACCTCGCCGTCGCCGAGGGGCTGCTCGGGCACCTCGACGAGCGCGAAGTCGTCGGGGACGGGTTCGCCCTGCGGACGGCGGGCCAGGTGCACTTCGAGGACGCTCACGGGCGCCCACTGTGCTCCCGCCGTGCCCCGGTCCCTCCGGCGGGGTATGGATGGGGGCTGCACCGCGGGGTCCCGCGGCCCGGTCGCGCCGACCGGTGGACGAGAGGTGGGGGAGACGATGGACACGCAGGTGGCCCGCGAGCGGCTCCTGGACATGCAGCAGCAGCTGATGGCCGACATCGACGGCATCCGCAGCCGGCTGGAGTCGGGCGTGCTGCCCGACACCCCGGAGGGCGGGGCGGACTTCGGCGACCGCGGCGCCCACGAGCAGTTCGCCGCGCAGGACGAGGGGCTGCTGGACGGCGCCAAGCGCCGCCTGGCCAGCGTCGAGGACGCCCTCAAGCGGATCGAGGACGGCACCTACGGCATCTCGGTGGTCTCCGGCAAGCCGATCCCCGAGGAGCGCCTGGAGGCCCGCCCGGACGCCGCGACCCTGACCGACGAGGACGTCGCGGACGCCCCGCTGCGCTGAGCCGCCCGCCGTCCCGCCCGCCCCCGCGGCGGGCGGGGCGGGACCGCCGCTCGTACGGTGGCGGGATGCTCGTCGTCCTGGCAGGAGCCCACGGCAAGATCGCCCAGCACCTGGGCCGCCTCCTCACCGCCCGCGGTGACGAGGTGGTCGGTCTGGTGCGCAACCCCGACCACGCCGGCGACCTGGAGGCCCTGGGCGTGCGCCCGGTGGTGCGCGACCTGGAGAGCACGTCGGCCGAGGAGCTGGCCGGGGACCTGCGCGGCGCGGACGCGGTCGTCTTCGCCGCCGGGGCGGGCCCGGGCAGCGGCGCCGGGCGCAAGGACAGCGTGGACCGGGGCGCGGCCGTGCTGCTGGCCGACGCGGCTCTGCGCGCCGGGGTGGCCCCGTACCTGCTGGTGTCCTCGATCGGCCTGGAGGCCGTGGCCGACGGCCGCGCGCCGGAGGGCGCCGACGAGGTGTTCGTCGCCTACCTGCGGGCCAAGCTGGCCGCCGAGCAGGACCTGCTGGCCCGCGAGGGGCTGCGCCTGACGGTCCTGCGCCCGGGGGGCCTGACCGACGAGGCGGCCACGGGCCGGGTGCGGCTGGCGCCGTCGGTGGAGCGCGGGCAGGTGCCCCGCGCCGACGTCGCGGCGGTGCTGGCCGAGCTGCTGGACCGCCTCGCCGACGGCAGCGCGGGGCGCGGGGAGGTGCTGGAGCTCGTGGGCGGCGACGTCCCCGTCGCGCGGGCCGTGGACCAGGCGCTGGGCGGGAGCTGACCCGCTCCGTCGCCGGGTCTCAGGACACCCGGCTCGGCGCCGCGCTCGGGGCCCGGTCCGGTGCGCGGCGCGCGCCGGCCAGGACGAGCGGGACGGCCACCGCCGTCCCGGCGAGCGCGCCGAGCGCCCAGGCGGCGCCCACGACGGCCAGGCCCGCGCCCGCGGTGAGCCCGGCGACCACCCCGCCGACCGTGACGGCACCCGTGACGAGGGCGACGAGCAGCTGGGCGCGCGCCCGGCCGCGGGCGCGCAGCACGACGACCGTCAGGTCCAGGGCGGCCACGCACGGGGCGGACACGGCGAAGGCCACGAGGACGCCCGTGCCGGTGGCCGCGTACTCCTCGCCCAGCAGCCGCAGGACCGCGGGCGCCTGCCACGCCAGCAGGGCCGCGGCGGGCACGACGGCGACGGCGAGCAGCCCGGCGGCGCGGGGCAGGACGGCGCGCAGCGGGGCGCTGCCCGCCTCGGCGAGGGTGGCGGCCGTCACGGCGCAGGCCGTGCCGAACAGCACGCCGGCGGCGGTGGCGCTGAGCTGGACGACGCCGGCCGCGGCCGCCCCGCGCTCGGACAGCACCACCAGGGGCACGAGCAGGGTGGGCGCGTGGAACGCCAGGTGGGCGCCGTGGGTGCCCGCGGCCTCCCCGGCGCGCCGGCGCAGCAGCGCCAGGTCGCGCCGCGCGTCCACCCGGTGGGTCGAGCGCCACCCGCAGCGCAGGCGCAGCACGAGCAGGCTGCCGAGCGCCGAGACGGCCGCGCCGCAGCCGACGGCGCCGAGGACCCCGGCCGCGTCCACCGTCCCGGCCGCGGCGGCCAGCCCCAGCAGCACGGCGAGCTTGGCGCCGCCCTGGCCCAGGCCGTCCAGGAGGAGGTTCCAGCGGGTGGCGCGCAGGCCGACGAAGGCGGCGTCGGTGACCGAGCTGACCGTCAGCGCCACGGCCGTCCCGACGAGGAGCACGGCCGTGGCGGGCGAGCGCAGCACCTCCAGGCCCGCCACGGCCGACGGCGCGAGGAGCAGGTAGGCGAGCGCGCCGAGGGTGGCGGCGAGGGCGGCGGCGCCCAGCGCGAGGTCCAGCTCGCGCGACCAGCCCGCGCCCCGGCCCCACCCGCTGCGCCGTCCCCCGCCGGCCCGTTCGCTGTCCCGTCCGCTGTCCCGCCGCGCGGCGCCGTCGGCGGTGGAGACGGCGCGCACGAGCCAGACGGGGGTGCCCAGCAGCGCCGCCAGGGCGAGGAAGGAGACGGCCGAGACGAGCACGGTGGCGGTGCCGACGACCTCGGGCGGGGCGCTGCGGGCGGCCAGCACCCAGAACAGGGCGCCGGAGGCGGCGGTGACCAGGGTCGCCAGGGCCTGGTGGCCGGAGGTCGACACCAGCCGGGAGGCGCCGCGGCGCCGGACGGGCGGGCAGCGCGCCACCCGCTCGCGCCCGGTCCGCACCCCGCGATCGTGCGGGACGCCGCGCCGCCCGGCACGTCGGGGGACCCGGCCCCGTCGGGAGCGGCGCGTGCCGTGCGCCACACTGGAGACCCACCCCGCGCCCGTCACCGCTGGAGGACTCCGTGCCCGCGCCCGTGCCCGCCGCCGACCTGGCGCAGCCCGCCGCCCCCCTCCGCGAGGCGGGAGGCACCGGCACCCGCCGGGCGCTGCTGCTGGAGAACATCCACGCCGACGCCCGCGCGCTGCTGTCCGAGGCCGGCTGGCAGGTCGAGACGGCGCCCGGCGCGCTCGACGAGACCGAGCTCGCCGAGCGCCTGGACGGCGTGTCCCTGCTGGGCATCCGCTCGCAGACGCAGGTGACCGCCGCGGTGCTGGAGGCGGCGCGGGACCTGCGCGCCGTGGGCGCCTTCTGCATCGGCACCAACCAGGTCGACCTGTTCGCGGCCGCCGAGCGGGGGGTCGCCGTCTTCAACGCCCCCTACAGCAACACCCGCAGCGTGGTGGAGCTGGCGCTCGCGGAGATCATCGCGCTGACGCGCCGGCTGACGGTCAAGGACCGCGCCATGCACGCGGGCGTGTGGGACAAGTCGGCGGCCGGTTCGCACGAGGTCCGCGGCCGCCGCCTGGGCATCGTGGGCTACGGCAACATCGGCTCGCAGCTGTCGGTGGTCGCCGAGGCGCTGGGCATGAGCGTGTTCTTCTACGACACCACCGACAAGCTGGCCCTGGGCAACGCCCGCCGCTGCGGCAGCCTGCACGAGGTGCTGGAGATCGCCGACGTCGTCACGCTGCACGTGGACGGCCGCAGCAGCAACACGGGGTTCTTCGGCGAGGCGGAGTTCGCCCGGATGCGCCCGGGCTCGATCTTCCTGAACCTCTCGCGCGGGTTCGTCGTCGACCACGGCGCGCTGCGCCGGCACGTGGAGTCCGGCCACCTGGCGGGCGCGGCCGTGGACGTCTTCCCGCAGGAGCCCAAGGGCAGCGGGCAGGCGTTCGACTCGGAGCTGCGCGGCCTGGACAACGTCATCCTCACCCCGCACGTGGGCGGGTCGACGGAGGAGGCGCAGGAGGACATCGGCCGGTTCGTGGCCGCCAAGCTGCGCGACTACGCCCTGCACGGGACGACGACGCTGAGCGTGAACCTGCCGGCGCTGGCGACCGAGCACGCCCCCGGCACGGTGCGGCTGGTGCACCTGCACCGCAACGTGCCCGGGGTGCTGGCCGCCATCAACGGCGTGCTGGCCGACGAGGGCGTGAACATCGAGGGCCAGCAGCTGGCCACCCGCGGGGACCTGGGGTACGTGGTCACCGACATCGCCGCCCCGGCCTCGGAGGAGGTCGGCCGCCGGCTGCGGCAGCTGCCCGAGACCGTCCGCGTCCGCCAGCTCGGCTGAACGGCGGCGAGCCCGCGGCGGACGCGGGGGAGGGGCTGCCGGTGCGCCTGCTGCTGGTCTCCGACACCCACCTGCCCCGGCGGGCGAAGGACCTGCCGGCGCCGGTGTGGGAGGCGGTCGAGGCCGCCGACGTCGTCGTGCACGCGGGGGACTGGGTGGACGCGGCGACGGTGCGCGCGTTCCAGCGGCGGGCGCGCCGGCTCGTCGGGGTCGCCGGCAACAACGACGGCGAGGACGTGCGCGCGCTGCTGGGCGAGACCGCCGAGGTGGAGCTGGGCGGGGTGCGGGTGGCGGTGGTCCACGAGACGGGGCCGGCGCGCGGCCGGGAGCGGCGCTGCGACGCGGTGTGGGCGGGGCGCGCGGACCTGCTGGTGTTCGGCCACAGCCACGTGCCGTGGGACTCGACCACCCCGTCGGGGCTGCGGCTGCTGAACCCCGGCTCGCCCACCGACCGGCGGCGGATGCCGACGTTCACGTGGACCACCCTGACCGTCGGCGGCGGCCGGGTGAGCGACGTGCGGCTGCACCACCTGGAGCCGTCGGCGCGCTGAGCGCGCGGCCCGGGAACGCGGCCCGGGAACGCGGTTCAGGAGCGCCGGCCGCGGCGCAGCCTGCCCCGCACCCGCGCCAGGGGCCTGCGCCGCACCACCCGCACGACGGGCTCGGGGTCGGGCCGCGCCCACGGGGTGGGCAGGACGGCCTCGGGGTCGGGGTCGTCGGTGGACACGTGCAGCGCCCCCAGGCAGCGGCGCAGCAGGGTGGCGACGGCGCCGGCGGTCTGCCGGTCGCGGTCGTGGGTGAACTCCGCGCTCATGACGGCCGCGGACAGGCGCTGCAGGTGCTCGCGCAGGCCGTCCGTGGTGGCCGCGTCCAGGCGGGGGTGCTCGGGCACGTGCCGCACGCCCGCGGCCAGCGCCGCCAGCGCGTCGGCGGTGGGCAGGCGCAGGACCCGGTCCAGCGCGACGGAGCCGTCGCCGGGGGACTGGACCTCCACGAGCAGCTCGGTCAGCTCCTCCGCGCGGGTGGCGAGGTTGTCCAGGACGACACCGGCCAGGTGCTGGCGCTGGACCTTCTCGGTGTTCCAGCGCGCGCGCACGTTGCCGACGAGGGACTCCTCGGTCTCCCGGGAGCTCACGCGCACGGACTCGCGGACCGGCTCGATGGCCCGCAGCCGCTGCGCCCACTCCTCGCCGGTGGGCGGGTCGTCGCGGCGCAGGCCCTCGGCGAGGTCGTCGAGCTGGTCGGCCACGGCCGTGCTCAGCTCGCGCAGGGCCCGGTCGGAGGTGGCCAGCGGCACCTCGGGGAAGGCGGCGTTGACCCCGACCGCCACCAGGCCGCCCAGCAGCGCCAGCCCGCTGTAGGCGAGGACGTAGTCCACGGGGTCGGGCGCGCCGATGACGAGCACGAACAGGGCGGCGGTGACCACCCAGCTGCGCTGCTCGCCGAAACCGCGCCAGCCGGCCACCAGCGTGCCGACGCCCACGACGAGCGCCACCTGCGGCAGGCCCTGGCCCAGCCAGGAGCTGACGCCCAGCGCGAGGAGGGCACCGGCCACGATGCCGGCCACCGCCGCCAGGGAGTTGCGCCAGGAGGCGCGCACCGTCGTGTACGAGCCGACGACGGCGCCCAGCGGCGCGTAGTACGGGTACTCCTCGGCCGGGGCGAACGGCAGCCACAGCGCGATCTGCCACGCCAGGGTGGCCGCGGCGGCGGCGCGCACCGCCAGCCCGAGCCGCGGCCAGCGCCCGAACAGCACCCCCCGGGCCGCCTCCCGCGCGCGCGCGGCGGGGGAGGGGCCGGGGGGTGCCGCGCCGTCGAGGGGTCCGCGGGACGGGCCGGCGGTGCCGCCGGCCCCGCTCACGGCTGCAGGACGACCTTGATGCAGCCGTCGCGCTTCTCCTGGAACGCCGCGTACCCCTCGGGGGCGTCGTCCAGGGGCAGCCGGTGCGTCGTCAGGTCCATGACGCCCAGCGGGTCGGCGGGGTCCTCCACGAGCGGCAGCAGGTCGTCGACCCAGCGCTTGACGTTGCACTGGCCCATGCGGAACTGGATCTGCTTGTCGAACATCGTCAGCAGCGGCAGCGGGTCGGCCTCGCCGCCGTACACGCCGGACAGCGAGACGGTGCCGCCGCGGCGCACGGCGCGGATCGCGGTCTCCACGGCGGTGAGCCGGTCGACGCCGGCGGTCTCCATCGCCTTCTGCGCCAGCTTGTCCGGCAGCAGCCCGACGGCGGTCTGCGCGGCCTTGGCGACGGCGCTGCCGCCACCGCCGTGGGCCTCCATGCCGACGGCGTCGACGACGGCGTCGGGGCCGCGGCCGTCGGTGCGCTGCAGCAGCTCGTCGACGACGTCGCCGGTGCCCTCGACGGTCTCCACGCCGTACCGCTCGGCCATGGCGCGCCGCTCGGCGACGGGTTCCACGGCGATGACGCGGTGGCCGAGGTGGCGGCCGATGCGGGCGGCGAACTGCCCGACCGGTCCGAGGCCGAGGACGGCGAGGGTCCCGCCCTCGTCGACGGCGGCGTACTGCACGGCCTGCCAGGCGGTGGGGACGATGTCGGACAGGAACAGGTACCGCTCGTCGGGCAGTTCCTTCCCCACCTTGATCGGGCCGTAGTCGGCGTGCGGGACGCGCAGGTACTCCGCCTGCCCGCCGGGCACGGACCCGTACAGCGAGGTGTAGCCGAACAGGGCCGCGCCCATGCCCTTCTCGCGCACCTGCGTGGTCTCGCACTGGGTCTGCAGGCCGCGCTCGCACATGAAGCAGTGCCCGCAGCTGATCTGGAAGGGGATGACGACCCGGTCGCCGACGGCGAGGTCCGTCACGGCCGAGCCGACCTGCTCGACGATCCCCATGGGTTCGTGCCCGAGCACGTCGCCCTTCGCCAGGTAGGGGGCCAGCACCTCGTACAGGTGCAGGTCGGAGCCGCAGATCGCCGTCGAGGTGATCCGCACGATCGCGTCGGTGGGTTCGCGCAGTTCCGGGTCGGGCACCTCGGTGACCGCCACGGACCGCTTCCCCTGCCAGGTGAGCGCCTTCATGGGCCCCGACCCTGGCACCCGGGGACGCCGCGGGCACGTCGGCGACCTCCTGCGGCTCGTGATGTTTGGACGTGCCCGGACCGGGTACCTGCGGCTCGCGGGTGGCCGTCGGGAGGATCCGGCCGGCTCTCGGTCGCGCCTGGCGTGCGGCGCCCGCGACGGACCAACGGGAGGACGTGAGCATGTCGTACGACGACAGCCAGAGCACGAAGGCCCGCGCCCAGGAGACCGCCGGGACCGCGCAGCAGCGCGCCGGCGAGGTCGCCGGCTCGGCGAAGGAGCAGGCCGCCGACGTGGCCGGGACGGCCAGGGAGCAGGCCGCCGGTGTCGCCGGCTCGGCCAAGGAGCAGGCCGCCGACGTGGCCGGGACGGCCAAGGAGCAGGCCGCGAACGTCGTGGCGGAGGCCAGGGACCAGGCCGTCGGGCTGCTCGACCAGCTGCGCCAGCAGGTGGACGAGCAGTCCAGCACCCAGCGCGACCGCCTGGCCGCCTTCCTGCGCCAGGCCGGCCAGGAGCTGCGCCAGATGGGCGGCGCCAGCGAGGGGTCGGGCGCCGCGACCCAGCTCGTGCGCCAGGCCGGGGACCGCGCCAGCGCGTGGAGCAGCGCCCTGGAGGCCCACGAGCCGCAGGAGCTGCTGGAGCAGCTGCGCCGCTACGCCCGCCGCCGCCCGGGTGCGTTCCTGCTGGGCGCGCTCGCCGCCGGTGTGGTGGCCGGGCGCGTCACCCGCGGCGCGACCGCCGCCTCCGACCGCACGAGCGACACGGCCCTGGGCCGGAGCGGCTCGCGCGAGCTGGAGCCCCTGGCGACGGCGCCGGTCACCACGGCCGGCGCGACGACGCCCGCCCCGCTCGGCGGTGTCGGTCCGAGCGCCGTCCCCGGCGCGGGCACCGGCGTCGGCACCGGGGTCAGTCCCGGCGTCGGCACCGGGGTCGCCGCCCACGACGTCGACCCGACCGTCTCCCGCTTCGGCGAGAACCCGGACGAGGACCTCGTGCCGCACCACCTGCGCAGCGACGTGCCGTCCGTGTCCGACGCCCCGGCCCACGGGTCCCGCCCGTGACCGCCCCGACGTCGGGCGCGCACCCGGCCCCGGACCCCTCGGGCGCCGCGTCCGGCGCCGGCGCCGGGCAGGGCGAGCGCTCGCTCGGCGAGATCTTCTCGAGCATCACGACCGAGCTGTCGACGCTGGTGCGCCAGGAGATCGCCCTCGCCAAGACCGAGCTGCGCGAGGACGCCAAGAACGCCGGTCGCGGTGCGGGGATGCTCGCCGGCGCCGGTGTTGCCGGGCACCTGTTCCTCATCTCGCTCACCGCGCTGGTGGTGCTCGCCCTCGGGCACCTCATCGGCCACGCGTGGGCGGCGCTCGTCGTGACCGTCGTGTGGGCCGTCGTCGCGGCGGTGCTCGCCAAGAGCGGGCAGAAGGAGCTGAAGAAGGTGCCGCCGCCGCTGGAGCGGACCACCGCCACTCTCAAGGAGGACGTGCAATGGGCCAAGCACCCGACGAACTGACCGGACGCGAGCACGCGCGGGAGATCGAGACCGACATCTCGCGCACGCGGTCCTCGCTGAGCGCCGACCTCGACGAGCTGAGCGACCGGCTGAGCCCCTCGAACGTGGCGCACCGGCAGACCGAGCGCGCCAAGGACGCGGTGCGCTCGCGCGCCGTCGGCGTGAAGGAGAAGATCATGGGGTCTGCGCACGACGCCGCCGACAGCGTCCGCGGGACGGTCGGCGGTGCCACGGACAGCGTCCGCGGGACCGTGGACGACGCGAAGCACCGGGTCGGCGACGCCCGCGACAACGCCGGCGGCACCGTCGCCGACGCCCGGGCCGGGGTCACCTCCAAGACGCGGGGCAACCCGCTCGCGGCCGGCCTCGTGGCCTTCGGCGCCGGCTGGCTGCTGTCGTCCCTGCTGCCGGCCAGCCAGAAGGAGGCCGAGCTCGTCGGCGGGGCCGTCGACCGCGCCAAGGACTCCGACGCCCTGCAGCAGGTGCAGCAGGAGGCCCGCAGCGTCGTCGCGGACGTCAAGGACGAGCTCCAGGGGCACGCGCAGGAGGCCGTGCAGCAGGTCAAGGAGACCGCGCAGGACGCCGCGCAGACGGTGAAGTCCGACGCGCAGGACGCCACGCAGACGGTCAAGGCCGACGCCCAGGAGGCCACCGAGACCGTGCGGTCCGACGCGCAGGGCGCCGCCGGCCACCTGAAGGCGCAGAGCCGCGACGCCGCCGCCGACGTGCGGGGCACCGCGCAGAGCTGACCCGCGGGCGCGCGAGCGCGGAGGCCGGCCGTGGACGCGGCCGGCCCCCGCGCTCCGGCACGTTCGAGATCGGCGCGAGCGGGGTACGACACGGTCATGACCACTCCCGCTGACGACACGGCACCCGCGGACGGCACGGCACCCGCCGACGGCGTCGAGCCCCACGACGAGCGGGGCCGCGAGCGCCTCGCGGACGCCGCCGGGCACCTGCACCGCTCGGAGGAGGCCACCGAGGACGCGAAGCGGGCGGCCCGCGACCTCGGGATGACCCGCGAGGACGGCGAGACGGGCCGCGACAGCGAGCTCGGCGCCACGCGCACCCCGCCGCAGGAACCCCGCGGCACGGCGGACATCCCCGCCGGCGCCGACGGCCCCGACCACCCGCAGGACCCGGACGCCCCGGGCGACCGGCACTGACCCGACCCGTCGACGACGCCGCAGGCGCCGACGCGCTCGCCGAGCGCCCGCGCCGCCGCGGCGGGATGGTGGAGACATGAGCAAGACGAAGACGCAGGGCGACCGGCTCTCGGTCCAGCGCGACGCCCCCGGCGTCGAGGCCGACAGCCCCCAGGAGATCCCCGCCCGCGGGTGGTTGCAGATCACCAAGCGCGCCTGGAAGGAGGCCAAGGCCGACCAGGTGCCGCTGCTGGCGGCCGGCGTGGCCTTCAAGGCCTTCCTCGCCATCTTCCCCGCCCTCACCGCGGCGTTCCTGCTGTGGGGCCTGGTGGGGGACACCCAGGAGATCACCGAGCAGATCAACGGCGTGGAGGCGATCCCCGCCGAGGCGCGCGACCTGGTCGTCAGCCAGATGGAGCAGATCTCGGCCAACCAGAGCGCGGCCGGGTGGACCATCGCCATCGCCGTCGTCCTGGCCCTGTGGAGCGCCTCCAGCGGTGTGCAGAACCTCATGACCGCGACGAACCTCGCCTACGACGAGGAGGAGACGCGCGGTTTCGTGAAGGTGAAGGGCACCGCCCTGCTGCTGACCGTCGGCGCCATCCTCTTCATGCTGCTGGCGATCGGCCTCATCGGCGTCCTGCCGGTCCTGCTGTCGGTGTTCGGCACCAGCACGCTGGTCACGGTCGGCGTGCAGGTCGTGCGGTGGGGGCTCCTGCTCGGGCTCGTCGTCCTGGCGCTGGCGGTCGTGTACCGGCTGGCGCCCGACCGCGACGCCCCCCGGGCGAAGTGGGTCTCCGTCGGCGCGGCCGTCGCCACCGTCCTCTGGCTCGTCGTCTCGATCGGGTTCTCCGTCTACATCAGCGTGGCCGGGAACTCCTCCTACACCAAGAACTACGGGGCGCTGGCCGGTGTCGTCATCCTGCTCATGTGGCTGTGGCTGACCAGCTACGCCATCCTCCTGGGCGCGGAGATCAACGCCGAGTCGGAGAAGCAGACCGCGCGCGACACGACCGTCGGCGAGCCGCGACCCATGGGGCAGCGCGACGCCACGGCCGCCGACCAGCCGCCGGCGCCGCAGGCGTAGTCCCGCGGGACTGCGCGCGACGGCCCGCCACCCCACCGGGTGGCGGGCCGTTCCGCGTCGCAGGTTCAGCGCCCGCCGGTCAGCTTCCTGCTGCGCTGGGTGATGGCCTTGTCGCCGTAGGGGTAGTCCGCCGGCTGCGGGTCGCTGGCCTCGTCCAGGCGCACGAGCTCCTCCTCGGTCAGCTCCAGGTCCGCGGACCCCAGGTTGTCGAGCAGCTGCTCGGTGGTGCGCGCCCCGAGGATCACCGAGGACACGGCCGGCTGCGCGGCCAGCCACGCCAGCGCCACCTGCGCCATCGTCGCGCCGCGCCCCTGCGCCACCGACTGCACGGCGTCGACGACGTCCCACGTGCGCTGCTGGGCGTTGCGCCCGGCGTAGTTCTCCATCCCGCGCTCGGGGTCCTCGCCCAGGCGCGAGGCGCCCGTGGGCACGGTGTCGCGCTGGTACTTGCCGGACAGCCACCCGCCGCCCAGCGGCGACCACGGCAGCAGGCCCAGGCCGTTCTCCTCGGCGGCCGGGACGATCTCCCACTCGATCTCGCGCACGAGCAGGCTGTACTGCGGCTGCAGCGTCACCGGGCGCGCCAGGCCCAGCGCGTCGGCGAGGTCGACGGCCTTCTGCAGCTGCCAGCCGGTGAAGTTCGACAGCCCCACGTTGTGCACCTTGCCGGCGCGCACGAAC
The DNA here is from genome assembly GCF_041020755.1 of Kineococcus terrestris. NCBI lineage: Bacteria > Bacillati > Actinomycetota > Actinomycetes > Kineosporiales > Kineosporiaceae > Kineococcus > Kineococcus terrestris. The sequence continues at coordinate 7,043 of NZ_JBEUEI010000002.1, read as the reverse complement.
GCGTCCAGCGTCTGCAGGGTCTCCTCCAGCGGCGTCCACGGGTCCCAGGCGTGCACCTGGTACAGGTCGACGGCCTCCACCCCCAGGCGGCGCAGCGAGGCGTCGAGGGCGCGGGTCAGGTGGCGGCGGGACAGCCCGAGGCCGTTGGGTTCCGGCGAGGTGGGGAAGCGTCCCTTCGTCGCCAGGACGACCCGCTCGGTCACCTCGGCCGGGCGCGAGGCCAGCCAGGCGCCGATGATCTCCTCGCTCGTGCCGCCCGTGTACACGTCGGCGGTGTCGACGAGCGTGCCGCCGGCCTCGAGGAACCGGTCGAGCTGCTCGAACGCCCCGTCGCGGTCGGTCTCGCCGCCGAACGTCATGGTGCCGAGGGCGAGGTGCGACACCGAGGTGCCGCTGGTGCCGAGGGTGCGTTGCTCCATCGTGGGGTTCCTCCAGACGGGTGAACTGCTCCGGGCGCCCCATCCTGCTCCCGGGTCGGACGCACCCGCCGCCCGGGTCGCGCCGGGCGCCCGGGCGGGTCAGGGTGGGAAGGCCGGTTGAACGTCGAACCGGTGCTCGACACACCTCGAAGGGACGGGGAGACCATGACCACCCTCACCGTGGGACGCGACGGCGCCGAGCCGGTCGACCTGCACTACACCGACCACGGCACCGGCCGGCCGGTCGTGCTCATCCACGGCTGGCCGCTGTCCAGCCGCTCGTGGGAGAAGCAGGAACCCGTGCTCGTGGAGAACGGGTACCGCGTCGTGACCTACGACCGCCGCGGGTTCGGCCAGTCCTCGCAGCCGTGGGACGGCTACGACTACGACACCTTCGCCGCGGACCTGCGCGCGCTGCTGGAGCACCTGGACCTGCGCGACGCCGTGCTCGTCGGGTTCTCGATGGGCGGCGGGGAGGTCGTGCGCTACCTCTCGCGCTACGGCACCGACCGGGTCGGCGCGGCCGTCCTGGCGGCCGCCGTCCCGCCGTACCTGCGCAAGACGGACGACAACCCCGACGGGGGTCTGGACGACGCGACGATCGAGGAGTTCCGCGCCGGCGTCACGGGCGACCGCATCGCGTTCCTCGAGGGCTTCACCAAGAAGTTCTTCAACACGGGCCTGGTCCGCAAGCCGATCTCGGAGGAGTCGCGGCTGTACCACCGCGCCCTGGCCGAGTGGGCCTCGCCGCGCGCCACGCTGCAGTGCGTCACGGCCTTCGGCACGACCGACTTCCGCGCCGACGTCGCGGCGGTCACCGTGCCCACGCTCGTCGTCCACGGCGACGCGGACGCCGTCGTGCCGTTCGAGGTCAGCGGCAAGCGCAGCCACGAGGCCATCCCCGGCAGCCGGCTGGTCGTCGTCGAGGGCGCCCCGCACGGCCTGAACGCCACCCACGCCGAGGAGTTCAACACCGCGCTGCTGGACTTCCTGCGCGGCTGAGCGGTCCGGGAGCCCGCACCCGCCCGGCGGCGTCGTGCCGCCGGGCGGCGTCGCGCGCCGGGCCGGGGCGCGGCAGGATCGGCGCGTGCCCGCCGCGACGCCCCCGGACGCCCCCTTCGACGTCCACGTGCGCGGCACGGTGTTCCTGGACATCGTCCTGACCGGGCTGGAGGCCGAGCCGCGGCTGGGCACCGAGGTGTGGACGTCGGGGATGGGCTCGTGCCCGGGCGGCATCGCCAACATGGCCGTGGCCGCCGCCCGGCTGGGCCTGCGCACCTCGCTGGCCGCGGCGTTCAGCACCGACGCCTACGGGCAGTTCTGCTGGCAGACGCTGGGGGAGCAGGAGGGCGTGGACCTGTCGGCGTCCCGGCGCGTGGCCGACTGGCACTCGCCGGTGACGGTGTCGCTGGCGTGGGGCGGCGACCGGGCGATGGTCACCCACGAGCACCCCGCGCCGGGCGAGGACCCCGGGGACGTGCCGCCCGCCCGCGCGAGCCTGGTGCACCTGGCCGCCGAACCCCAGCCGTGGGTGCGCCGCGCCGCCGCGGCCGGGTCCCTCGTCGTCGCCGACGTCGGCTGGGACCCCACCGCCGAGTGGTCGGCGGACGTCCTGGCGGGCCTGGAGCACTGCCACGCCTTCCTGCCCAACCACGTCGAGGCGCTGCGCTACACCCGCACGGACACCCCGGAGCGGGCCGCGGCCGCCCTGGCGCGGCACGTGCCGCTGGCGGTCGTCACGCGCGGCGCGGACGGCGCCGTGGCCGTCGACGCCGCCACGGGCGAGAGCGCCGACTGCCCGGGGCTGCCGTTCGAGGCGCTGGACACCACGGGCGCCGGTGACGTGTTCGGGGCGGGTTTCGTCGCGGCCACGCTGGGCGGGTGGCCGCTGGGCGACCGCCTGGCCTTCGCCAACCTGTGCGCGGGGCTGAGCGTGCAGCAGTTCGGCGGGTCGCTGTCCGCTCCCGGCTGGGGCGACATCGCCGACTGGTGGCACCACCTGCGCACCGGCCCGCGCACGTCGGCCACGGCCCAGCTGGTGCGCCGCTACGGCTTCCTCGACGACGTCCTGCCGGCCGAGCACGGGCGCGCGGTGCGCCGCGCCGGCGCCACCCTGGCGGTGCTGGACGACCTGCCCCGCAACGACCTGCCCCGCGGCGACGGCGCGACCGCCTGACGCCCCGGGCCGCCGGGCCGCCGGGCCCGTCGAGCGCGCGGTGTGGCGGGCCCCGGCCCGAGGGGCTAGGACAGGGGCATGGCGACCAAGGTCGAACGCCCCGGAGCGCAGCAGTGGGTGCCCGAGGGCGCCGACGTCGAGGGGCTGCGCGAGGCGGCGGGCAGCTGCCGCGGCTGCGAGCTGTGGGAACCGGCGACCCAGGTCGTCTTCTCCGCCGGGTCGCCGACCGCGCGCCTGGCCCTCGTCGGCGAGCAGCCGGGCGACCAGGAGGACCGGCGCGGCGTGCCGTTCGTCGGCCCCGCCGGGAAGCTGCTGCAGCGCGCGGTGGACGAGGCGGGCATCGAGCGCTCCGACGTGTACGTGACGAATGCGGTCAAGCACTTCCGCTTCACCCAGAAGGCGCCCGGCAGCCGGAGGATCCACGCCAGCCCCGACGTCGGGCACATCACCGCGTGCCGGCCGTGGCTGGCCGCCGAGCTCGGGCGGGTCGACCCCGACGTCGTCGTGTGCCTGGGCGCCACGGCCGCCAAGGCGCTGCTGCCCAAGGAGTTCCGCGTCACCAAGGACCGGGGCCGCACGATGGTGCTCCCCACGTCGCGCGGGGAGAAGACGTTCCTCGGCACCATCCACCCCTCGGCGGTGCTGCGCGTGCCCGAGGAGGACCGCGAGGCCGCCTACGACGGGCTCGTCGCCGACCTGCGCACCGCGCTCGCGGCCCTGGGCTGACCCGCGCCCGATCCGGGCGGTGGCTGTGCCACGATAGATACATCATGGACACCGTCAGCACCTCAGGTGCCCCGCCCACCGTGCCCCCGGCCGCCGAGCGCGTCTACGCCGAGGTCAAGGCCGCCATCCTCGACCGCTCCCTGCCCGGCGGGCAGCTGCTGACCGAGGGGGAGCTGGCCGCGCGCACCGGCGTCTCGCGCACCCCCGTGCGCGAGGGGCTGCTGCGCCTGGAGGCCGAGGGTCTGGTGCGGCTGCTGCCCAAGCGCGGGGCCCTCGTCGTCCCGGTCTCCCCCGAGGAGGTCGAGGACGTCCTGGAGGCCCGCGAGCTGGTCGAGGTCCACACCGCCGTGCGCGCCTGGGACCGGCGCGCGGAGTTCACCGGCGAGCTGGCCGGGCACCTGGAGCGGATGCGCGCCGCGCAGTCCGCCGGGGACGCCTGGGCCTTCATGGGCGCCGACCGCGCCTTCCACGCCACCGTCGTGCGCGCCGCCGGCAACCGCGTCCTCGCCGACCTGTACGACGGGCTGCGCGACCGGCAGATGCGCATGGGCGTGGCGAACATGCGCGGCTCGGCCGACCGGATGAGCGTCGCGCTGGCCGACCACGAGGCGCTGCTGGAGGTGGCGCGCACGGGGGACCTGCGCACCTGGCGCGAGCTCGTGCGCCGCCACGTGCGCAGCGCCGGCGACCGGTTGCGGAGCACCCGGTGAGCGGGGCGGTGCACCCGGCGGGAGCCGCCCGCGGCGGTGCCGTGCGCGGGGCGTGGCTCGTGTTCGCCGTCGGGGCCGTCGCCTACGTCGTCACCGTCCTCAACCGCACTTCCCTGGCCGCCGCCGGCATCGACGCCTCCGAGCGCTTCGCCGTGGGCGCCGGGACGATCGGCGCGTTCGCCGTCCTGCAGTTCCTCGTCTACGCGGCCCTGCAGGTGCCGGTGGGCGTGCTGATGGACCGCTGGGGCCCGCGCCGCCTCGTCGTGGCGGGCGCCGTCCTCATGGCCGCCGGGCAGTTCCTGCTCGCCGTCAGCACCGACGTCCCGCACGCCCTCCTGGCCCGCGTCCTCGTCGGGGCCGGCGACGCCGCCACCTTCGTCAGCGTCCTGCGGGTGGTGACGAACTGGTTCCCGCCGCAGCGGGTGCCCGTCGTGACCCAGCTGGTCGGGTTCTTCGGCCAGTTCGGGCAGGTCCTCAGCGTCGTGCCGCTCGTCGCGCTGCTGCACGGCGCCGGCTGGACGCCCGCCTACCTGGCCGTCGCCTCCTTCAGCGCCCTGGCCGCGGTGCTGTGCGTCCTCGTGCTGCGCGACGCGCCGCCCGGCGCGCCGCTCGCGCGCTCGGTCGTCCCGCTGCGCCGCGTCGCCGGGGACCTGCGCGAGACGCTGCGCCAGCCGGGCACCCGGCTCGGCCTGTGGTCCCACTGGGCCACGCCCTTCTCCGGCAACGCCTTCGCGACCCTGTGGGGGTACCCGTTCCTCGTCTCCGGCCAGCAGCTGAGCACCGCCGGGGCCAGCGCCCTGCTCACCCTCTACACCGTCGCGGCCGCCGTCAGCGGCCCCGTCATCGGCACCCTCGTCGCCCGGCACCCGCTGCGCCGCTCCTGGCTCGTGCTCACCGTCGTGGCCGGTCAGGCCGTGCTGTGGGCGCTCGTGCTCGCGCTGCCCGGCCCCGCGCCGCTCGCGCTGCTCGCGCTGCTCGTCGTCGTCGTCGCGGTCGGCGTGCCCGGGTCGATGATCGGCTTCGACTTCGCCCGCACCTCCAACCCCGCGCACCGCCTGGGCGGGGCCACCGGCCTGACGAACGTCATGGGGTTCACGGCCTCGCTGCTGCTCGTGCTCGGCATCGGCCTCGCGCTGGACGTGCAGGGCGCCGGCACCCCGGAGACCTACCGCCTGGACGCGTTCCGGTGGGCGTTCGCCCTGCAGTTCCCGCTGTGGGCGGTGGGCGTGGCCGGCATCCTCGTCAGCCGCCGGCGCACCCGGGCCCTGCTGGCCACCCAGGGCGTCGTCGTCCCGCGGGTGCGCGACGCGGTGCGCCGCGACCTGGCCGCCCGGCGCGCGCGGGCCGGCCGCTGACCGCACCCGCACCTCTCAGCGGGGGCGGCCCCGTGAGAGGCGGGCGGGTGGTTCCCGGCGCCGCCCGCCCGTGGGAAGGTGCCCGCGTGAGCACACCGGACAGCACCCCCGCGAAGGCCCAGATCGGCGTCACCGGCCTGGCCACCATGGGCCGCAACCTGGCCCGCAACATCGCCCGCCACGGCTACGTGACCGCCGTGCACAACCGCACCGACGCGCGCACCCGGGCGCTGGTGGAGGAGTTCGGCCACGAGGGCACCTTCGTGCCGGGGTACTCCGCGCAGGAGTTCGTGGACTCGCTGGAGTCCCCCCGCACCGTCATCGTCATGGTCAAGGCGGGCGGCCCCACCGACGCCGTCATCGAGGAGCTGGCGCCGCTGCTGAGCGAGGGCGACATCCTCGTCGACGCGGGCAACGCCCACTTCGCCGACACCCGCCGCCGCGAGGCCGCGCTGCGCGAGAGGGGGATCCACTTCGCCGGCGTCGGGGTCTCCGGCGGCGAGGAGGGCGCGCTGCTCGGGCCCAGCATCATGCCCGGCGGCTCCGAGCACGCCTACGCCAAGCTCGGCCCGGTCTTCGCCGACATCGCCGTGTCCGTGGACGGGACGCCGTGCTCCACCCACGTCGGCCCCGACGGCGCCGGCCACTTCGTCAAGATGGTGCACAACGGCATCGAGTACGCCGACATGCAGCTCATCGCCGAGGCGTACGACCTGCTGCGCCACGGCCTGGGCCGCACCCCCGCCCAGCTCGCGCAGGTGTTCGAGAGCTGGAACGCCGGGGACCTGGAGAGCTTCCTCATCGAGATCACCGCCCAGGTGCTCGCCAAGGAGGACCCCACGCAGGACGGCGTGGCCCTCGTCGACGTCATCCTCGACCAGGCCGAGCAGAAGGGCACCGGTCGCTGGACGGTGCAGACCGCCCTGGACCTGGGCACCCCCGTCTCCGGCATCGCCGAGGCCGTCTTCGCCCGCGCACTGTCCGGGCACGCCGAGCAGCGCAGCGCCGCCACCGGCGTGCTGCCCGGCCCGGCCGAGGAGACGCCCTTCGTCGCCGAGGCCGACGCCGACGCGTTCGTCGACGACGTGCGCGCGGCGCTGTACGCCTCCAAGGTCGTCGCCTACGCGCAGGGCTTCGACATGATCAAGGCCGGCTCCGCCGAGTACGGCTGGGGCGTGGACCCCGGTGCGATGGCGACGATCTGGCGCGGCGGCTGCATCATCCGCGCGAAGTTCCTCGACCGGATCCGCGAGGCGTACGAGAAGCAGCCGGAGCTGCCCTCGCTGCTGCTGGACCCGTACTTCGCGCAGGCGGTGGCCGACGGGCAGGAGGCGTGGCGGCGCGTCGTGCAGCACTCGGTGGCGCACGGCATCCCCGCGCCCGGCTTCGCCTCGGCGCTCGCCTACTACGACGGCCTGCGCCGGCCGCGCTCGTCGGCGGCGCTCGTGCAGGGCCTGCGCGACCTGTTCGGCGCGCACACCTACAAGCGCACCGACCGCGACGGGAACTTCCACGTCGACTGGAGCGGCGACGGCTCCGAGTCGCCGGCCTGAGGGACCCGACGGTCCGACGTGGGGGGGGGGGGGCGCGCCCGCCCCGCGCCCCCCCGCGCGCCCCCCCGCCCCCCCCCACCCCCCCGCCCCACCACGCCGGGCCC
>NZ_JBEUEI010000029.1:0-49205 GCF_041020755.1 Kineococcus terrestris | reverse complement strand
GCCTCCAGCGTGCGGGGGGGTGCGGACCCGACGGGGATCCGCGCCGCGGTGGGCGCGCGGGCCCGGCCCGCGGGCCCCCCACTACGGTGGCCGCCATGACCACCTGGGAGTACGCGACCGTCCCCCTCATCGTCCACGCGACCAAGCAGATCCTGGACCAGTGGGGGTCCGACGGCTGGGAGCTCGTGCAGGTCGTGACGGGCCCGGACGGCAACGGCCTCGTCGCCTACCTCAAGCGCCCCAAGGGCTGAGGGTGACCTCCCCGAGCGAGCGGCTGGCCGAGCTCGGCCTGCAGCTGCCCGAGGTCGTCGCGCCGCTGGCCGCGTACGTGCCGGCGGTGCGCGAGGGCCACCTCGTGCACACCTCCGGGCAGCTGCCGGTGAGCGGCGGGCAGTTGCCCGTCACCGGCAAGGTCGGCCAGGGCGACGGCACCGTCGACCCCGGCACGGCCGCCGAGCTGGCCCGCACCTGCGCGCTGAACGCCCTGGCCGCCGCCGCGAGCGTCGCCGGCGGCCTCGACGCGATCGAGCGCGTCGTGAAGGTGACGGGCTTCGTGGCCAGCGACCCCGCGTTCACCGGCCAGCCCGGCGTCGTCAACGGCGCCAGCGAGCTGCTGCAGCAGGTGTTCGGCGAGGCGGGCCGGCACGCCCGCAGCGCCGTGGGGGTCGCGGTGCTGCCCCTCGACGCGCCCGTCGAGGTCGAGATCACGGTGCGTGTCCGCTCCTGAGGCGCCCGGGCGCGGTGGCCCGGTCACCGACCGGGCCACCCGCGTCCTGCAGGACAACCCCGGCCCGCTGACGCTGGACGGGACCAACACCTGGGTGCTCGCCGAGCCGGGGGCCCGCGACGCCGTCGTCGTGGACCCCGGTCAGGACGGCCCGTCGGCCGCCGCGCACCGCGACGCCGTCCTGGCCCGGCTGGCCGGACGGGGCCTGCGGTGCGCGCTCGTCGTGCTCACCCACCACCACGCCGACCACACCGGCGCCCTGCCGCTGCTGCTGGCCGCCTGCCCGGGGGCCGGGGTCGTGCGCCGGGACGACGTGGCCGACGGCGAGGAGCGCGAGGTCGGCGGGCTGGTCCTGCGGTTCCTGCGCACCCCCGGCCACACCGCCGACTCGCTGTCGGTGCTCGTGCCCGCGGACCGGGCGCTGCTGTCCGGGGACGTCGTCCTGGGCCGCGGCAGCACCGTCGTCGGCCCCGACGGCGACCTGGGCGACCACCTGCGCTCGCTGGGGCGGCTGGCCGCCGAGCCGGACGCGGAGGTCCTGCTGCCCGGTCACGGCCCGGCCCGCCGCGACGGGCGGGCGGTCGTGCGCGAGCAGCTGGACCACCGGCTGCAGCGGCTGGAGCAGGTGCGCGCCGCGGTCGACGCGGGCGCGGGCAGCGTCGCGGCGGTCGTCCTGGCGGTGCACGGGCCGCTGCCGGAGCCGCTGGCCCGCGCCGCGCGCTGGTCCGTCGAGGCGCAGCTGCGCCACCTCGGCCTGCACCTGCCGGCCTGACCCCGGGGGGTCAGCGGGCGCGGCGGGCCAGGCGGTCGACGTCGTGCAGGACGACGGCGCGGGCCTCCAGGCGCAGCCAGCCGCGCGAGGCGAAGTCGGCCAGCGCCTTGTTCACCGTCTCGCGCGAGGCGCCGACCAGCTGCGCCAGCTCCTCCTGCGTCAGGTCGTGCGCCACGAGCAGGCCGTCGGCGATGGGCCGCCCGAAGCGGCGCGACAGGTCCAGCAGCGCCTTGGCGACGCGGCCGGGCACGTCGGTGAAGACGAGGTCGGCCAGCGCCACGTTGGTGCGACGCAGCCGCTGGGCGAGGGCCTGCAGCAGGTGCTTGGCGACCTCGGGGCGCCGCTGCAGCCAGGCCATCATCTCCTCGTGGTTGAGGGCCACGAGGTCGGACTCGGACACGGCGCGCGCCGAGCTGGTGCGCGGGCCCGGGTCGAACAGGGACAGCTCGCCGAACATCTCGCCCGGCCCCAGGACGGCGAGCAGGTTCTCCCGGCCGTCCGGCCAGCGGCGCACCAGCTTGATCTTGCCCGCGCGCACGACGTAGACGCGGTCGCCCGGGTCGCCCTCGGCGAACACCTGCTCACCGCGCTCGAGGTGCACCGGCTCCATGGAGCGCAGCAGCTCCACCGCGGCCGGCTCGTCCAGCGCGGCGAACAGCGGCGCCCGGCGCACGACGTCGCTGAGCGCGTCCCCGCCCGCGTCGACCGCCGCGTCCCCCTGGCCCTGGCTCACCCGTGCTCCCCTCCGTGCCGGCGCCGGGCCGCCACGCCCGTGCGTGGCCGGTGGTCTCGACGCGCTGCCAGTGTGCCGCACGTCTCACGATCGGGCTCGCCGCTGCGCGCGGGCCGTCCCCCGGCGGTGGGTCCCGGGCCTCCGCGGGCGGGCCGGTGTGAGGGGTCAGCCGGCGCTCGGGCGGCGCACGGGCAGCGGGCGGGCGCCCAGGGCCTGCGCGACGACGGCCAGCTCCTCCTCCAGGGCGGCGCCGTAGTCCTCCAGCAGCCGCAGCGTGCGCGAGACCTGCGCGAGCTCCTCGCTGCTGCGCCCGTCGGCCTCGGCCGGGCGCACCCCGGCCAGGGCGCGCAGGCCCGCGCCGGGGTCGGCCAGCGGCCCGCCGCGGGCGGCCAGCCACCGCTCGACGGGACCGCCCGCGGCGGCCGCCTCCACGGGCACGCGCAGGTCCTCCAGCTCCACGACGCCCGCGACGAGCAGGTCCCGGCGCGCGCGCACCAGCCGGGCCCAGTGGCCCACCCGGCGCACCTCGTCGGTGAGCAGGTCGCGGCGCCGGCGCAGCAGCGGCAGCGGCAGCGCGTCGAGCTCGGCGCGGGCGACGCGCACGGCCCGGCGCGCCGCCCCGACGCCGCCGCTCGTGCGCCCGGCCGGCTCGGCGGGCCCGGTGGACGCGGTGGACGCGGTGGACGCGGTGGACGTGGCGCGCTGCGGCTCCCGCGGGGCCGCCGGGACGTCCAGCGGCGCCGCCGGCGGGAGCACCAGCGGGGTCACCAGCGGGGCGTCCGGCGCGGCCGCCACCTCGAGGGCGGGCGCGTCATCGCCGGGGACGGCGGGTCCGGGGTGTTCCACAGGGTCCACGTCGTCGCCGGGACCGCCCGCCTTGACCGCGCGGGCGGCCGCCTCACCCTCCCGGTCCACGCGCCTCACCCGCCCGCGCGGGCGGCCACGCCCCGCCACCGGCCGGGCGGCGGGGTCCGCCGCGTCCCGACGTACCCTCGGCGCGTGGACGCACCGGCCCTGCTGCGCGCGGAGACACCCCTCGCGCGGACGCGGCGGGCCCGCAAGGTGCACCGCCTCCTCACCGAGCGCTACCCCGACGCGCACTGCGAGCTGGACTTCACCACTCCCCTGCAGCTGCTGGTGGCGACGGTCCTGTCCGCGCAGTGCACCGACAAGCGGGTCAACGAGGTCACCCCGGCGCTGTTCGCGCGCTACCCCTCGGCGGCCGACCTGGCCGGCGCGGACCGCGCGGAGCTGGAGGCGCTCGTGCAGCCCACCGGGTTCTTCCGCGCCAAGGCCGACGCCCTGCTGCGGCTGTCGGCGCAGCTCGTCGAGCGGCACGGCGGGCAGGTGCCGGGGCGGCTGGAGGACCTCGTCGCCCTGCCCGGGGTGGGCCGCAAGACCGCCAACGTCGTCCTGGGCGACGCGTTCGGCGTGCCGGGGCTGACGGTGGACACGCACGTGGGCCGGCTCTCGCGCCGGCTGGGGTTCACCGTCCACGAGGACCCGGTGAAGGTGGAGACCGACCTCGCCGGGCTGATCCCCCGCCGCGACTGGACGATGTTCAACCACCGGATGATCTTCCACGGGCGGCGCACCTGCCACAGCCGTCGGCCCGCGTGCGGGGCGTGCCCGGTGGCCCGGCTGTGCCCCTCGTACGGCGTGGGCGAGACGGACCCCGCGCGCGCCGCGCGGCTCGTCAAGGGTCCGGACGCGCCCGGAGGCCCCGGCGCGGCGGTCCCCGCGTGAGCGCGACCGGCCGCGCCCCGCACCCGCCGTCGCGGCCCGCGGCCGTCCCGGACGCGGGCCTGCCGGTCTGGCTGCGCCCGCTGGCCGCCGCGCTGCCCGGGCTGCGCGCCGAGGACGTCGGCTGGCCCGAGCACCGCCTCGACGACGGCGCGGACGCGCGGGACGCCGCCGTGCTCGTGCTCTTCGCCGACGGCCCGGCCGGCCCGGAGGTCCTGCTCACCGAGCGCGCCGGGACGCTGCGCCAGCACTCCGGCCAGGTCGCCTTCCCCGGCGGGCGCGCCGACCCGGGCGACGCCGACCCGGCCGCCACGGCGCTGCGCGAGGCCGCCGAGGAGACTGGGCTGGACCCCGCGGGCGTCGACGTGGTCGGCCAGGTCCCGGCGCTGCTGCTGTCGCACTCGCGGCACGCGGTCACCCCCGTCGTCGCGCACTGGCGCGCGCCCGGCCCGGTGGGCGTGCGCGACCCCGCGGAGGTGTCGCGGGTGGAGCGGGTGCCGCTGGCCGAGCTGCACGCGCCCGGCGCCCGGCGGCGCCTGCGCGGGCCCGGCGGGTACACCGGGCCGGCGTTCGCGGTGCGGGGGCTGCTGGTGTGGGGGTTCACCGCCGAGGTGCTCGTGCGGGTGCTCGCCCTGGGCGCCCTGGACGTCCCCGAGGCCCCCGGCACGCCGGAGCTGACCCTGGACGAGGCGCTGCGCTGGGCCGATGAGCGCGGCGGGCGGGTGAGCGGGTGACGCCCTCCCTCGTGCTGGACGTCCTCCTCGTGCTGCTGCTGCTGGCCCAGCTGGTCGCCGGCTACCGGGAGGGCCTGCTCGTCGGGCTGTTCAGCCTCGCCGGGCTGCTGGGCGGCGCGGCCGCCGGTGTCCTCGTGCTGCCGGGGGTGGTGGCCGACTGGGCGCCGGGCGCCCAGCGCACCCTCGTGGTGGTCGTGGGCACGCTGGCGCTGGCGCTCGTGGGCCGCCTCGTCCTCGGCGTCGTCGGGCTGCGGCTGCGCCGGGCCGTCTCGTGGGCGCCGGCGCGCGCCGTGGACGCGCTGCTGGGCGCCGCGGCGAGCGTGCTCGCGACCCTGCTGGTGCTGTGGGTGGTCGCGGGCGCGGCCCGCACCGCTCCCCTGCCGGGGGTGGTGTCCGCCGTGACGGGCTCGCGGGTCGTCGCGGCCGTCGACCGGGTGGTGCCCGCGCGCACCGCCTCGGTGCTCACGCAGTTCTGGTCCGCGGCCCAGGCCAGCGGGTTCCCCCGCGTCTTCGACGGCCTGGCGCCCGAGCCGATCCGCTCGGTGGACCCGCCCGCCAGCACCGTGCCGCAGACGGAGGGCCTGCGCGCCGCCCAGCCGGGGATCGTCAAGGTCACCGGCGTGGCGGCCTCCTGCCAGCGCGGCCTGGAGGGCAGCGGGTTCGTCGCCGAGCGCGGCGACGGCGCGGTGCGCGTGGTGACCAACGCGCACGTCGTCGCCGGTGTCAGCGCCCCGCTCGTGCAGCCGCAGGGCGTGGGGCGGCAGTACCCGGCGACCGTCGTCGCCTTCGACGCCCAGCGCGACCTCGCCGTGCTGGAGGTGCCGGACCTGGACGCGGACCCGCTGCCGCGCCGCGATCGCCTGGAGCCCGGGGACGCGGCGATCGTCGCGGGCTTCCCGCTGGACGGGCCGTACACGCTGGCCACGGCCCGCGTGCGGCAGGTGCTGCAGGCGCAGGGCCGCGACATCTACGACGCCGCGGTCGTCTCCCGCGAGGTGTACTCGGTGTACGCGACGGTCGAGCCGGGCAACTCCGGCGGGCCGCTGCTGACCGAGGACGGCGAGGTCGCCGGCGTCGTGTTCGCCCGCTCGCTGGACGACCGGTTCACCGGGTACGCGCTGACCCTGGTGGAGATGGACGCCGCGCTCGCCGCGGCCGGGACGTCGGCGGTGCCCACGGGGGCGTGCGCGGCAGCCTGAGCGGACGACGCTCTACAGGCGGGCCAGCCAGGAGGTCAGGACGGCGGTCATCCGCTCCGGGGCCTCCTCGGGCACGTAGTGCCCGGCGCCGGGCACCTCGACGACCAGGTGCGGGCCGTGCGCGTAGCGGGCGGCGGCGTCCAGGGCGGCGCGCCCGACGGTGGGGTCCAGCTGCCCGCGCACCTGCAGCACGGGCACGTCCGTGCCGGGGCGCAGCGCGGCGGCGAAGCGGCGGCCGTCGGCGCGCACGGCCGAGCGCACGGCCCAGCGGTGCTGCTCCAGCGCCGAGTGCGCCACGAACGGCACGCGCACGGCCTCGGTGTAGCGGCGCACGTCCTCCGCGGTGGGCCAGCCGGGTCCCGAGCGCGAGCGCAGCACCTGCTCGACGCCGTCGCCGCGCAGCAGGGAGCGCTCGGGCAGGACGGGCACCTGGCGGCGCAGCGCCGCCCCGGTCACCCCGGCGCCGGTGCGCGAGACGCGCTCGCGCAGCACCGAGCGCGACAGCAGGGGGTGCGCGGCGCCGACCGTCACCACGGCGCGCGCCTCGGCCGGGTGCAGCGACGGCAGCGCCCACGCGGTGCGCCCGGAGACGCCGTGGCCGACGACGACGGCCTCGCGCTCCCCGAGGGACCGCACGAGGGCGGCCACGTCGGCCGCGGACGTCGGGGTGTCGTACCCGCGGGGCGGCTTGTCGCTGGCCCCGTAGCCGCGCAGGTCCATGGCGACGGCGCGGTAGCCGGCCGCCGCCAGCCCCTCCAGCTGGGCGCGCCAGGCCCACCAGAACTGCGGGAAGTCGTGCAGCAGCAGCACGAGCGGGCCGCTGCCCAGCTCGGCGACGTGGAAGCGCGCGCCGTGGGCGGCGACCAGCCGGTGCCGCCACGGCCCCTCGACGAGGACGGCGGAGACGTCGGTGGCGGCGCGGGCCACGGGCGCCGGGCCGGCGGTGAGCGCGGTCAGCGGGTGCTGGCCGCGCCGCTGACGCCGGCCTTGACCGCGGCGATGGTCTCCTTGGTGCTGCGGATGGTGCGCTCGGGCGGGCGGACCTTGCGCACGCGCCCGAAGCCGATCGCGCCGGCGAGGCCCGCGACGGCCAGCAGGGCGACGGCGACGACGAGGTAGGACAACCACAGCGGCCAGCCGGCGCCCTCGTGCAGGGCGTAGGCGACGGTGATGCCGAGGAAGACGAAGGCGACGAAGCCGAAGACGCCCGCGACGGCGAACAGGCCCGCGCCCAGGCCGGCGTTCTTGACGTCGGCGGTGACCTCGGCCTTGGCCAGGGCGATCTCGTAGCGGACGAGGGCGGAGACGTCCTGGGTGGCGTCGGCGACGAGCTGGCCGATCGTGCGCTCCGGGACTGCCGGGGTGGGTCGGTCCTGCAGGGTCGCCATCACTTCCTCCTCCGCACCGCCGCGGTCAGCGGCGGGGCGCTCAGCCGGGCCGGTCGCGGTCTCGCGCGGCGAGGAGAACCCTAGGCGTCCGCGGGGTCCGCTGCAGCGGCAGGTCCCGCGACACGCGAGGGCCGGCATCGGCGGCGCGCGAGGAGGGGGTGGGGCGGGGTCGCGCCGCCGTCGGCGGGGGGACCGACGGCGACGCCCGGTCGTCCATGATCAGGGGGACGTGGCCGACCAGGAACGACGGTAGGGGCCCGCGGCCGCGCGCGCGGCAGAACCGACGAACCTGTGAGTGGGCCGGGGGTCAAGTCCCCCGTCCGGGGGTGTCAGCGGGTCCCCTCGTGGTCACCGGGTGACGCCGTCCCCGGTGCGGCGACCGGGCGCCAGCGGGCCACCACCGCGCGGTGGTCGCTGCCCGGCAGGTCCGCCACGACCGTCCCCGCCGGCTCCCACGAGGCGGCGTGGCCGAGGACGTGGTCGATGCCCGCGCCCAGCGCGGCGGGCACCCGCTGCGGCCAGGTGCCGCGCGCGCCCGTGCCGGTGGCGCGACCCGCGTCGACGCAACCGTCCGCGCCGGCCAGGCCGGGGTGGTCGAGCGTGGCGTTGAGGTCGCCGGCCACGAGCGCGTCCGGTGTCGCTCCGCACCAGTCCGCGACGGCGGCGACCTCCGCGCGCCAGGCCTCCAGCAGGGCGCTGACGGGGGCCGCGGTGTGGGCGGCGGCCAGCACGGGCCCCTCGCCCGCGACGGGCGCGGCCGTCACGACGGCCTTGAAGCCGTCGTCCAGCTCGCCGGTGTCGCGGTAGGGCCCCCACCGGTCGGTGACCAGCAGGGCGGTGCCGAAGCGGTCGCGCCCGTCACCGCGGTCGGTGCGGAAGAGCACCTGCATCCGCGGTCCGCCCGCCGCGGCCACGCGGGCGGCGACGTCGCGCGCGTAGGCCAGGTCCGCCTCGGGCAGGGACAGCGCGTCCGCGCCGTGCCTCACGACGAGGTCCGCGACGGCGTCCCGGTCGGCGGAGGCGAACCGGACGTTGGCGGCCACGACGGTGACGTCCGCCGGGCCGGCGGGCGGCAGGGACCCGGCGGACAGGCCGCGGGTCAGCGTGACGCCCAGCGACCCGGCCGCGGCGACCCCGAGCACCGCCGCGACCGGGGCGGCGAGCTGCCGGCGGAACCCGCCGCGCGGACCGCTCAGCCCGACGAGCCCGGCCAGCCCGGCCAGGCCCGCCAGTCCCAGCCCGAGGGGCAGGCGGAAGGACACCGCCCACGCGAACGGGCGGGTGCCGCCCAGGCCCCACCAGTGCGGGGCGGCGACGACGGCCGCCCCCACGGCCGCAGACACCGCCGTCCCCACGACGAGCGCCGCCCCGGCGCGCGGGCGCCGGCCGGCCGTCCCCTCCTGCACGCGACCACCGTGCCGCAGCGCGGGTCGCGGCGGGTGGCCGCCCCGCGCACGGGCGGTGCAGACCGTGTGCCCGACCCTCCCCGCCTCCTCCCCTCCCCTCCTCCGTCGTGATCACGGAGGGGTCGAGCGGGCGGGGTGGAGCGGGCGGGGTGGGGGGGCGGAGCGGGGCGGGGCGGTCAGTCGGCGGACGTCATCCCGGAGCGGATGGAGTCCATCACCGAGGAGTCCGTCAGCGTCGTGACGTCGCCCGGCTCGCGGTTCTCGGCGACGTCGCGCAGCAGCCGGCGCATGATCTTGCCGGAGCGGGTCTTGGGCAGCTCCGCCACGACGAGGATCGACTTGGGCTTGGCGATCGGCCCGATCTCCTTGCCGACGTGCGCGCGCAGGTCCGCGACGGTGTCCGGCGTCTCCTCGTGGCCGCCGCGCAGGATGACGAACGCGACGACGGACTGCCCGGTCGTCTCGTCGCTGGCGCCGACGACGGCCGCCTCGGCGACGTCCGGGTGCGACACCAGCGCCGACTCGATCTCCGCGGTCGAGAGCCGGTGGCCGGAGACGTTCATGACGTCGTCGACGCGGCCCAGCAGCCAGATGTCGCCGTCCTCGTCGCGCTTGGCGCCGTCGCCGGCGAAGTACTTGCCGGGGAAGCGCGACCAGTAGGTGTCCTTGTAGCGCTGCTCGTCGCCCCAGATGCCGCGCAGCATCGACGGCCACGGCTCCGGCAGCACCAGGTAGCCGGCCTGCCCGTGGGCGACGGGCTCGCCGGCGTCGTCGACGACCTCGGCGACGATCCCCGGCACCGGCACCTGCGCCGACCCGGCCTTGAGGGTGGTGACGCCCGGCAGCGGGGCGATCATGTGACCGCCGGTCTCGGTCTGCCACCACGTGTCGACGATGGGGGTGCGCCCGGAGCCGATGACGCGCCGGTACCAGCTCCACGCCTCGGGGTTGATGTTCTCCCCGACGCTGCCCAGCACCCGCAGCGAGGACAGGTCGTGCCGCTGGGGGTACTCCTCGCCCCACTTCATGCACGTGCGGATGGCGGTGGGCGCCGTGTAGAGGATCGTCACGCCGTACTCCTCGACGAGCGACCACCAGCGGTCCTTGTCGGGGGTGTCGGGGGTGCCCTCGTAGATGACCTGGGTGGCGCCGTTGGCCAGCGGGCCGTAGGTGACGTAGCTGTGCCCGGTGACCCAGCCGATGTCGGCGGTGCACCAGTACACGTCCCGCTCGGGGCGCAGGTCGAACACCGCGCGCGTCGTGTACGCGGTCTGGGTCAGGTAGCCGCCGGAGGTGTGCAGGATCCCCTTGGGCTTCCCGGTGGTGCCGGAGGTGTAGAGGATGAACAGCGGGTGCTCGCTGTCGAACGCCTCGGCGGTGTGCTCGGGGCTGGCGGCCTCCAGGGCCTCGTGCCACCACACGTCGCGGCCGTCGGTCCAGTCGACCTGCTCGCCGTTGCGCCGCACGACGAGGACGTTCGTGACGCTCGGGCAGCCCTTGGCGATCGCCGCGTCGACGGCGGGCTTGAGGGTGGTGGGCTTGCCCCGCCGGTAGGAGCCGTCGCAGGTGATGACGACCTTCGCCTCGGCGTCGTTGATGCGCGAGTGCAGGGCGTCGGCGGAGAAGCCGCCGAAGACGACGGAGTGCGGGGCGCCGATGCGCGCGCAGGCGAGCATCGCCACGACGGACTCGACGAGCATCGGCAGGTAGACCGCCACCCGGTCCCCGGCCCGCACGCCCAGGGCGGTCAGCGCGTTCGCGGCGCGCGAGACGTCCTCCTGCAGCTGGGCGTAGGTGACGGTGCGCCGGTCCCCCGGCTCGCCCTCGAAGTGCAGCGCGACGCGGTCGCCGTTGCCGGCGGCGACGTGCCGGTCGACGCAGTTGACGGCCACGTTGAGCTTGCCGCCGACGAACCACTTCGCGAACGGGGCGCCGGACCAGTCGAGGACGTCGGTGAAGTCGGTGTCCCAGTCCAGGGCGGTGCGCGCCTGCTGGGCCCAGAAGGCGAGCCGGTCGGCGGCCGCGGCCTCGTACAGGTCGGCCCCGGCGACGGCCTCGGCGGCGAACTGCGGGTCGGGGGCGACGGGCGCCGGCTGGCTCGGACCCTCGGTGGTCGTCATCGACGTCTCCTTCGGCGGTCGGGCTGGTCCTGCCGACGCGGCACCGGCGCCGCCGTCGGCTCGTGCAGGAGGTTAGTCCGGGTCCCGTCGCGCGCACGTGGCACCGGGTGGCGGCACCGGTGTGGCGCCCGCCACAGCGGCGGTGCCCGTCGCGTCCGCGGTCCCGCGGTCCGGGCGGGGCCGCGAGCGCGCCGTGAGGGTGGAGCCGGCGCTGGCGACGACGACGACCGCGATCGCCGCGACCGAGGTGGCCGGCAGCGCCTGCGACAGCAGCAGGAAGCCCACGAGCGCGGCCAGCGCGGGTTCCAGGCTCAGCAGCACGCCGAAGGTGCGCTCAGGCAGGCGGCGCAGCGCCACCAGCTCCAGGGAGTAGGGCACGACGGAGGAGGCGAGCGCGACGACCACGCCCAGCAGCAGGACGTGGACGTGCAGCAGGTCCGCGCCGGCGCCGGCCGCACCCGCCGGGGCGACGAGGACGGCGGCCACGACGCTGGCGACGGCGAGGCCGCCCTGGCCGGGCACGGCCGCTCCCACGCGGGCGCTGAGCAGCACGTAGGCGGCCCAGAACCCGCCGGCCACCAGGGCCAGCGCGACGCCGAGGGGGTCCAGGCGCCCGCCGGCGCCGTCGCCGCCCAGGCCGAGCGCGACGACCCCGGCCAGCGCCAGCACCACCCACAGCAGGTCGCGGGCGCGGCGGGTCAGGACGGCCGCCAGCGCCAGCGGCCCGAGGAACTCGCACGTGACCGCCACCCCGAGCGGGACCCGGGCGATGGCGGCGTAGAAGGCGGAGTTCATCGCGGCCAGGCTCACGCCGAACGCCGCGGACAGCAGCCACTGCCGCCGCGTCCACGTGCGCACCCGCGGGCGGACGAGGAGCGCCATGACGAGCGCCGCGCAGACCAGGCGCAGCGCCGTGGCCCCGCTCGCCCCGACCAGCGGGAACAGCTGCGCGGCCACGCCGGCGCCCACCTGCACGGACGCCGCGGCGCCCAGGACCATGACGACCGCGCCCGCGTCGCCGCGGCCGGTCGCCACGCCCTCCGAGCCGGTGGTGGAGCCGGCGCTCACCGGGAGGAGCGGGTCACTTGCGCCCGGTGCGCCAGCGCATGCCCCAGCCGTAGGCCTCGTCGAGGGCCTGCTGCCCGCCCTGGACGTAGCGCACCTCGCGCTGCACGGACACCTCGCGCCCGTCGGAGACGAGCTGGGCGATGGCGCACATCGGGGAGCGGTCGTCGTGCTCGTCCAGGCGCACCTCGACCTCGGGGCCCTGGGCGGGGTGCAGGGTGACGACGCCGTCGGCGGCCGCCCAGTTCGGCACGCCCTCGTAGATGAACGCGAAGACGAGGACGCGCTTGATCCGGGAGGGGTCGCGCAGGTCGACGTACAGGTTCTCCCCGCCGCCGCCGCGCCGGTCGTCGCCGTCCAGCCACACCAGCGGGTCGCCGGTGCCGCGGTCGCGGAAGGCGTTGCCGAGGGCCTGCACGACGCCCTTGGAGCCGTCGGCGAGCTCGTACAGGGCGCCGAGGTCGAGGTCGATCGCGCCGTCGCCCGCGGCACCGGTGGCGGCCTGCTTGAGCTTGGCGAGGAAGCCGCCGCCGGCGGGGGCGGGCGCCTGGCCGGGGCGGGCGTTCCACGCGAGGTGGACGCGCAGGGTGCCGCCGGTGGAGCCGGCCTTGGTCAGCGAGACGCGCGGCGCGGCCTTCGTCAGCGTGACCTTGCTGAGGTTCACCCCGCCGGCGGGAGCGCCGGCGGGCGGGCTCGCCGGGGCGCTGTCCGCGGGCTGTCCGGGCCGCTTGGTGTAGTCGATGGGCACGCTGCCTCCAGCTGTCCGTCCGCGACCGGTCCGCCCGGTCCGCGCACGGGCAACGCCCGCGCGCTCCCCAGCGTGCCCCAGGCGCCCGTGCACCACCGCCCCGCCCCACCCCCTGCCTCCGCGGTGGTCATGGAAGGGTGAGCGTTCACCCATCCATGATCACCGCTGGGGAGGAGCGGAGGAAGCCGACCGGGCTCAGGTCCAGGGGCCGGCGAGCAGGGCGCCGGTCAGCGGGGCCGAGGGGTCGGCGGCCAGGTCCAGGCCCGAGGCGGGGGCGCCGCCGCGCACGAGCAGGTCCCCGACGGCGGCGATCATCGCGCCGTTGTCCGTGCACAGCCGCGGGCGCGGCACCCGCAGCTGGATCCCGGCCGCGGCGCAGCGCTCCTCCGCGAGGGCCCGCACCCGCGAGTTGGCCGCCACCCCGCCCACCAGCAGCAGCGCGTCGACGCGGTGCTCGTGGCAGGCCGCCAGCGCCTTGCGGGTCAGCACGTCGGCCACGGCCTCCTGGAAGGAGGCGGCCACGTCGGCCACGGGCACCTCGCCGCCGGCGTCGGCGCGGGCCTCCACCCAGCGCGCCACGGCCGTCTTCAGGCCCGAGAAGGAGAACGCGTACGGCGGGTCGGAGGGGCGCGAGAGCGCGCGCGGGAAGGCGATGGCGCGCGGGTCGCCGTCGCGGGCGGCGGCGTCGATCGCGGGCCCGCCCGGGTAGGCCAGGCCCAGCACGCGGGCGACCTTGTCGAACGCCTCCCCGGCCGCGTCGTCGGTGGTGTCGCCCAGGTGCACGACGGGGTCGCGGGCCAGGTCGCCCAGCAGCAGCAGCGACGTGTGCCCGCCGGAGACGACGAGCGCCACGCAGCGCGCCGGCAGCGGCCCGTGCTCCAGGACGTCGACGGCCGCGTGCCCGGCGAGGTGGTGCACCCCGTACAGGGGCCGGTCGATCGCGAACGCGAGGGCCTTGGCGGCCGCCAGCCCGACCTGCACGGCCGTGGACAGCCCCGGCCCGGCGGTCACCGCGACGGCGTCGACGTCCGCCAGGTCCAGCGAGGCCGCCTCCAGCGCCTGCCGCACGACGGGAACCATCGACTCCAGGTGGGCGCGGGCGGCGACCTCGGGCACGACGCCGCCGAAGCGGGCGTGCGCGTCCATGCTGGAGGCGAGCGCGTCGCCGAGCAGGACGCCGTCGCTGACCAGCCCGACGCCGGTCTCGTCGCAGGACGTCTCCACGCCCAGGACGACGGGGGCGCTCACGCCAGCCCCGCGGCGGCGAGGATCTCCTGGCGCTGCCCGGCGGGCAGGCGGTCCACGTACACGACGCCCTCGAGGTGGTCGCTCTCGTGCTGCAGGCAGCGGGCCAGCAGCCCGGTGCCGACGATCTCCACGGGGTTCCCGTGCACGTCGACGCCGGTGACGCGGGCGCTGTCGGGGCGGCCCAGCTCGGCGTACTCGCCGGGCACGGACAGGCACCCCTCCCCGTCCACGTCCAGGCGGCGGCGCCGGCCGGTGGGCAGGTGCAGGACGGGGTTGACGACGTGGGCGACGACGTTGCGGCCGGTGGTCTCCGTCTCGTCGTCGGGGCAGTCGACGACGAAGACGGCGGCGTCGACGCCGATCTGGTTGGCGGCCAGGCCCACGCCGTCGGCGGCGGCCATCGAGGCGAACATGTCGGCGACCAGCTGCACGAGGTCGTCGTCGAAGGCGGTCACGGGGCGGCAGCGGCGGTGGAGGACGGGCGTGCCGTAGGTGGTGACGGGGTGCACCGCGCCGGTGCGGCCCTCGAAGACCACGGGCTCCCGCTCCCCCGGCCCGCCGTCGTGCTGGTGCTGGTCCTCGTCCGCCACGGCGTCGATCGTAGGCGGGCGGGTGGTGCTCAGTCCTGGGGGTGGAAGCGGACGGCGAGCACGGCCACGTCGTCGCCGTCGGTGCCCAGCTCGGCCAGCAGCGCGTCGAGGCCGGCGGCCAGGTCGGGGTGTGCCAGGACCCCGCCGACGGCCCGCAGCCGCTGCAGCCCGGCGTCCAGGTCGCCGCGGCGGCGCTCGACGAGGCCGTCGGTGTAGAGCAGGAGCGTGGAGCCGGCGGGCACGGGCGCGAGGTGGTCGGTGCGCTCCAGGCCGGCGCCGGTGCCGACGATCAGCTCCGGCGGGGAGGTCAGCAGCCGGGTGCGCCCGTCGGCCTGCACGAGCAGCGGCGGCGGGTGACCGGCGTTGGCCCAGCGGAACCAGCGCAGCGAGCGGTCGAGGTCGTCGCGGCGCTGCTCGACGCGCCCGACGAGGCAGCTGGCCAGCAGCTGCTCGTCGCCCAGGGAGGTGACGACGCCCTCCAGGCGGGTCAGCAGGGCGGCCGGGCCGTCGTCGCGGTCCACCGCGAGCGCCCGCAGCGCGATGCGCAGCTGCCCCATGGCCGCGGCGGCGCGCACGTCGTGGCCGGCGACGTCGCCGATGACGGTCAGCGTGCTGCCGGTGGGCAGCAGGAGGACGTCGTACCAGTCGCCGCCGACCTGCCCGCCGCCGGCGGCGACGTAGCGGGCGATGACCTCCAGGTGGTCCGGCTGCGGCAGGCTGCGGGTGAGCATGGCCCGCTGCAGGGTCCGCGCGGTGCGGGTGTGCTCGGCCAGCAGCTGGGCGCGCTGCAGCGCCTGGGTGGCGCCGGCGGCCAGCGCGACGAGGAGGGCGCGCTCGTTCTCGTCGAGCGCGAGGTCCTCGTGCCAGACCATGGTCAGCAGGCCCACGGAGGTGTCGCGGGCGAACAGGGGCACGGTGACGACGTAGCGCACGTCCGCGGCGCGCCAGCGGTGCGCCAGCTCGGGGAACTCGGCGTGCAGGGTGGCGGCGTCGTCGAAGCGGGGCCGGCCGGTGCGCAGGGCCAGGGTGCCGGGGCCGGGCCCGTCCAGGGGCAGGTCGGTCCACTGCTCGACGGCGCCCTCGGCGTACTCGCCGGAGAACGGGGTGCGCAGCAGGCCGCGCTCGTGGTCGACGACGGACAGCGCGGCGTAGGCGGCGCCGAACTCGCGGCGGGCGACGTCGACGACGGCGTCGGCGACGTCCTGCAGGGTCTCGGTGGCGGTCAGCGCCTGCGACAGGCGCAGCAGGCGGCGGGTGTGCTCCAGGCCCTCCTGGGTGGTGCGCAGCAGCTCGTCGCGCTCGACCTCGACGCGGTGCTGCTCGGTGACGTCGCGGAAGGCGCACAGCACCTTGCCGTCGACGCGCTGGGCGCGGGCGGTGAACCACAGCTCGCGGCCGGGCACCTGCCCGGTCCAGGTGACGAGGTCCTCGGTCTCGCGGGTGCGGGCCAGCGCGGCGCGCCAGCCGGCGCCGCCCGCGTCGGGGAAGAGGTCGGCGAAGGGGCGCCCCACGACGTCCTCGACGGGCAGCTCCAGCAGCCGGGCGCCGGTCGCGTTGACGTGCAGCACCTCCCAGCGGTGCTCGGCGTCGAGGACGACGATGCCCTCGGACACCTCCTGCCACGCCCGCAGGAGGAGCGGGTCGACCGCTGCTCCGGCTGCCACGGGAGCGACCTTAGGGACGGTCGGAGCGCGGCGCAGGTGATCGCGCGCTTCGCCGCCGTCCCGCGACCGGCCCGCGACCGGGGGACAGCGGGCGGGCGGCGCGCGGGCGCGGGGGCGGGCGCGTCAGCCGCGGGCGGCGAGGACGGAGAACTCCAGCTCGCCGTCGCCGGCGACGGCCACGAAGCCGAGGTCGGGCGGGGTGACGCCGAAGTCCGTCCAGGTCACGGGCACGGCTCCGGTCACGGTGACGGCGTCCTCGCCGGTGCGCTCGACGGCCGCGGGGACGGTGACGGGGCGGGTCTCGCCGTTCAGCGACACGGTGCCGGTCAGCTCGACGGTCACGGCCGCGCCGGTCTCCTCCAGGCCGCCGAGGGGTGCGGGGGCGGTGAGGGTGAAGACGGCGTCGGGGTGGGCGGCGACGTCGACGACGGAGCTGCGGAAGTACTGGTCGCGGCTGCCGGAGTCGGTGGCCACGCTCGCCAGGTCCACGGTGAGGACGGCGCCGGTCAGCTCGCCGCCGCCGACGGTCAGCTCGCCGTCGACCTGCTCGGTGCGGCCGGTGACGGTGATGTCGCGCCCGTCGAGGACCTCGTCGACGCGGTACCCGGCGAGGCTGCCGGGGGCGACGGTCCAGGTGCCGTCGAGCCGGGCGTCGGCGGCGGGGGCGGTCGCCGTGGCGGTGGGGGCGGTGGCGGGGGCGAGCTGGGCGTCGGGCTCCCCGGCGACGAACCGCGCGTAGAGGGCGGGGCCGGCGAAGACGGCCAGGGCCGCCCCGGCGAGGGCGAGGACGGCGAGCGCGGCGACCACCCACGGCCAGCGCCGGCGACGGCGTCCCGTCCCCCGCTGCTGCTCCTGCTGCTGCTGCTGCGCCACCGTGCCTCCCCCCGCGCGCCGCCGGTCGCGGCTCCCGCGGGGTCAACGGCGCGGGCGCCCTCCGGGTTCGCCGGGCCCGTCCGGCGGGCCGGGCCGACCGGGCGGCTCGGCGTGGGCGAGCAGGCGCCGGGCCGCGCGCGCCACGGCCGCGCGCACCTCGGGCGGCGCGGACAGCCGGTGGGGCACGTCCTCGGGGATCCACAGCAGGGCGGCGGCCACCTGCTCGGGGTGCTCGACGGCGAGCGGCCAGCGGGTGCCGCCCGCGCCGTCGTCGACGGCGTCGCGCAGCCACCAGCCGAAGCGGGCGCGCGCCCGCTCCAGCGGCAGGTCGAGGTGGACGTCGGCGTGCACGCGGGCCCGGTCGGCGCCGGAGACGGCGCGCGCGACGAGCTCGGCGGCGCCGGCGGCCGGCAGCGGGCGCGGCGCGAACCGCACCCCCGTGGGCTCCAGGGCGCCGGCGCGGTCGAGGCGGAAGGTGCGCCAGGCGTCGCGGTCGAGGTCGTGGGCGACGAGGAACCAGTGCCGCGCCTCGGCGACGAGGGCGTGCGGCTCGACGTGGCGGCGGGTCTCCCGCCCGGCGCCGGAGACGTAGCGGAAGCGCACCCGCTCGTGGTCGCGGCAGGCCAGGGCGAGGCGGCTGAGCAGGTCGGTGGGCACGGGCCGCCCGCGCGGTCCGGCCGGCTGCAGGTGCTCGGCCAGGGCGTTGACGCGCCGGCGCAGCACCGGCGGCAGGACCTGCTCGAACTTCGCCAGCGCGGAGGCGGTCGTGTGCTCCCCGTCGGCGAGGCCCTGGGTGGCGGCCGCGCGCAGGCCGACCGCGACGGTGACGGCCTCGGCGTCGGTGAGCAGCAGGGGCGGCACGCCGCCGCCGGCCTCCAGCCGGTACCCGCCGGCGGCGCCGCGCGCGGCGGTGACGCGGTAGCCGAGCGCGCGCAGGCGCTCGACGTCGCGGCGCAGGGTGCGCTCGGTGACGCCGAGGCGGCGGGCGAGCTCGGGGCCCGTCCACTGCCGGTGGGTCTGCAGCAGGCCGAGCAGTTCCAGCGCCCTCGCGGTGGTCCCGGACACGGTCCCGATCCTGGCAGCGCAGCAGGACACGAGCTGTCCTGTTGGGCTCCTAGCGTCGGGGTCACCAGGAGGAGCGGCGAGGAGGCCACCGTGGACGTGAGGATCGAACTGCTGACCGTGCCCGTCACCGACGTCGACCGCGCGATCGCGTTCTACGTCGAGGGGTGCGGGTTCGCGCTGGACCACGACGTGCGGGTCGACGACGCCACCCGCTTCGTGCAGGTCACCCCGCCGGGGTCGGCCTGCTCGATCATGCTGGACTCGTTCACCGGCACGATGCCGCCGGGGTCGCAGAAGGGCGTGCAGTGCGTCGTCGCGGACGTCGGCGCGGCGCGCGCGGACCTGGTGGGCCGCGGCGTGGCGTGCACGGAGGTGGACGAGCAGCCGTGGGGCCGGTTCGTGTTCTTCGCCGACCCCGACGGCAACGCGTGGGCGCTGCAGGAACTGCCGCGGGAGGGGTCGCGGTGATCGACCACATCGGCCTGCCGTGCACCGACCCGGCGGCCTCCGCGGAGTTCTGGCTGCGGGTGTTCGCGCCGCTGGGGGTGCGCGAGGCGGTGCGGATCCCCACCCCCGCCGGCCCGGTCGTGGGGCTGGCCGGGCCGGGCGGAGGACCGGACCTGTGGTGCGCACCGGCCGAGGGGCACGGCTCGCGGCCGGTGCACCTGGCGCTGGGCGCACCGACGCGCGGGGCCGTCGACGCCGTGCACGCGGCGGCGCTCGGCGCGGGCGCGGAGGTCCTGCACGCGCCGCGGCTGTGGCCGGAGCACCACGAGCACTACTACGCGGTGTTCGTGCGCGACGCGGACGGGAACAACGCCGAGGCGGTCTGCCACCGGCCGCCGGGGTGAGGCCGCAGGGCTCGCTCCTGCGGCGGGTGCGGCGGGAGGATGGCCCCGTGACGACGGCGTCCCCCGCCCCGCCCCGGCCGCTGACCGCCCGCGAGCGCGGGGCCCTCACAGCGCTGCTGGAGCGCGGCACGAGCGTCGACGACGAGCGCACCGTCACCGGCGAGGACCGCGCCCGGTGGCTGGCGCAGGTGCCGGGGACGTTCGCCGGGCGCCGCTGCGGGTGCGGTTCCTGCCCCTCGGTCGAGCTGACCGACGCGGCCGGGCGCACCCCGGCGGCCGGCGACGGGCGCGTCGTGCTGGAGGCGTCGGCGCCCGGGGCGCTGCTGCTGCTGTTCGTCGACGAGGACCGGCTCAGCTACCTGGAACTCGCGCCGCTGGACGACGACGGCGTGGAGGAGTTCCCGGACGCGGAGGAGATCAGCGACCCGTCGTGACCGGTGGTGCGCCGGCGCCACCGGGTGGCCGGGCCGTCGCGCGGTGGCCGACCCGGGCGGGCCGGTGCAAGCTGCGGTCCCGACCCGAGGAAGACCCGAGGAGGAGGTGCACGTGCTGGACGGGCTCGGCGAACCGTGGGTGTGGGCGGTGGGCCTACCGCTGGTGCTCCTGAGCTGGTGGCTGCTGCCGAGCCGACAGGAGGCCGGTGAGGCCGGCGAGCGTTGGGGGCTGCGGCAGCTGCGACGGCTGCACGCCCGGCGGAACCGCCACGGCCGCGAAGGCTGACAGCGGGGTCAGGGGCGGCTACCGCGCGCCGTAGCGGGCGAGCACGGTCAGCACGGCCTCCTCGACCTCGTGGGCGACGGCGGCGTCCGAGGGGTTCCAGTCGACGAGGAACATCCGGGGCCACAGCACGAAGTTCGAGATCATCCCGAGGAACTGGGTCGTCGCCGTGGTCGGGTCCGGCACGTGCAGCGAACCGGCCTCGGCGGCGGCCCGCAGGTAGCGGCGCACCTCGTCGAAGAACGGCAGCTTGCCGAGGTCGAACTGCCGGCGCCCGAGGTCGGGGGACGAGGGCGCCTCGGCGATGACGAGGCGGAAGAGCCCGGCGGTGTCCGGCCGGCCCAGCAGCTCCGCGTACACCGCACCCACCGCGCGCAGGCCCGTGGCCGGATCGGCGGGGTCGAGGTCGTCGGTCAGGTGCACCCGGGGCGCCCAGACCTCCTCGACGATCGCGTCGAACAGGGCGTCCTTGGTCGGGAACTGCTTGAACAGGGTGGCCTTGGAGACCTGCGCCGCGGCCGCGACCTGCGCGAGGGAGGTGCGGGCGAACCCCTGGTCGCCGAACAGCGTCCTGGCGGTGGTGAGGATCGCGGCCCGCTTGTCGGCGGCGACCCGCTGGTGGAACGAGGACGTACCGGGCACGCACCGAGGGTACCGAAAGGTGAGTCGCTTGACTCACCTCATCGGGGGGCGCATCCTCGTGTGAGGTGAGTCGACTGACTCACCTCAGAGGAGGAACCGATGCACCAGCGGTACACCGAGGACATCGTCCTCGTCACCGGAGCCACCGGCGGCATGGGCTCGTCCCACGTCCGCGGCTACCACGCCGAGGGCGGCCGCGTCGTGGTCGCCGGCCGCCGCGACGCCGAGGGACGGGCCCTGGCCGCCGAGCTGGGCGAGCGCGCCGCCTTCGTCCACCTCGACGTCACCGATCCCGCCGACTGGGCGCGCGCGGTCGCGACCGCTGAAGAGGTGTTCGGGCCGGTCACGGTCCTGGTCAACAACGCCGGGCTGCAGACGCCGCCCGCCACGATCGAGGACACCGACCTCGCGGACTGGTCGCGCGCGCTCGCGGTCAACACCACCGGCACGTTCCTGGGGATCCGGGCGGTGGCCCCGTCGCTGCGCCGCGCGGGCGGCGGGAGCGTCGTCGACGTCGTCTCCACGATGGCGGACACCGGCACCGCCCTGTTCGCGCCCTACACCGCCGCCAAGTGGGCCGTGCGCGGGCTGACCCGGACCGCGGCCCTGGAACTGGGCCGCGACGGCGTCCGCGTGAACTCCGTGCACCCGGGCGTCGTCTCCACCCCGTTCGTCCAACAGCCGGTCCCCGGGTCCGACGTCGTCATCGCCGACGCCTTCTCCCCCGACGCCCTCGCCGTGCCGCGCCTGGCGGAACCCCGGGAGGTCACCGACGTGCTGCTGTGGCTGACCTCGCGGGAGGCGAGCTTCGTCACCGGGGCCGAGATCGTCGTCGACGGCGGTCTGCTGCTGGGGCCGGCGCTGCAGGCGGAGGCGACCGGTGCCTGACGCCCGCCCCGACCGCGAGGCGGTCCGGGCGGCCCTGGCCCTCGACCGTCGCTCCAGCGCCCGCGCGCGCACGATCGACCTCACGACGACGGGTGCGCGTTCCGGGCGCCCGGCGCATCGGGACCTGGTTCCACCGGGCCGGCGACGAGCTGTACCTCTCGAGCACCCCGGCGCGGCGGGACCGGTGCGCCGACGTCCTGGTGAACCCGCGGACCGTCGTCCACTCGAAGGACGCCGTCCGCGCGGGGTTCACGCGTCGTGCACGTCCGAGAGGTCCAGGACGAACCGGTAGCGGACGTCGCCGTCGGCCAGGCGCCGCAGGGCGGTGCCGACCTGCGCGGAGGGCAGCACCTCCACGTCGGCGGTGACGCCGTGCCGGCCGGCGAACTCCAGCAGGTCCCGGGTCCACCGGAGCCCGCCGCTGCCGGCCGAGGCCAGCGACTTGCGGCCGATCAGCAGGTCGGTGGTCTCGACGGTCACCGGGCCGAGGTGGCCCAGCGAGCACAGGGTCCCGTCCAGCGCGAGCACCCGCAGGTACGGGGCGAGGTCGTGCGGCGCCGGGACGCAGTCCAGCACCAGGTCGCACGAGCCCTCGGCGTCGCCCATCGCCGCGGCGTCGGTGGACACGACGCTGCGGTGGGCGCCGAGCCGCGCGGCGTCGCCGGCCTTCGCGGCCGAGGTGGTGAAGACGGTGACGTGCGCCCCCAGGGCCGCGGCGAGCTTGACGGCCAGGTGCCCCAGCCCGCCCAGGCCGACGACGCCGACGCGGGTGCCCGGCCCGGCGCCCCAGCGCCGCAACGGTTCCCACACGGTGATCCCCGCGCACAGCAGCGGCGCGACACCGGCGGGGTCGAGGTGGGCGGGCCGGTGGTGCACGAACCGGTCGCGCACCACGTACCCGCCCGCGTAGGCGCCGAGGGTGGTCGAACCGTCGCGGCGGTCGCGGCCGCCGTAGGTGAGCGTCGGGAACTCCCGGCAGTAGTTCTCCTGGTCCGCGCGGCACATCTCGCACGTGCCGCAGGAGTCGACGATGTTGCCGACCGCGACGGGGTCGCCGACGGCGAAGTCCCGCACGGCGGAGCCGACCTCGACGACGTCACCGACGAACTCGTGGCCGGGCACGAGGGGGAACACGCCGGCGGGGTCGTGCAGGGCGTGCAGGTCGGAGTGGCAGACGCCGCAGTGGGTGACGCGGACGGCGACGTCGTCCGGCCGCAGGTCGCGGCGGGTGGTCCGGGTCGGTCGCAGGGCACCGCCGGGGGCGGTGGCCTGGTAGGCGGTCACGGTGCGCACGTGGCGGCTCCTGGGGTTCTGGTGGGGATTCGTGTGCAGTCGCAGCGTCGCGGGGACTGCTCGCTACCAACTGGTTGGTAGCTAACATAGCGACCGCCCGCCGCCGGAGCAACCGACCGGTCGGTCGCCGGTAACCTGACCGCGTGCGAGACGCGGCGGCGACCCGGCGGCGGCTCCTCGACGCCGCGACCGAGGAGTTCGCGGCCCACGGCATCGCCGGTGCCCGCGTGGACCGCATCGCGGCGGCGGCGAGGTCGAACAAGGCGCAGATGTACGGCTTCTTCGGCAGCAAGGACGGCCTGTTCGACGCCGTGCTGGCCGAGCACTTCGAGCTCATCGTCAACGCCGCCCCCCTGGACGGGGCCGACCTGCCCGGCTACGCCACCGCCCTGTACGACGCGTACCTGGAGCACCCGCGGGCCGTGCGCCTGGGCACCTGGTCGCGGCTGGAGCGCCACGGCGCCGGCGGGGACCTGTTCGCGGACGGCGTCGACCACAGCGCGCCCAAGGTGGCCGTCATCGCCGCGGCGCAGCGGGACGGGCACGTCGACCCCGGCCTCGACCCCGCCGACGTCCTCTCCCTCGTCGTGGCCATGGCCATGGCGTGGAGCCCGGCCAGCGTGCTGGTGGCGGCCGGCGCGGACGAGCCCGCCGTGGTGCACGAGCGGCGGAAGGCCGCGCTGGCGGCCGCCGTGCGCCGCGCCGTCGCGCCGGCGGGCTGAGCCCCGCACCCGCGGATCCCCCAGCCACGGTCCGTCAGGCCGTGGTTGCGCCCGGGCGCAGCGGGCAGGCTCGGTCGCACGCACCCGCCGGACGGCGGGTGCGACGACCACCGGCCGCCACACCCGCCGGCCCCCGCCGAGGGAGCCGGGGAGGCGGGACCGGGCCCGAGACCCCCCGGGAGACACCGTGCCTCGCACCCGCTCCGACATCACCGTCCCCGACCTGACCGGGAAGACCGCCGTGGTCACCGGCGCGAGCGACGGGGTCGGCCTGGCCCTGGCCGCCCGCCTCGCCGCGGCCGGCGCCGAGCTCGTCCTGCCCGTGCGCAACCCCCGCAAGGGCGAGGCCGCGATCGCCGAGGTCCGCCGCCGCGTGCCCGGCGCGCGGGTCTCGCTGCGCGAGCTGGACCTGTCCTCGCTCGCCTCCGTCGCCGCGCTCGGGGCGACGCTGCGCGAGGAGGGCCGCCCGCTGCACCTGCTGGTGAACAACGCGGGCGTGATGACCCCGCCGGAACGGCGGTCCACCACCGACGGTTTCGAGCTGCAGTTCGGCACCAACCACCTGGGCCACTTCGCGCTCGTGGCGCACCTGCTGCCGCTGCTGAGCGCCGGGAAGGCCCGCGTCACCTCGCAGATCAGCATCGCCGCGCGGTCGGGGAGCATCAACTGGGACGACCCGAACTGGCGGCGCTCCTACGACGGCCAGCGCGCCTACAGCCACTCCAAGATCGCCTTCGGGCTGTTCGGCCTGGAGCTGGAGCGGCGCTCGCGAGCGGCCGGGTGGGGCATCACCAGCAACCTGTCCCACCCCGGCGTCGCCCCCACGAACCTGCTCGCCGCGCGCCCGGAGGTCGGGCGCGCGCGGGACACCGGCGGCCGGCGCCTCATCAGCCTCATGTCCCGGATCGGCCTGACCGGCACGGTCGAGACAGCGCTGCTGCCCGCGCTGCTCGCCGCCACCTCCCCCGACGCCCGCCCCGGGCGGATGTACGGGCCCAGCGGGTTCGGGCACGTCAGCGGCCCCCCGGCCGAGGAGGCGCTGTACCGGCCGCTGCGCAGCGCCGAGGACGCCGCGCGCATCTGGGGCGTGTCCGAGGACCTCACCGGGGTCTCGTTCCCGGCGGCCGGCGCGGCCGCGTCCGGGTCCGCTCCCGGGTCCGCTCCCGGGTCCGCTCCCGGGGCCCTCGCCTGACCGAGCCGGCTCGTCCCGGGAGCGACCACCCGCCGGCTCACGCCCCGGCGCCCCCGTCGACCGGCACGATCGCCCCGGTCACCATCGAGGCCCGGTCGCTGAGCAGCCAGGCGGCCACCTCGGCGACCTCCCGTGGTTCGGCCATCCGCCCCAGCGGGACGGTGGCGGTGATCCGGTCGGTGACGCCGGGCGCGGCCGCCTCCCACTCCTCGATCATCCGCGTCGCGGTACCGCCCGGGGTGACGGCGTTGACCCTGACGCCGTGCGGGCCCCAGGTGACGGCGGCGGTCTCGGTGAGGCTGTTCAGCGCGCGCTTCATCGCCCCGTAGGCGGGCAGGGCGGGGTTCGCGCGGCGGCTGCCGATGCTGGAGGTGTTGACGATCGCGCCACCCCCGGCGCTGCGGCGCATGAGCGCGGCCTCAGCCGTCATGGCGGTCCAGTGCGCGCGGAAGTTCACGGCGAACTGCTCGTCGATCTCCGCCTCGCTGGTGCTCTCCAGCGGCCCGGGGCGCTGGATCGTCGCGCCGTTGTTGAACGCCCCGTCGAGGCGCCCGTGCAGCTGCTCCGCGCGGTCGACGGCGGCGCGGACGCTGGCGGGGTCGGCCAGGTCGAGGGCGACGGTGTCGGCCCGGCCGCCACCGTCGCGGATCCGGGCCGCGAGGCGGTCCAGGTCAGCGGTGCTGCGGGCGGCGAGCACGACGGCGGCGCCCTCGCGGGCGAACAGCTCGCCGGCGGCCGCGCCGATGCCTCGGCTGGCACCGGTGATGAGCACGACCTTGCCGGTCAGCAGGCCGATCGCGGGAGTCGTGGTGGTCGTGGTGTTCGTGTCGGTGTTCGTCACGGCTCCCACGCTGCGCCGTTCCGCGGAGCTCAGGCAGGCACGAGCTGTACCAGGATCCGGTGCCGCGACGGGGTCAGACTGCGGGGGTGGACGAGCAGCAGCTGGGCGAGTTCCTCCGCAGCCGCCGGGAGCGGTTGCAACCGCAGGACGTGGGCCTGCCGCGGGGGTCGCGGCGCAGGACGCCGGGGTTGCGCCGCGAGGAGGTCGCCGTCCTCGCGCACATCTCCACCGAGTACTACGTCCGCCTCGAGCAGGCCCGGGCACCGCGCCCCTCGGCGGAGGTGCTGGCCGGTCTCGCCGGTGCGCTGCGGCTGACCGCCGCCGAGTCCGAGCACCTGCACCTGCTGGCGGGGACCGCCGCCCTGCGCACGGGACTGCACCGCCGCGACGTGCGTCCCAGCGTGCTGGCGCTGGTGCAGCGGCTGCCGCAGACGGCCGCCGTCGTCCTCTCGGCGGTCTTCGAGGTGCTGGCCCACAACGAGCTGGCGGCGGCGCTGATGGAGGACTTCGACCGGGCGGCCCCCCACCGGCGCAACCTGGCGCGCACGGCGTTCCTGGCGCCGGACGGACCGTCCGGACCGCTGTACGGCGTCTCCGACGTCGCCGAGTTCCGCCTGCACGCCGTCGCGCAGCTGCGGGCGGCGCGGGCCCGCTACCCCGCCGACCCGGTGGTGACCGGCCTGGTCGAGGAGCTGCGCGCGGGCAGCGCCGACTTCGCCCGCCTGTGGCAGCGGCACGACGTGCAGGCGCCGCCGACGCTGACCAAGACGTTCCGGCACCCGGTGGTCGGGGACGTGGTCGTCGACTGCGACGCGCTGCTGCTGCCCGACCGCGACCAGCACCTCGTGCTCTACACCGCGCCGGCGGGTTCCCGCAGCGCCGAGGCCCTCGCGTTCCTGGACGCCGCGGGCCCCGCGGGCATCGAGGTGGGCCGGACCGGCTGACCTCCCGCGACGAGCCGCACCGCACCTCTCGACGGCAGGACCTCCCGCACGGTCCGGCCGACCAGCCCGGACCCCGGGACGGTGGACGCGCTCGCTCCTGACGTACGTCGAGCTTACGATCGACGTACGTCAAACCGGGAGGTCCCGTGACCTACACCCACATCGACATCGACGACGAGCTGCTCGGCCGAGCGGCCGGCGCGCTGGGCACCACGCAGAAGAAGGACACCGTCGAAGCCGCCCTGCGCGCGGTCGTGGCGAAGGCGGAGAAGGACCGCGCGTGGGCCGAGCTCTGGGAGTACGTCGACGCCGGTGGCCTCTCCGCCGAGGCCTACCTCGACGCCCAGCGCGAGCACCTGGCCCACGAGCGGACCCGGCTGGAGGAGGACGCTCAGGACCTCACCCCGCGCGACACTCCGGACGGGAGCGGTGCGTGAAGTTCGTCCTCGACAACAGCGTCGTCCAGCGCTTCGGCAAGCCCCGCGTGCGGGAGACCGTCGAGCGGTTGCGCGCTGACCACGAGCTGACCGTCTGCGTGCCGACCCTGCTGGAGGTGGGGGTCTCCGCTCGCGACGCGGCCGACCACGCCCGGCAGCAGCGGATGCTCGCCGCCGCCATGCGTGTCCTGGAAGGCTCCCGCGACGTCGACGCCGCTGCGCAGGTCATCCAGGGCCGGCTGGTCGCCAGGGGGCAGCACCGCGGGCCGGGGCCGGTGGACGTCCTCGTCGCGGCTCACGCGGTCGTGGAGGAGGCCGCGGTGCTGCACTACGACCGTGACTTCGAGCTGATCGAGGAGCACGCGGGCGTGCCGCAGCGCTGGGTGCTCCCGCGCGGTACGGCCGATCGAGGTTGACCGGGCACCGGGGGCAGACTGCGGAGCACCGAGTCCGCCGGAGGGAGCTGCGCACCGTGGTCGACGTCCCCGACGCGCTGGTCCCCCTGTACCTGCGCCTGAGCCGGGCCGACCGGCCCTACGCCACCGTCGAGGGCGCGCGGCGGCGGCTGCGCGAGGCGACCCTGCGGCCCCGCCCCTACGGGCCCCCGCGGCGGCTGCGCCGCGACGTGCGCGTGGAGGTCGCCGACGACCGGGGGTGGCCGGTGTACACGCTCACCCCGGCCGCGGGATCCGCCCCGGTCGGCAGCGTCGTCTACGTCCACGGCGGGGGGTGGGTCAACGAGATCTCCTCGCAGCACTGGCAGCTGGCGGCCGACGTCGCCGCCGGGGCGGGCACCACGGTCGTCGTCCCGATCTACCCGCTGCTGCCCCGCGGCAGCGCGGCGCCGGTAGGTGAGCGGATCGTCGACCTGGTGCGGCGCACCGCCGACGCGCACGGGCCGGCGTGCCTGGCGGGCGACTCCGCCGGCGGGCAGATCGCCCTGTCCGCGGCGCTGCGGCTGCGCGACGCGGGGACCGTCCTGCCCCTGGTCCTGCTGATCGCCCCGGCGCTGGACCTGACCTGGAGCAACCCGCGGATCCCCGAGGTGCAGCCGTCGGACCCGTGGCTGGGACGGCCCGGGGGGCGGTTCTTCGCCGACGCCTGGCGCGGCGAGCTGCCCCTGACCGACCCCGCGGTGAGCCCGCTGTTCGGGGACCTGGCGGGCCTGGGGCCGCTGAGCGTGTTCAGCGGGACCCGCGACATCCTCAACCCCGACGCTCACCTGCTCGTCGAGAAGGCCCGCAGCAGCGGTGTCGACGTCGTGTTCCACGAGGCGGTCGGGCAGGTCCACGTCCACCCCCTGGTGCCCACCCGGACGGGCCGGGCGGCCGCGCGGACGGTGGTGCGGGAGCTGCGGGCCGCCTGCCGGGGGTAGCGGCGGCCCGCGGCCGGTCAGGACGGCGCGACCCACCGCGCCGCGTCCGGCGACCACCAGCTGCCCGGCGGCCGGTCGGCGGTGGCGCCCAGCGGGTCGCGCGCCGGGGCGACGGGTGCGGCGCCGGCGTCAGCCACGGACGACCTCCCGCTGCGCGCGGTGGGCCGCGAGCGCCGCCCGGGTGTCCTCCGCGACGAGGTCGGCGTTGAGGGCCGCCCCGGCGGTCATACCGGCCGCGGCCGAGGCCACGACCTGGGTCATGGGGTTGGCGACGTTGCCCGCCACCCACACCCCCGGCACCGCGGTCGCGCCGGTGGGGTCGGCGGCCACGTGGGTGGCGACGACGACGTCGCCCATCCGCATCTCGGTGACCTCCAGGCCCAGGTCGGTGAGCAGGTCGGCGTTGGCCGCGAAGAACGGGGCGACGACCAGGGCCTCCAGCGGGACGGTCTCCCCGGAGGCCAGCCGCACCCCGCGCAACCGGTCGTCGGCGACGTCGATGTCGACCACCTCCCCGTCGACGACGTCGACGCCGCGGGCGGCGAGCACCTCGGACTGCTCGGCGGTGAGCGCGGGACCGGTGTGGGTGAACAGCGTCACCGAGCCGCTGAGCTGGCGGAACAGCTGCGCCTGGTGCATCCCGCCGGCGGGCCCGGCCAGCACCCCGATCGCCCGGTCGCGCACCTCCCAGCCGTGGCAGTAGGGGCAGTGCAGGACGTCGCGGCCCCACCGCTCGGCCAGGCCCGGCAGCGCCGGCAGCCGGTCGGTCAGCCCCGTGGTGACGAGCAGCCGGCGCGCGCGGACGGTCGGGCCGTCCTGCACGTGGACGTCGAAACCCCGTCCGTCACCGTCACCCCCGTCCGGCGGACCGGCGGGGCCGGCGAAGACGACCCGCCCGTCCAGCACCCGCGCCCCGTACGCGACGGCCTCCGCGCGGCCGTCGGCGAGCAGGTCCGCCGGCACCACGCCCTCGCGCCCGAGGTAGTTGTGGGCGTGCCCCGCGGTCGCGTTGCGGGGCTCCCCGGCGTCCACGACCAGGACGCTGCGCCGGGAGCGGGCCAGGGCGACGGCCGCGCTCAGCCCCGCGGGTCCACCCCCCACGACCACCACGTCGTACTGCTCGCCGATCCGCTGTCCGCCGACCCGCTGCCCACCGGACTGCCCCGCCATCGCCTGCTCCTCCGTCTCCAGCGCGGCCGCCGCGCGGCCGTCACCGTCGACACTGCGCGAGCGCTCCCGCTCGCGGCGAGGAGAGTTGCGGTTCCGGCAAAACCGGCCTGGACGTGGAACGCCGGTGCGGAGCCGGCGCCCGCCCGGACCGGTCCGCCGTCCGACGGCACGGTCCGGTGGGACCGGCGCTGGTGCTGCACCACCCCTGTCGCCAGGATCGGTCCGTGACCCCGTCCGACCTGATCGACGCGCCCGCGGCCTCCCCGGCCCGGCGCGAGCGCGCCCTCCTCGTGGGCGCCGCCTCGGTGACCGTCCTGCTGTGGGCGTCCGCCTTCGTGGGCATCCGCGCCGCGGCCGAGGACTTCGCCCCCGGCCCGCTGACGCTCGCGCGGGTCGTCGTGGGGACCCTCGCCCTGGCGCTGCTGCACCTGGCGCTGCGCGCGCGGGCGACCCGGGGCGGTGGGCCGGACGCCCGGCGGCGGCTGCGCGACGCGCCGCGGTGGGTGCTGATCGGCGTCGTGCTGTGGGGGGTGGCCTGGTTCGGGGTCTACAACGTCGCGCTCAACGCCGCGGAGCACCACGTCGACGCGGGGACCGCGGCCCTGCTGGTCAACGTCGCCCCGGTGGTCACCGCCGTGCTCGCCGGCCTCCTGCTCGGCGAGGGCTTCCCCCGCCGGCTGCTCGCGGGGATGGCCGTCGCCTTCCTCGGCGTCGCGGTCGTGGCCGCCTCCACCTCGACCGGCCGGTACGACGCGGTCGGCGTCCTGCTCGGGCTCGTGGCCGCGGTGGTCTACGGGAGCGCCGCGACCGCCCAGAAGCGGCTGCTGCGGCACGTGGACGCGCCGACGATGACCCTGGTCGGCTGCGCGGCCGGGGCCGTGGCGTGCCTGCCGTTCGCGCCCGGCCTGGTGCGGGCGCTCGCGGCCGCGCCCACGTCGTCCGTCCTGGGCGTCGTCTACCTCGGGGTGTTCCCCACCGCCGTGGCCTTCACGACCTGGGGCTACGTGCTCTCGCGCACCAGCGCCGGGCGCACCGCGGCGACGACGTACGCCGTGCCCGCGGTCGTGGTCGTCCTGTCCTGGCTCGTGCTGCGCGAGACGCCGCCAGCGCTGGCCCTGCTGGGCGGCGCGCTGGCGCTGGCCGGCGTCGCCGTCGCGACGACGCGCAGGTCCTCCCCCGCCCGTCGCGGCCCGACCCCGTGATCACGGTCGGGGTGGACCTGGCGACCCAGCCGGCCCGCACGGGCCTGGCCGTCGTCGAGTGGTCGCCGGGCCGGGCGCGGGTCGCGCACCTCGCGCTGGGCGCCACCGACGCCGACGTCGTGGCGGCCGCGGGCGCGCCCGCCGACAAGGTGGGGATCGACTGCCCGCTGGGCTGGCCGGACGAGTTCACCGCGTTCGTCACCGCGCACACCGCCGGGCGCCTGGCCGAGCACGTCGACACCGGCCCCCGCGCGGACGGCGACGAACTGCGCCGCCGGGTCGCGTACCGGCACACCGACCGGGTGCTGCGCCGCGCCGGGTACGTGCCGCTGAGCGTGTCCACGGACCGCATCGGGCTGACAGCGGTGCGGGCCGCGGTCTTGCTGGAGCGGCTGGCCGCGGCCGGCGTCGCCGTGGACCGCTCGGGCGCGGGTGTGGTCGCCGAGGTGTACCCGGCGGCGTCCCTGCACCGGTGGGGGTTCACCCACCGCGGCTACAAGGGCCGCGAGGGCGCGCCCGCGCGGTCGGCGCTGGTGGCGGACCTGCTGGCGCGGACGCCGTGGCTGGACGTCGGCGCCCACCGGGCGCTGTGCGAGGCCTCCGACGACGCCCTCGACGCGCTGGTGGCGGCGCTGGCCGCGCGAGCGGCAGCGCTGGGCCGCTGCGCGTTCCCCGCACCCGGCGAGGTGGAGCGGGCGCGCCGCGAGGGGTGGATCGTCCTGCCGGACGGGCCGGTCGAGGACCTGGTGGACCCCGCGGTGTGAGCTCAGCCTTCCGGGGCCGGTTCACCCTCCGGCGCGGGCGGCGCCTCGGGCGGCGGCGCGGGGGTTCCCGTCGGCGACGGGGTGCCCGTCGGACTGGGCCGCACGGTGGCGGGGTCGGGGCCGCAGACGATGCGGTTCTGCGGGTTGTAGCGCGTCGTCCACGTCTCCCGCTCCTCCGGGCCGCCGCCCACGGGCGTCATGATCCGCGTGACGTCGATGGTGAAACCCGGGTTCGCCGACTGCGGGGAGCAGTCCGAGCTGGTGTCGTAGATGGTGCGCGGCTGCGTCACGGCGTAGCGGCCGGAGGACTCCGCCCGCACCTCGCGGAACCTCGTCCCGTACAGGGAGACGGTGACCTCGCCGTCGGCGACGTACGCCTGCACGTAGACGCCGTTGCCGGAGTCGTTGCGGAACCGGTTGTCGATGCTGCGCCAGTCGATCGTCGCCTCGCGCCCGGCCGGGTAGCGGGAGATGTAGAACGAGTGCGGCCGGTGCTCGACCTCGTCGAGCCCCGCGAAGAACACCGCGTTGAACAGCGTGGTGGACAGCTGGGAGACACCGCCGCCGTAGTCGTCGACGAGGCGGCCGCCGGAGATGACGCCGGCGCGGTTGTAGCCGCGCTCGGGGGTGCGCTCGCCGACGACGTCGTTCATCGAGAACTCCTCGCCGGGGCGCAGCAGGGTGCCGTCGACGGCGGCGGCGGCCAGCCGGATGTTCTCGGTGCGGGCGCGGTTGGCGGTCAGCGTCGTGGAGAACGTCGACATGCGCTCCACGACGTTCAGCTGCTGCAGCTGCTCGGTCGTCAGCGCGGGCACCGCGGGCCGCAGGTCCACCTCGGCGCGCCGGGAGGGTTCCGGCGCGGGACCGGGTTCCGCCGTCTCCGTCGCGGTGCCGGTCGCGGTGGCGGCGGGTGTCGCGGCGGGGACGGTCAGCGCCGCGGTGACGGCGCCGGCGAGGTCCTCGGGGGCGAGGTCGCTGCCCTCCACGGACGGCACGACGCGCGGCACCTCGCCGTCGACCTCGATGCGGGCGTCCTGCGCGGGCACCTCGAAACCCGGGTCGGCGGCCAGCACGGCGGTCTGCAGGGCCTCGCCGTCGGCGACCAGCTGCGGGGTGCCGTCCACGGGCCGCACGGCGAGCGCCGGCGCGAACACCGCCGGGGCCAGGACGACGTCGCGACCGCCGCCGGCGACGACGAGGTCCCCGTCGACGGCCGGGCGGGCGACGTCCTCGGCGGCGGCCTCGATCGCGGCGGCGTCGGCGCTGGGACGCTCGACCTCGGCGGTCAGCTCGACGGGGCCGTCGGTGGGCCAGGCGGCCGCGACGGTGTCGGCGGCGGCCGCGACGTCCAGGGAGCGGCCGTCGGCGGGAGCCTCGACGACGGGCTCGACGCGCGCGGGTGCGCCGCCCTCGCCCGGGGTGA
Source organism: Kineococcus terrestris (assembly GCF_041020755.1). Lineage (NCBI taxonomy): Bacteria > Bacillati > Actinomycetota > Actinomycetes > Kineosporiales > Kineosporiaceae > Kineococcus > Kineococcus terrestris. Next base: position 16,669 of record NZ_JBEUEI010000029.1, on the reverse strand, counting down.
CGGCGAAGACGACGGCGCCCTCGGCGGCGGGCGCGTCGACGTCCTCGGCGACGGCGCGCAGGGCGCCGGTGAGGGCGTCGCGGTCGACGTCGACGACGGGGCGCTGCTCGCCGCCGCCGGCGAGGTGGCGCCACAGGTCGCGCGGGTCCCACGCGGGGGCGGTGAGGGTTCCGGCGGTGGCGTCGACGTCGACGGCCAGGCCCGCGGCCGCGGGGTCGAGACCGGTGTCCAGCGCGGCGCCCGCACCGGTGACGCGCAGGGGCAGCGGACGACCGGCCACCTCGCCGGCGGGGCCGGCGAGGGCGTCGGCGGCGGCGGCGCGGTCGAGGCCGCCGAGGTCGGCGCCCAGCACGGTGGTGCCGCGCGGGACGGTGCCGCCCAGGGCGAGGGCGGCGGCCACGTACCCGCCGCCGACGGCGGCGACGGCACCCGCCACGACCCAGGTGCGGGGTCGGCGGACGGCGCGGCCGACGGCCGTGCGCGCGCCCCGCTCCCCCGTGCCCCGTGCCCCCGCGGCGCGGTCCTGCGTGGTGCGACGGTCCTGCTCCGCCGGGCGGTCGCCCCGGTTGCTCACTGCGTGTCCCCCCATCGGCCCGCGCGGCCGGACGCTCCGCGCAGGTGGCACCACCCTACGGAGCGGCCGGGGGTGCTGCCGGGGGAACGAGCGGGACGGCGGGGGGTGTGGCGGGGTTCACCCCGCCCGACGGCGGATGCAGTCCGTACTCGATACGTTCTGCATCCACCGGGGGCTACGGTGGTGGGGTGACCGAACCACCCGGACGCGGCACGCGCCGGCGCGCGCAGACCCGCCAGCGCCTGCTGGACGCCGCCCTCGCCGTCGTCGCCGACGCGGGCCTGGCCCGCACCAGCGTCGAGGCCGTCTGCGAGCGCGCCGGCTACACGCGCGGTGCCTTCTACTCCAACTTCGCCACCCTCGACGAGGTCGTCTCCGCGCTCTTCGCGCAGCAGGCCGACGCCCTCCTCGCCGAGGTCGGCGCCCGCCTGGCCGAGCCGGACGGGACGGGCCCCGGGAGCGCCGGAGGTCCCGCCGACCTGGCCGCGCTCGTGGCCCGCGTCCTGGACGTCCTCCCGCGCGAGCGCACCTGGCAGCTCGTGCGCACCGAGTTCACCGCCCAGGCCCTGCGCGACCCCGCCGCCGCGGCCGCTCTCGCCGCGCACCGCGCGGCCCTGCAGGCGCGCCTGGCGGTCCTGCTCACCGCGGGCGCCGAGCGCGCCGGGCGGCGCCTGGGCGTGCCCGCCCCCGAGGCCGCCCAGGCCGTCGTCGCCGTCCACGACGGCTTCAGCACTCCCGCCCTGCTCGCCGGCCCGGAGGACGCCGCGACCGTGCGGCGGCTGGAGGCCGACGCGCTGACCGGGGTGCTGCTCGCCCTGAGCAGCCCGCTCGACGGGGCGGCGGGGAGCGACCGGTGAACGGGCGCCACCTCGCGGGCACCTGGCCCGCCCCGCGCGAGGACGCACCGGACGGCGCACCGGACGGTGGCGCACCGGCGGCCGTGCGCGGGCGCGGGCTCGCGCTGCGCGGGCACCGCCCGGCCGCCGCCTTCGAGGGCGTGGACGTGGAGGCGCCCGCCGGCGCGCTCGTCGTCGTGCGCGGGGGCACCGGCAGCGGCAAGACGGCGCTGCTGCTGGCGCTCGCCGGGCGCCTGCGCCTGGACGCCGGCCGCCTCGACGTCCTGGGGCACCCCCTGCCCGGCGGGGCGGGCGCGGTGCGCCGGGCCGTGGCGCTGGGCGGGGTGCGCGGGGTCGACGACCTCGACGACGTCCTCACCGTCGGCCAGCACGTGGCCGAGCGGCTCGTCCTGCACCAGCCGTGGTGGCGGCCGTGGGCCTCGCGCGCCGCCGTCGAGGACCGGCTGGCGCACCTGCGCGACCTGCTCGGCGCGGCGGACGGCGAGCGGGCCGCCCTGGACGCCGACGCGCCCGTGGGCGACCTGCCGCCGCTGGACCGCGCGCTGCTGGCCGCGGGCCTGGGCCTGCTGGGGCGCCCGGACGCCCTGGCCGTCGACGACGTCGACGCCCTGCGCCGCGCCGCGGACCGCCGCCGCGCGTGGGCGGCGCTGGCCGCGCTGCGCACCGCCACCGGGCGGCCGCTGACGGTCCTGGCCACCTGCACCGACAGCACCGACCTGCCCGCCGACACCCCCGGCCCCGTGGTGGTCGTGGACCTGGAGGACCCCCGATGAGCCCGCGCCCGACGACCCTGCCCGCGACCCTGCCCGGCCTGGAGCTGGCCCGCTTCGGGCGCGCCACGATCACCCGGCTGGCGCTGCTCGTGGTGGTCGTCGTCCCGCTGCTGTACGGCGGGCTGTACCTCAGCGCCAACCACGACCCGGTCGCGCACCTGGACCGGCTGCGCGCGGCCGTCGTCGACGAGGACGTGCCCGCGACCGCCACCGGGCCCGACAGGGCGAGCACGCCGGTGCGGGCGGGCGCCGACCTCGTCGAGCAGCTGACCGGCCCGGACGCCGACGCCGGGTTCACCTGGGAGGCCACCACCGCCGAGCGGGCCCGGGAGGGCCTGGCCGACGGCGACTACGCGGCCGTCCTCACCGTCCCGCGGGACTTCTCCACCGCCCTGGCGTCCACGACGGGCGACGCCCCGCGCAGCGCGCGGCTGAGCGTCACCACCGACGACGCCGTCAACCACGTCGTCAGCCAGGTCACCGACACGGTGGCGACCAGCGTGCGCACCGGTCTGCAGCGCACGGCCACGGCCGGTCACCTCGACGGCGTCTACCTGGCCTTCAGCGACGTCCACGACTCCCTGGACCGGGCCGCCGACGGCGCCGACGAGCTGACCGACGGCGCCGCGCGCACCGACGACGGCGCCCGCGAGCTGCTCGTGGGTCTCGGCGACCTCGACCGCGGCGCCGCCCGGCTCGTCGACGGCACGGGCGACCTGCGCACCGGCTCGCGGGAGCTGGCCGACGGCACCGCGGCCCTGGCCGGCGGGGCGGCCGCCGCGGACACCGGCGCGCGCGAGCTCGCCGGCGGCCTGGGCGCGCTGCGCGAGGGGACCGCCGCGCTGCCGCAGCGGACCGCCGAGCTGGCCGACGGCTCCCGGCGGGTCGCCGACGGCGCCGCCCGCCTCGCGCAGGCCGTGGACGGCCTGGACACCGGGGCGCTGGACGCCGTCGCCGGCGCCGGCGCGGACCTGGGCCCGGCCCTGGACGACGCGCTGGAGCGGGCCCGCGCGGTCGCCGCCGCCTCCGGCGACCCGCAGCTGCAGGAGGCCGTGGAGCAGCTGGCGCGGGCGCGCGCCGGCCTTGACGACGAGCGGGTGGCGGCCACGGTGGCCGACGCCGCGGCGCGGGCCCGCCAGCTGGCCGCGGACGTCGACGCGCTGGCCGCCGGGGCCGACGCCGTCGCGACCGGCAACCGGGCGCTGGCCGACGCCGCGCCCGCGCTGGCCGCCGGTGCCGCCTCCGCGGCCGGCGGGGCGGACGAGCTGGCCGCCGGCACGTCGTCCCTGGCGGCCGGGGCGCGCTCGGCGGCCGCGGGCGCGGGCGAGCTGGCCTCCGGCGCCGCCGCGGTCGACGACGGCGCCCGCTCCCTGCTGGGCGGCACCGAGGCGGCCGCCACGGGCGCCGGGGCGCTGGCCGACGGCACGGGCCGGCTGACCGACGGCGCCGGCGAGCTGGCCGGGAGCCTGCGCGAGGGCGCCGGGCAGGTGCCGGCCCTGAGCGCGGCCCAGCGCGAGCAGCGGGCGGGCGTGGTGGCCGACCCCGTCCAGGCGCAGCGGGTGGTCGAGAACCCGGTGGCGCACTACGCCGACGGCCTGGCGCCGCTGTTCGTGCCGGTCGCCCTGTGGGTGGGCGGGATGGTCACGTACATGGTGCTGCGGGCCCTGTCGCCGCGGGCGCTGGCCTCGACGGTCTCCCCGGTGCGGGCGGCGCTGGCGGGCTGGGCGCCCGGCGCGCTGCTGGCCGTGGCGCAGGGCCTCGTGCTGGGCGTGGTGCTGCTGACGGCGGTGGGGATCTCCTCGCCGCGACCGGCGGCCACGCTGGCGTTCACGGTCCTGGTGGCGGTGGTGTTCACGGCGCTGCACCAGTGCCTGGTGGCGCTGTTCGGCGGGGCGGGCCGGCTGGGGGCCCTCGTGCTGCTGGTGCTCCAGCTGACCTCCACGGGCGGCACGTACCCCGTGCAGACGGCGCCGGGCTTCTTCCAGGTGCTGCACCCGCTGCTGCCGATGACGTACGCGGCCGACGGCCTGCGCCACCTCGTCGTGGGCGGGTCCGGAGCGGCGGTGTGGTCGTCGGCGGCCGTGCTCGCCGGGTTCGGGCTGCTGGGCCTGGCGGTCAGCGTCCTGGCCGCCCACCGGCGCCGCACCTGGTCCCCCGCCCGCCTGCACCCGGCCCTGGCCCTCTGACCCTCCCCGCCGACGCCTCCACTCGCCCCCTCCCCGCCGTGATCTTGCTGGCATTCCCAGCAAGATCACGGTGGGTGGCGCGGGGATCAGCCGCCGGCGGGGTGCAGCTGCTTGGCGAAGCAGACGTGGCCGCGCTCGGGACCGTCGACGGCGACGAAGACCTCGTCGCACCAGCGGCGCACCGCGGCGGCGTCGGCGAACGAGCCGGCCGCGAAGGTGTTCCAGTACGCCTCGCCGCGCGGGTCGCGCAGCTCCTCGCGCAGGTCGGTGCTGCGCAGCACGAAGACCTCCCCGCTGGCGACGCCGGCGGCGAGGTCCTGCACCTGGGCGAGGATGTCGGTGGCGTAGAAGGTGTTGCTGCCGTTGGCGGCCGTCTGCTCGGGGTCGGTCAGGCCGACGCTCTTGGCCGACAGCTGCGCCACCCACTGCCCCTCGGGGGCGTGCCGGCGCAGGCCGTCGGCGCGCAGCGCCTCCAGCCGGGCGAGGGCGTCGCTGTCGGTGGTGACCCGCGGCAGGGGCGTCGGTGACGGCTCGGCGCCGCCGGCGGGCGGGCCGGTCAGGGCCTGCGCGGCGTGGACGCCGAGCAGGCCGGTGAGGACGACGGCGAGCACGGCCGAGGTGCGGCGCAGCGCCGCGAGGCCGCGCGGCGCCGGCGCGCGGGACGAGCGGGAGACCTCCAGCCGCGGCTCGGCGAGCTGTCCGCGCACCACCGGCCGCACCTCCTCGTCCCGTCCTGGCGTCCCGGTCCGGTCGTCGGACGCGCTCCCCACCACCGCGGTTCCCGCAGAGCGACGACCCCTCGACAGGGTGTCACGACGGGGGCGGCGGGGCGGGCGCGTGCGCAGCGCCGTGCTCACGGCGCGACCGGACCGGGACGGCGGCTCATCCGGCGAAGACCTGCGTCCAGTAGGACCCCGCGCGCCCGGGGGTCTCCGCGATGCCCACCTGGGTCAGGCGGCAGTCCAGGACGTTGCGGCGGTGCCCGTCGCTGGCCAGCCACGCGTCGACGACCTGGTCGGCGGCGTACCCGAAGGCGACGTTCTCGGCGGTGCGGCGCGGGGAGACGCCCTGGGCGAGCAGGCGGGTGCGGGGGGTGCTGCCGTCCGCGCCGGTGTGGGTCATGGCGCCCCGGGCGGCCATCTCGTCGGAGTGGCGCTCGGCGGCGGCGACCAGCGGGAGCGCCAGCTCCAGCGGCGCGCAGCCGGCGGCGGCGCGCGCGACGTTCGTCTCGTGCAGCACGTGCAGGGCCAGCGGGTCCGGCGGCGGCGGGGGCCCGACCGGCACGGCGACGGCGGGGACGGCCGTGGCGGCGGCCAGCGCGAGACCGGCGAGGGTGGCGACGGGCAGGGCGGCGAGGCGTGCGGCCCGGCGCGGGCGCAGGGCGGAGCGGGGGGAGGGACCCGGGGTCGGCATGGCGCGTACCCAACCAGCCGGCGACCGGGCCGCGGCGCGGTTTGTGAGCTGAACCACACTCCACGTGAACGTGGGGTTACGCCGAGTCACTGGCGCCTTCGAGGTGGGACGCGCGCCGGCGCCCCGCGGTTCCCGCGGTCCCGCAGGTTCCACCTGCGGGACCGCGGGGACCAGGTCGGCCCCGGGTCAGCCCTTCGAGCTGAAGGCGGCGTCGAACGCGGCCGCCGGCGGCTGGATCAGCTCGCCGAGCCGGCGCACGAACGCCAGCGCGTCGGGCGCGCCGCGCAGCCGGTCCACGCCCGCGTCCTCCCACTCCACGCTCGTGGGGCCCTCGTAGCCGATGACGTTGAGCTGGCGGAAGATCGCCTCCCACGGCACGTCGCCGTGCCCGACGGAGACGAAGTCCCAGCCCCGGCGGGAGTCCGCCCACGCCAGGTGCGAGCCCAGCCGGCCGGCGCGGCCGTCGAGCTGCTTCTTGGAGTCCTTGCAGTGCACGTGGTAGATCCGGTCGGCGAAGTCGCGCAGGAACCCGACCGTGTCCAGGTCCTGCCACACGAAGTGGCTCGGGTCGAAGTTCAGCCCGAACGCCGGGCGGTGTCCGATCGCCTCCAGCGCGCGCTGCGTCGTCCAGTAGTCGTAGGCGATCTCGGACGGGTGGACCTCGTGGGCGAAGCGCACGCCGACCTCGTCGAAGACGTCGAGGATCGGGTTCCAGCGGTCGGCGAAGTCCTGGTACCCGGCGTCGACCATGGCGGCCGGCGTGGGGGGGAACATCGCCACGGTGTGCCAGATCGAGGACCCGGTGAACCCGGTGACCGTCTTCACGCCCAGCTTGGCGGCCGTGCGGGCGGTGTCCTTGACGTACTCGGCGGCGCGCTGGCGCACGCCCTCCGGGTCGCCGTCGCCCCACACGGCCGAGGAGACGATGTCCTTGTGGCGCTCGTCGATGAGGTCGCAGACGGCCTGCCCGGACAGGTGCGCGGAGATGGTCCACACCTTCAGGCCGTACTTCTCGAGCGTGGCCTTCTTCTCGGCGATGTAGTCGTCGTCGCGGGCGCCGCGCGAGGAGTCCAGGTGGTCGCCCCAGGTGGCGATCTCCAGGCCGTCGAACCCCCACTCGGAGGCGAGGCGGCACACCTCCTCGAACGGCAGGTCGGCCCACTGGCCGGTGAACAGGGTGACGGGACGAGGCATCGGGGCCCTCCTCAGATCGTCGTGTAGGCGGAGTCGTTCTCGGCGCTGCGCTGCACCGCGTCCAGGACCTTCTGGACCTGCAGGCCGTCGGCGAACGACGGGCTCGGGTCGCGCTCGTCGGCGATCGCGCCCAGGAACTCCTGCAGCTCGTGCACGAACGGGTGGTCGTAGCCCAGGCCGTGCCCGGCCGGCCACCAGTTCGACACGCCCGGGTGGTCCGGCTCGGTCGCCAGGATCCTCCGGAACCCGTTCTCGGCGTCCGGCAGGGTGCCGTCGAAGAACTGCAGCTCGTTCATCGACTCGAAGTCGAACGCGACGCTGCCCTTCGAGCCGTTGACCTCCAGGCGCATGGCGTTCTTGCGGCCCAGCGCCATGCGGGTGGCCTCGAACGTCATGAGGGCGCCGCCGTCGCCGCGGCCGAAGAACACCGCCGCGTCGTCGACGGTGACCTCGCCCAGCTCGGTGCCGGCCTCGGCGCCCAGCCCGGTGTTGGAGCCGGTGCGCTGCGCCTCCACGGGCCGCTGCTTGACGAACGTCTCGGTGGCGCCGGAGACCCCGGTGAGCAGCTGGCCGGTGACGAACTGCGCGGCGTCGATGATGTGCGAGCCGATGTCGCCGAGCGCGCCGGCGCCGGAGCGGTCCTTCTGCAGGCGCCAGGTCAGCGGGAAGGACTCGTCGACGATCCAGTCCTGCAGGTACAGGGCGCGCACCTGGCGGACGGTGCCGAGGCGGCCGTCGGCGACGAGCTGGCGGGCCAGCCCGAGGGCGGGCACCTTGCGGTAGTTGAAGGCGACCATGCTGCGCACGCCGCGCGCGGAGGCGGCCTGAGCGGCCGCCGTCATGCGCTCGGCGCCGGCGACGTCCTTGGCCAGGGGCTTCTCGCACAGGACGTGCTTGCCCGCCTCCAGGGCCGCCACCGAGATCTCCTCGTGGCTGTCGCCGGGGGTGAGGACGTCGATGACGTGGACGTCGTCGCGCTCGATGAGCGTGCGCCAGTCGTCGGTGGACTCCTCCCAGCCGAACTGCTGCGCGGCGGCGGCGGCCCGGCCGGCGTCCCGCCCGGCGAGGGCGACCCGGCGGGTGCGGAAGCGCGGCGTGCCGACGTGGTCGACGGTCCGCCAGGCGTGCGAGTGGACGGCTCCCATGAAGGAGTGGCCGATGACGGCCACGCCGAGCTCGGGAAGGGACGTGTCGGGCAACTCAGACCTCCTCGTCGATCGTGCGGGCATCCTGCCACCCGGGCCCGCCGGGCGGGGCGACGGGCTGGACCGGTTCACCCGCCCGTCACCCGGGCCCGCTCCCCCGTCCACCACCCCCTCCCCCGCCGTGATCATGGACGGGTGAACGGTCATCCATCCATGATCACGGCGAGGGGGGCGATCAGCCGGGCGGGACGGGACGGCGGAGCGGGACGGGGACGGACCGGGTCAGGGGCGGGGGGTGAGGGCGCCGCGCACCGACGTCCACGACGCCAGCCGCGCGCGCACGTCCTCGCGCTCCTCCTGCTCCAGCGCCCGGGCGTAGGCGCGGTCCAGGACGTCGTCGACGAGCACGCGCGCGCCGCTGGTGGACGACTCGACGGCGGCCTCGACCATCACCAGGCTCAGGACGTTCTCGTGGACCTCGCCCGTGGGCACCGGCCCGCCGCGCAGCGCGGCGGTGAACGCCTCCAGCGCGCCCGCGATGCCCTCCCCCACCGCCGGCACGGCCGGCGGGTCCACGGGCGGCTCCGTCTCCAGCACCGGCTCGGTGTCGCCGTCCCACAGGGCGCTGCCGCGCTCGCCGGACAGCCGCCACGCGCCGTTCCACGACGTCTCGCGGCCCGGGCTGCACCAGCTGCCCGTGTAGGCGTAGCGCACCCCGCCGGTCATCTCGAAGACGGCCGCGGCGCCCGCGTCACCCCGGTACCAGCTCCACGGCGGGTTGAACTCCTCGCAGTACACCGACACCGGCTCGGCGTCCAGGACGAAGCGGGCGGTGTCGAAGGGGTGGATCGCCATGTCCAGCAGCAGCGGGTGGTCCATGTCCTCGCGGAACCCGCCGAAGTGCGGGGCCTTGAAGAACTCCGTCGTCAGGACGCCGAGCCGGCCCAGGGCGCGCGCCTGCTCGCGCAGGGCGTGCACGTGCGGGTTCCAGCGGCGCGACTGGCTGGTGACGAACAGCTCCCCGCTGACCTCGCTGGCCGCCACGAGGGACAGCCCGCGGGCGACCGTGTCGGCGACGGGCTTCTCCCCCAGCACCGGCAGCCCCGCGAACAGCGCGGCCGTGGTGACGGGGTGGTGCGCGCGCGGCACGGTGACGTTGACGACCGCCTCGGCGCCGGTGGCGCGGGCCAGCTCGACGGCGTCGCGGCCCAGCGGGACGTCCGGGACGCCGGCGGAGGCGGCGGCCTTCTCGGCCACCTCCAGGTCCAGGTCGACGACGCCGGCCAGCTCGGTGCTCGGGGAGGCGAGGATCGTGGACAGCCACGCCTTGCCCATCCCGCCGGCGCCGACGAGGACGACCCGCACGGGCCCGTCCGCGCGCCCGCCGGTCACCGGGCCGCCTCCTGCGCCTCGGCGCTCAGGGCGCCCTGGTAGCCGTGGCCGTTGAAGAAGTCGTCCGTGTCGTAGCGCAGCAGCGTCGGCAGGGTCCGCTCGGGGCGCACCGTGACGGCCCACTCGACGGCGTTGGCGATGACCTTGCGCACGTCGGCGTGGAAGTACGTGGGGTACTCCTGGTCGCCGGGGCGGAAGTAGAAGACCTTGCCGAAGCCGCGCCGCCACGTGCAGCCGGAGCGGAAGACCTCCCCGCCGGAGAAGGAGGAGATGAAGACGAGCTCGTCGGGGGTGGGGACGTCGAAGAACTCCCCGTACATCTCGTCCTCCTCGATGACCAGCGGGTGGGGGACGCCCCGCGCGATGGGGTGCGTGGGGTCGACGGTCCACACCAGCTCGCGGTCGTGCTCGGCGCGCCAGCGCAGCGTGCACGTGGTGCCCATGAGCTTGGTGAAGACCTTCGACCAGTGCCCGGAGTGCAGGACGATGAGCCCCATCCCCTCCAGGACGTGCCGGTGCACGCGCTCGACGACCTCGTCGGAGACCTCCGCGTGGGCGGCGTGCCCCCACCAGGTGAGGACGTCGGTGCCGCGCAGCACCTCCTCGCTCAGGCCGTGCTCGGGGTCGTCGAGGGTCGCGGTGCGCACGACGACGCGGTCGCCGAGGTTCTCCTCGACGCCCTGGGCGACGGCGCCGTGCATGCCGTCGGGGTAGCGCTGCGCCACCTCGGGCTCGAGCTGCTCGTGGCGGTTCTCGCCCCAGACGGTGACGCGGATCGGGCCGGTGGCGGCCATGGGAGCTCCCTGGGTGGTCACTTGACGGCCCCGCCGGTGACGCCCGCGGCGACGTACCGCTGGGCGACGACGAGCAGGGCGATGGCGGGCAGCGACGACAGGATGGCCGTCGCCATGATCGGCGACCAGTCGCTGACGAAGGTGCCGATGTAGTTGTAGAGGCTGAGCGTGATGGGCCGCACCTCGGGCGTGGTGGTCAGCGTGAGGGCGAACAGGAAGTCGCCCCACGCGAAGAGGAACGTGAACAGGCCGGCCGTGATGAGCGCGTTGCGGCTCATCGGCAGCACGACGGACACGAAGGCGCGCACGGGACCGGCGCCGTCGACGAGGGCGGCCTCGATCACCGAGCGGGGGATGCCGCCCATGAAGGCGCGCATCACGATGATCGAGAACGGGATGCCGAGCGCGGCGTCGGCCAGCACCAGACCGCCCACGGTGTTGAGCAGGCCGAGGTCGCTGTAGGCGCTGTAGAGGGCGTTGGCGACGACGATCCCGGGCACCATCTGCGTGATGAGGATGCCGAACAGCAGGGGCGTGGCCCAGCGGATCCGGAACTGCGCCAGCGCGTAGGCGGCCGGGGTGGCCACCAGGAGGCTGACGACGACCGCGCCCAGCCCCACCGCGAGGCTGGTGAGCAGGTTGCGCCGCTGCTCGCTGATCGCGGTGGCGTAGCCGTCGAACGTGAGGTCGAACGGCAGCCACGGCGTGGCGACGGCGTTGCTGGACGGCTGCAGGGACACGTTGAGCATCCAGTACAGCGGGAACAGCATGAACGCCAGGATCAGCAGGCCGACGAGGACGTGGCCCGGCTTGCGGGGCGCGCGGACGCGGGCCGGTGCGGGCCGGCCGGTCGTCCGGGCGAGGGTCGGGGTGCTCACGGCGCTCCTCACTCGTCCACGGCGCGCCGGTTGAAGCGCAGGTAGACGATCGCGAAGACGAGGGACAGCAGGACGAGGACGTTGCCGAGGGCCGCGCCGCCGCCGAAGTCGAACTGGCGGAAGGAGGTGTCGTAGGACAGCGTCGAGATGAGCTGGGTGGAGTTGGCCGGCCCGCCGTTGGTCAGGCCGAGGATCACGTCGAGGACCTTCAGCGTGTAGACGACGCCGAGGACGAGGACGACGGTCACCACGGGCCGCAGCATCGGCCAGGTGATGTGCCGGAACGCCCGCCACCCGGTGGCGCCGTCCAGCTCGCCGGCCTCGTACAGCTCCTCGGGGATCTCCTGCAGCCCGCCGTACAGGATCGTCATGTTGAACGGGATGCCCAGCCAGATGTTGACGCCGATGACGGCGACCAGGGCCAGCGACGTGCTGGTCAGCCACTGCGGGCCGGCGTCGACGAACGGCAGGGCCTCCAGCACCCGGTTCAGGACGCCGTTGTCGGCGTCGAGGATCCACCGCCACACCGCCGAGCCCGCGATCATGGGGATGAGCCAGGGCAGCAGGATGAGCGAGCGCATCACCCCGGACAGCGGGAACCGGCGCTGGAAGAACAGCGCGATGGCCAGGCCGAGGACGAACTGCCCCGCGATGGACCCCAGGGTGAACAGGACGGTGTTGAGCAGGGCCCGGTCGAACACCGGGGAGGTGACGACGTTGACGTAGTTGTCGACGCCGACGAACGGCGCCTCGCCGGTGAAGAACGTCCGGGTCGTGTACTCCTGGAAGCTCATCACGACGTTCTTGACGACCGGGTAGCCGAAGAACAGCAGCAGGTAGAGCGCGGCGGGGACCAGGAACAGCGCCTCGACCAGGCGCTGGCCCCGGCGTCCCGGCCGGCCGCGCCGGCCACCGCCCGGGCGGGCGGTGACCGGCGCGGCGGGTGCGGAGGTCCCGCCGCGCACGAGCGCGTCAGCCATCCTGCGCCTGCCGCAGGGCGTCCTCGGGCGTCATGCCGCCGACGAGCGCGTTCTGCACGGCCGTGTAGATCTTCGTGGCGGCCGCCGGCCACTCCTCGCCGAGCTGGCCGGTGCGGGCGCGCAGGTCGGGGACCTGCTCGGCGAAGCTCTCCAGCTCCGGCACCTGCGCGACGGCGTCGTCGGTCAGCTCGGGCCGGGTGGGCACGGTGTTGGTGCCCACGGAGGCGGCGACCACGTTCTCGTCGGAGTTCAGGCACTGCACGAACTCCGCGGCCTTCGCCATCTTCTCCTCGTCACCGGTCTGCGGGACGGTCCACGCCTCACCGCCGAACGGGGAGACGACGGTGCCGCCGGCCTCGGGCGCGGGGATCGGGACGACGCCGTAGCGCAGGTCCGGGTTCTCGGCCAGCGAGCCGAAGTTCCACGGGCCGTTGACCATCATGGCCGCGTTGCCGGCCTTGAACTGGTCGTTGACGTCGCCCTGGCCCCACGTGACGACGGACTGCGAGGCGGAGCCGTCGCGCAGCAGGTCGACCCACAGCTGCAGCGCCTCGGCGGTCTCGGGGGTGGCGATGTCGGCCTCGTCGCCGCCGTTGGACCACATGAACGGCAGGAACTGCCAAGTGCCCTCGTAGCTGTTGGTCGCGGAGAAGGCCACGCCGTAGCGGTCGCCCTCCGTGAGGGCCGCCGCGGTCGTCTTCAGCTCCTCCCACGTGGTGGGCGGGGTGAGCCCGGCCTCCTCGAAGACCTGCTCGTTGTAGAAGAGGGCGATGGTGTTGGTGACGGGCTGCAGCGCGTACAGCTCCCCGTCGTAGGTGGAGGCGTCCACGACACCCTCGGCGTAGCCCTCGGTGCCCAGGCCGAAGTCGGTGAGCGGCGCGAGGGCCCCGGAGGCGGCGATCTGCTGGATGTCCGGGTTGTCCAGCATGAGGACGTCGGGCAGCGTCCGCGAGGAGCTGGCCTGCAGCACGCGCTGGATGAGGCCCTCGCCCGGCACGGACTCGCGCTCGATGCTGACGCCGACCTCGGTGGCGCAGCCGTCGAGGACGCCCTGCCAGACGCTCCGGTTCGGTTCGTCGTTGTAGTAGTCCAGGACGCGCAGGGTGTCCGGGTCCCCCGCGGCGGTGCCACCGCCGCCGCCGGAGCCACCGCCGCACGCGCCCAGGGCCAGCGGGAGCGCCAGGGCGAAGGCCAGTCCGGCGCGCACGGTTCCTCGTCGAGCCATGTCGTTCCTCTCGTCGGCCCACGGCGTCGTGGGCGGTCGGGTCCAGCCCCCCATCGTCGATACGCATCGACGATGGGGATGGTTCAGCCCCTCCCGGGGACGGGCGGGGTCAGGGTCGGGGTCGGACGGAGTCCCGCCGGGTCACCTCGGCGGGGAACAGCTCCACCCCCGGCGGCGCACCGGCGCCGTCGAGCAGGCGGAACAGGCGGGTCACCGCGCGCCGGGACACGTCGCGCGGGTGCTGCGAGCAGGCCGTGACCGCCACGGCCTGCGCCTGCGCCTCGGCCGCCGTGCACAGCGCGACCAGGCTCAGGTCGGTCCCGGGGCGCAGCCCGCGGCGGGCCAGCGCCCCCATCGCCTCCGGCAGGGCGGTGGCGACCACGAGCGCCGGCGGGGCCTCGCGGCCCGCCAGCACGTCCTCGAGGAGGGGGTCCAGGACGCGGTCGGCGGGGACGGGCGCCCACTCCAGGGCGACGCCGTGGCGCTGCGCCGAGCGCCGCGCGCCGCGCTCGAAGCGCGGCACGTAGTTGATGTCCCGGCTGGTCGTGTCGTCGCCCCAGGCCACGACCACCACGTCGCGCTCACCCGCGGCGGCGAGCTCGCCGACCAGCAGGTCGGCGGCGGACTCGAAGTCGAAGTCGTTGCAGTGCAACTTCTCTGAGTCGTCGGGCACACCGATGAACAGGACCGGGACGCCCAGGTCGCGGGCGACCGCGACGCGGTCGTCGTCGGTGCGCACCTCCATGACGACCACGGCGTCGCACAGGCGCCGGCCCGCCACGCGCCGCAGCCCGGCGATGCCCTCGTCGGCCGTCACGAGCAGCACGTCGTGGTCGTGCGCGCGGGCGACCAGGGCGATCTCCTCGACGAAGGACATCAGCCCGTGCGCGCTCACCGGCGTGGCGAACGGCACGACCACGGCGATGACGCTGGTCCGCTGCCCGGCCAGCGCACGCGCCCCGGCGTGCGGTTCGTAGGTCAGCTGGGCGATCGCGTCCTCGACGAGCTTGCGGGTCTTGGCCGAGATCGGCCGCTTGCCGCTCATCACGTAGGACACGGTGCTCTGCGAGACCCCGGCGATCCGGGCGACGTCCTTGCTGGTCGGGCCGGAGCCGCCGGAGCTGGTGGTGCGCGGCACGTCGCCCTCCCCTCGTCGCCGGTGACGCCTGGCCCCCGCCGGTCGCTCGCGGCCCGCTGGCCGTCGATGCGCATCGACGTGGTGTGCCGCGACTGTAGGCGGACGGGACGCCCGGGGACAACCCCCCGACCCGGGCGCGTCCCCGGATCGGCTCAAGTCCGCCCGATCACGCACCGAGGTGCGAGAGGTTCGGCGCGTCACCCCTCGGGTACACAGGGGTGACGACCGCAGGCACCGCCCGCACCACCGCACCGGGAGACGCATGTCCGAGCACGCGAGCACGCCGACGGCACGGCCGCGGCACCGGGCGACCCCGCTCCTCGCGGGCGCGGGCGCGCTGGTCCTGCTGCTCGCGGCCGCACCGGCCGCCGCGGGCGCGGACCTGGACACCGCCCCCGTCGTCGTGGACGTCATGCGCGTCGTCGACGGCCGGCCGCAGGTGACCTCCACCGTCGTCGCCGGCGCGGGGACCGCCGAGCGCCTCGTGGCGCGCCTGGACGCCGACCCCGCGGTCGCGGCCGCCGACGTGCAGACCACCTACCGGCTGGACGCCGCCGACCCGCTGCTGCCGCGCGCCACCCACCTGGACGTCGTGCGCGCCCCGCAGGCGTGGGCGACCACGACCGGCCGCGGCGTGGTCGTCGCCGTCGTCGACTCCGGCGTGGACGCCACCCAGCCCGACCTCGCCGGCCGGGTCCTGCCGCAGGCCGACTTCGCCCGCGCCGGCGACAGCGGCCCGCACGGCACCTGGGTCGCCACCGTCCTGGCCGGCGCCCTCGGCAACGGCGTCGGCGCCGCCGGGGTCGCCCCCGACGTCACCGTCCTGCCGGTGCGGGTGTGCGAGGTGGACGTGTGCGCCTCCGCGCCGCTGGCGCAGGGGATCGTCCACGCCGCCGACGCCGGCGCGAGCGTCGTCAACCTCTCCCTCGGCGGCGGCGCCCCCAACGACGTCGTCCGCCAGGCCGTCGCCTACGCGCTCGGCAAGGGCGCCGTCGTGGTCGCCGCCGCCGGCAACACCGGCGACAGGGGCAACGTCGTCTCCTACCCGGCCTCCTACCCGGGCGTCGTGTCGGTGTCCGCGGGCACCGACCAGGCCGCCTCGCCGTGGGCGCAGCACAACGAGTTCGTCGACCTGTCCGCGCCCGGCACCGGGATCGTCGCCGGGGGCCCCGCCTCCGCCCGCCACGTCTACAGCGCCGTCACCGGCACGTCGTTCTCCGCCCCGATGGTCTCGGCGGCCGCGGCGCTGGCCCGCTCGGTCGCCCCCGCCGCCGGCCCGGCGACCGTCGAGCAGTGGCTGCGCAGCAGCGCCCGGCCGGTCCCGTCCTGGCCCGCCGGGTACGGCACGGGCGTCCTGGACGTGGCCGGCACGGTGTCGGCGGCGCGCGCGTGGGCGGCGGGCGCCTCGGTGACCGCGCGCCCGGACGGCACGGTCGCCTACGC
This sequence comes from Kineococcus terrestris, assembly GCF_041020755.1. Lineage (NCBI taxonomy): Bacteria > Bacillati > Actinomycetota > Actinomycetes > Kineosporiales > Kineosporiaceae > Kineococcus > Kineococcus terrestris. The sequence continues at coordinate 677 of NZ_JBEUEI010000029.1, read as the reverse complement.
GCGCAGCGGGTCCACGGCCGTGCTGCGCGGGGCGGTCCTGGAGCGCTACCGCGCCGCGGGCGGACCCGCCTCGTCCCTGGGCTGGCCGGTGACCGGCGAGGTGCCCGTCGCGGGCGGGGCGTTCGCGGCCTTCGAGGGCGGGTCGGTGTACTGGTCGCCCGCGACGGGCGCCCAGGTGGTCAAGGGCGACGTGCGCGCCCGGTGGGCCTCGCTCGGCTGGGAGCGCTCGTGGCTGGGGTTCCCCGCCGGCGAGGAGGTCGCCGTCCGCGGCGGGGTCGTGCAGCGGTTCACCGGCGGGAGCGTGTGGTGGTCGCCGGCCACGGGCGCGCAGGCCGTGCGCGGCGCGGTCCTCGACCGCTACGCCCGCAGCGGCGCCGAGACCGGCCCGCTGGGCTTCCCCACCACGTCGGAGGCGCCGCTGCGCGGCGGCGCGTTCTCGGTGTTCCAGGGCGGGTCGGTCTACTTCTCCCCCGCCACCGGCGCGCGCGTGGTCACCGGCCGCATCCGCGACGAGTGGGGCCGGCTCGGCTGGGAGACCGGCCGCCTGGGCTGGCCGCGCACCGAGGAGGTCCCCGTCCGCGGCGGCGTGCGCCAGGACTTCACCGGCGGGTCGGTCACGTACTCCTTCTCCACCGCCCGCACCACCGTCACCTACCGCTGACCCCCACCCCCACCCC
>NZ_JBEUEI010000028.1:0-53638 GCF_041020755.1 Kineococcus terrestris | reverse complement strand
CGCCGCGTGGGGGGGTGGGGGGGGGGCGGGGGGGGGGGGGGGGGGCAGGGCCCCCCGCGGGGCCGCCCCCCCGGCGGGCCCCCGCCCCCGGTGGCGGGGTCGGCCGGCCGTCAGTTCGGCCAGGCCGCCTCGATGTTGTCCAGCGTCGTCTGCGTGTCCTGCCCGTTGGCGATCCACGCGGTCAGCTCGCGCCACTCCGCGGCCGAGCCGACCGCGGCGGGCATGAGGTCGGAGGCGTCGAACCGGAACGCGACGCTCTCGTCCTGCAGCTGCTCGGCCGCCAGCTGGTCGATGGGGCTGACCAGGTTCTCCACGTCCAGGCCCGTGTTGGCAGTCAGCCAGCCGGGTCCGGACGCCTGGGCCTTGAGGTTGGCCCACTCGGCGGTCGACAGGTAGTACTGCAGCGCCTGGACCTCGGGCCGGTCGGCGAAGGCCGCGACGAACTCGCCGCCGCCCACGACGGCCTGGCCGACCTCGCTGTTGATCTCCGGGAACGGGAAGGCGAAGACGTCGCCGTCCTCGGCGACCTCCGTGCCGTCGGGCCAGTTGGCCTGGTAGAAGGACGCCTGGCGGTGCAGCCAGCAGTTGCCCTGCGTGATGGGGACGCCGGCGTCCTGGAAGGTCGTCGTGGCGATCGAGGCGACGTCGCCGAAACCGCCGTTGACGTAGTCGGGGTTGCGCAGGATCGAGCCGACCCGGTCGAGCGCGGCGACGATCTGCGGGTCGTTGAACGGGATCTCGTGCGCGATCCACTGGTCGTAGACGTCGGGGCCCAGCTCGTGCAGGACGACGTCCTCCAGCCAGTCGGTCGCCGGCCAGCCGGTCGCGTCGCCGGAGCCGATGCCGGCGCACCACGGCTTGACGTCCGGGTTGTCGGCCACCATCTGGTCGGTGAGGGCGATGAGGTCGTCCCACGTCTCGGGGATCTCGTAGCCGGCCTCCTCGAAGGCCGAGGGCGAGTACCACACGAACGACTTGGTGTTGGCGCCCAGCGGTGCGGCGTAGAAGGTCCCGTCGACGGACCCGTACTCGCGCCAGGCCTCGCTCCACAGCTCGTCGACGTTGTCCGAGACCGCCTGCGGCGGCTCGACGACCTGGCCGGTGCCGACCATCTGGGCCAGCAGGCCGGGCTGCGGCAGGAAGGCGATGTCGGGCGCGTTGCCGCTCTGCACGCGCACGGGCAGCTGCGCCTCGAACTGGCGCGAGCCGTTGTAGTTCACCGTGATGCCGGTGCACTCGGTGAACGGCTGGAAGGTGTCCAGGAAGGGCTGGTCCTCGGGCGTGACGATGGAGGTGTAGACCTCCACCTCGGTGCCGTCGAGGTCCTCGCCGAACTGCTCGAACTGCGAGCAGTCGATCTCGCTGCCGGTGACGTCGGTGCCGCCGCCGGTGCCCTCGCCGACGCCGGCCTCCTCGGCGCTGGCGCAGCTGCTCAGGGCGACCACGAGCCCGAGGCCGCCGGCGACGAGCGCGAGCCGGCGCGCGCGCGTGAGGACAGTCATCTGTGTTCTCCCTTCAGGTGCGGCACCGTCGCCGCACCGGGTGCAGACATGATGACCTACACCCGCTGCGCCTGCACGCAGGTCCGGATCACAGGTCGGACACGTCGTCCCCCCGACGGGGGCCGGACGTGTGACGGGCGTGCGACGAGTGACGGACGCGCACGCCCGGTGCCCGGGTCAGACTGCGCCGGTGGCCCCCGCGACCCCTCCCGCGACGACCCCCTCGCCGACTCCTGAGGTCCTGCCGCTGCCCGCGGCGGCCCGGCTGCTCGTGCCCCACCTGCGCCCGCACCGGCCGGGCATCGCCGTCGCGGTCGTCCTCTCCCTCGTCGGCGCGGCCGCTGCCCTGGTGCAGCCGCTGCTCGTCGGGCAGGTCGTCGCGGCCGTCGGGCAGTCCCGGCCCGTCGGCGGGCTGGCCGGGCTGCTCGTCGCCGTGGCCGTCACCGCGGCCCTGCTCGACGGCGCCCGGCAGTACCTGCTGGAGCGCGCCGGCGCGGGCGTCGTCCTCGGCGTGCGCACCTCGCTGGTCTCCCGGCTGGCCCGCCTGACCGTCGGCGCCCGCGACGCCCGCACGTCCGGGGACCTGCTGTCCCGCGTCGGCAGCGACACCACCGCGCTGTCGGCCGTGGTCACCTCGGGCCTGTTCGACCTCGTGGGCACCGTCCTGACCTTCGCCGGCGCCGTGGTGCTGATGGCGCGCCTGGACGCCGTCCTGCTCGGCGTCACCCTCGCCGCGGTCCTGCTGGCGGTCGGCGTCATCGCGGCCGCCTCCTCCCGGCTGGGCCGGCTCAACCTGGCCACCCAGACCGAGGTGGGGGCCATGAGCTCGGCGGTGGGCCGGCTGCTGTCGGCCCTGCGCACGGTGCGCGCCAGCGGTGCCACCGACCGCGAGCTGGCGGTCGTCGTGGCCGCCGCGCACCGCGCCCGCGACGCGCAGGTGCGCGCCTCGCGGGTCCGCGCCCTGCTGGGCCCGGCCCTGCAGATCGCCTTCCAGGGCTCCTTCCTCGCCGTCCTGGGCCTCGGCGGCGCCCGCGTCGCCTCCGGCGCCACGCCGCTGGCCGACCTCGTCAGCTTCCTGCTCCTGCTGTTCGTCCTCGTGGTGCCCCTGGGCGCCGTCGTGCAGGTCTGGACGGTCGTGCAGGCCGGGGTGGCCGCCCTGACCCGTGTGCAGGAGGTGCTGGGCCTGCCCGTGGAGGAGGACCCGCCGGGGCCGGCGCCGGCGCCCGTGCCCGGTGCGCCGCTGCTGGAGGTCGACGACGTCGTCTTCACGCACCCCGGCGGCACCACGGCCCTGCGCGGGGCCAGCCTGCGCGTCGAGCGCGGCACCCGCACCGCGCTCGTCGGGCCCTCGGGCGCCGGCAAGTCCACCCTGCTCTCGCTCGTCGAGCGCTTCGCGGACGTCGACTCCGGCGCCGTGCGCCTGGAGGGCGTCGACGTGCGCGCCCTGCCCCGCGCGGCGCTGCGCGCCCGCCTGGGCTACGTCGAGCAGGAGGCGCCCGTCCTGGCGGGCACCCTGCGCGAGAACCTCGTCCTCGGCGCCCCGGACGCCACCGACGAGCGGGTGCGCGAGGCCCTGGCCGCCGTCGCGCTGTCCGAGCTGGCCGAGCGCTCCGCCGACGGCCTGGACGCGGAGGTCGGCGAGGGCGGCGTCCTGCTCTCCGGCGGGCAGCGCCAGCGCCTGGCCATCGCCCGCGCCCTGCTGGCCCCCGGCGAGCTGCTGCTGCTCGACGAGCCCACCGCCTCCCTGGACGCCCGCAACGAGGCCCTGCTGCGCGAGGCCCTCGCGGCCGCCGGCGACCGGCGCACCCTCGTCGTCGTCGCCCACCGCCTGTCCACCGTCGTCGACTCCGACCAGATCGCCGTGCTGGAGGAGGGCCGGGTCGTGGCCACGGGCCGGCACGAGGAGCTGCTCCTCACCTCCCCGCTGTACCGCGAGCTGGCCACCACTCAGCTGCTCGTGCCGCCGGACCCGGCGGGCGGTGGCGGAACGGCCCCGCCCGGTGCCGCCTAGACTCGGCCGACGTGTCAGCCATCACCCGTTCCGAGGTCGAGCACCTCGCGCGCCTGGCGCGCATCGACATGAGCGACGAGGAGCTGGACCGCCTGGCCGGCCAGCTCGGCGCGGTCCTGGACGCCGTCGCCCAGGTGTCCGCGGTCGCCACCGACGACGTGCCCGCGACCTCGCACCCCGTGCCCCTGACCAACGTGACGCGCCCCGACGTCGTCCGCCCCGGCCTGAGCGCCGAGGAGGCGCTGGCCATGGCGCCGGCCGCCGAGGACGGCCGATTCCGCGTCCCGCAGATCCTCGAGGAGGACGCGTGAGCGTCGCCGAGCTCGTCCGCTGGGACGCCGCCCGCCTCTCGGAAGCCCTGCGCGCGCGCGTCGTGTCCTCCGAGGAGGTCGTGCGCGCCCACCTGGACCGCATCGCCGCCGTCGACCCGGCCGAGGGGGGCGGCGTCAACGCCTTCCTGCACGTGGCCGCCGACTCCGCGCTCGCCCGCGCCCGCGAGGTCGACGCCGACCGCGCCCGCGGCGCCGAGCTGGGCCCCCTGGCCGGGGTGCCGGTCGGCGTCAAGGACGTCCTCACCACGCGGGGGATGCCGACCACCTGCGGTTCGCGGATGCTCGAGGGCTGGGTGCCGCCCTACGACGCGACCGTCGTGCGCGAGCTGCACGCCGCCGGTCTCGTCGTCCTCGGCAAGACCAACATGGACGAGTTCGCGATGGGCTCCACGACGGAGCACTCCGCGTTCGGGCCCACCCGCAACCCGTGGGACCCCACCCGGATCCCCGGCGGCTCCGGCGGCGGGTCCGCCGCGGCCCTCGCGGCGTTCGAGGCGCCCCTCACGATCGGCTCGGACACCGGCGGCTCCATCCGCCAGCCCGCCGCCGTCACCGGCACCGTGGGCGTCAAGCCCACCTACGGCGGGGTCTCGCGCTACGGCCTCGTGGCGCTGGCCAGCTCGCTGGACCAGGCCGGGCCGTGCGCGCGCACGGTGCTCGACACCGCGCTGCTGCACGCGGTCATCGCCGGCCACGACCCCTACGACTCCACGTCGATCCCCGAGGCCGTGCCCGACGTCGTCGGCGCGGCCCGCCGCGGCGCGGACGGCGACCTGACCGGCGTACGGGTCGGCGTCGTCACCGAGCTGTCCGGCGAGGGGTACGAGCCCGGTGTGCTCGCCCGCTTCGGCGAGGCCCTGGAGGAGCTGCGCGCCGCCGGCGCCGAGGTCGTCGAGCTGAGCCTGCCGAACCTCGTGCACGCGCTGGCCGCGTACTACCTCATCCTGCCCAGCGAGGCCTCCAGCAACCTCGCCAAGTACGACGGGATGCGCTACGGCCTGCGCGTGACGCCCGAGGGTTCCGGCGTCACCGCCGAGCAGGTCATGCGCGCCACCCGCGCCGCCGGGTTCGGCGACGAGGCCAAGCGCCGGATCATCCTCGGCACGTACGCCCTGTCCGCCGGTTACTACGACGCCTACTACGGCAGCGCGCAGAAGGTCCGCACGCTCGTGCAGCGCGACTTCGCCGCCGCCTTCGGGCAGGTCGACGTGCTGGTCTCGCCGACCGCCCCGACGGTCGCCTACCGGCTGGGGGAGAAGCTGGACGACCCGCTGGCCATGTACGCCGGCGACGTGGCCACCATCCCCGCCAACCTGGCCGGGATCCCCGGCATGTCGCTGCCGGCGGGGCTGTCCGACGGCCTGCCCGTCGGGCTGCAGCTGCTGGCCCCGCAGCAGGCCGACGACCGGCTGTACCGGGTCGGCGCGGCCGTGGAGGCGCGGCTGGTGCAGCGCTGGGGCGCGCCGCTGCTCGAGCAGGTCCCCGAGTGGAAGGGGGTGCCGGCGTGAGCGCCGCACCGCAGGAGCTGGACCTCGTCGACTACGACGAGGCCGTCGCGCAGTTCGACCCGGTGCTGGGCCTGGAGGTCCACGTCGAGCTGTCGACCGTGACGAAGATGTTCTCCGGCGCGCCCACGGAGTTCGGCGCCGCGCCGAACACGCAGGTCGACCCGGTCTCCCTCGGCCTGCCCGGCGCGCTGCCGGTGCTCAACGCCAAGGCGCTGGAGTCGGCGGTCCGCATCGGCCTGGCGCTGAACTGCCGGATCGCCGACCGCTGCCGGTTCGCCCGGAAGAACTACTTCTACCCGGACATGCCGAAGAACTTCCAGACGTCGCAGTACGACGAGCCCATCGCCTTCGACGGGCACCTGGACGTCGAGGTCCCGGCCAGCGAGGACGGGACGAAGCCGGCGTTCACGTACCGCGTCGAGATCGAGCGCGCCCACATGGAGGAGGACACCGGCAAGTCCCTGCACGTGGGCGGTTCCACCGGCCGCATCCACGGCGCCGAGTACTCGCTCGTGGACTACAACCGCGCCGGCATCCCCCTCATCGAGATCGTCACCAAGCCGCTGACCGGCACCGGGGACCGCGCTCCGGACGTCGCCCGCGCCTACGTCGCCACCCTGCGCGACCTGCTGCGGGCGCTGGACGTCTCGGACGTGAAGATGGAGCAGGGCTCGCTGCGCTGCGACGTCAACCTGTCGCTGCGCCCGTCCCCCGAGGCGCCCCTGGGCACCCGCTCGGAGACGAAGAACGTCAACTCCCTGCGCTCGGTGGAGCGCGCGGTGCGCTACGAGGTGCGCCGGCACGCCGCGCTGCTGCGCGCGGGCGAGCGGGTCGTGCAGGAGACCCGGCACTGGCACGAGGACACCGGCCTGACGACGTCCGGGCGGGAGAAGTCCGACGCGGAGGACTACCGCTACTTCCCCGAGCCGGACCTCGTGCCCGTCGAGCCGGACCCGGCGTGGGTGGAGCAGCTGCGCGCGACGCTGCCGGAACCGCCCGCGCAGCGCCGCCGCCGCCTGCAGGGCGAGTGGGGCTTCTCCGACGCCGAGATGCGCGACGTGGGCAACGCCGGCGCGGTCGACCTCGTCGAGGCCACCGTCGCGGCCGGCGCCCCGGCCGCCGCGGCCCGCAAGTGGTGGACGGGTGAGCTGGCCCGCCGCGCCAACGCCGACGGCACCGACCTCGCCTCGCTGCCCGTGACCCCGGAGCAGGTGGCGCAGCTGCAGTCCCTCGTGGACGCCGGCACCCTGACCGACCGCCTGGCCCGCGAGGCGCTGGAGGGCGTCCTGGCCGGGGAGGGCTCGCCCGCCGAGGTCGTCGAGTCCCGGGGCCTGGCGGTCGTCTCCGACGAGTCGGCGCTGGTGGCCGCCGTGGACGCGGCCATCGCCGCCAACCCCGGCGTGGTGGAGAAGATCCGCGGCGGCAAGGCGCAGGCCGCCGGCGCGCTCATCGGCGCGGTGATGAAGGAGATGCGCGGCAAGGCCGACGCCGCGCGCGTGCGCGAGCTGGTCGTGGAGCGCGTCGGCGCCTGAGCCCGCCCCGTGGCGCGCCGGGCGCCCCCCCGCCGGGCGGCGCCCCGCGCGCCCCCCCCCCGCCGGGGGGCGGCCCCGTCGGCCGGGGCTGGCGCCCGGCCCCCGCGGGACAAGTGGATAGGTGCGAGCGATGGTGTACCGCGGTCCGTACCGGGTCGGCGTCGAGGAGAAGGACGTCCCGGCGATCGAGCACCCGCAGGACGCGATCGTCCGGGTGACGCTCGCGGCGATCTGCGGGTCGGACCTGCACCTGTACCACGGGCTGATGCCGGACACCCGGCCCGGCACCACCTTCGGGCACGAGTTCATCGGTGTCGTCGAGAGCGTCGGGCCGGCCGTGGAGCGGCTGCAGCCGGGCGACCGGGTCATGGTGCCGTTCAACATCTCCTGCGGGTCGTGCTTCTTCTGCGCCCGCGGGCTGCTGTCGAACTGCCACAACGTCAACCCGAACGCGACCGCCGTGGGCGGCATCTACGGGTACTCCCACACCACCGGCGGCTACGACGGCGGGCAGGCGGAGTACGTCCGCGTCCCGTTCGCCGACGTCGGCCCGGAGCCGATCCCCGACTGGATGCACGACGAGGACGCCGTCCTGTGCACCGACGCCCTGGCCACCGGCTACTTCGGCGCCCAGCTGGCCGACGTCGTCGAGGGCGACGTGGTCGTCGTCCTCGGCGCCGGGCCCGTCGGCCTGTACGCGGCCGCGTCGGCGTGGCTGCTGGGCGCCGGCCGGGTGATCGTCGTCGACCCCCTGGAGGACCGCCTGGCGATGGCCCGCTCCTTCGCGCACGCCGAGACGGTGAACCCCACGCAGGTCGACGACGTGGTCGTCCACCTCAAGCGCACCACCGGGCACCTGGGGGCGGACCGCGTGGTCGACGCCGTGGGCGCCGAGGCCGACGGCAACGCCCTGCACCAGGTCGCGGGCACCAAGCTGAAGCTGCAGGGCGGTTCCCCGGTGGCCCTGAACTGGGCGATCGACGCCGTCCGCAAGGGCGGCACCGTGTCGGTGGTGGGCGCCTACGGCCCCGTCCCCACCGCGGTGAAGTTCGGCGACGCCGTCAACAAGGGCCTGACCCTGCGGATGAACCAGACCCCCGTCAAGCGGCAGTGGCCGCGCCTGTTCGAGCACGTCCGGGCCGGGTACCTGCGGCCCCGCGACATCGTGACGCACCGCTTCCCGCTGGAGGAGGTCGCCGAGGCGTACCACGTGTTCTCGTCCAAGCTCGACGGCTGCGTGAAGCCGCTGATCGTGCCCGGCGCGGCCTGAGGCGGCCGCGGGCGACGAGGACCACCCGCACGACCCCGCACGACCCCGCACGACCGGAGGAGGGACCGTGGCGTACCGCGCCGAGAAGCCGCCCCTGGCGGAGACCCCCGAGCAGCTGCGCGCCCGCATCCCCGGGTGGGGCGTCGACCTCGACCCCGCCGACCGCCCGGCGGTGCCGCGGGAACTGCCACCGGACCCGACCCGGTACGGCGCGCACTGGGACTTCCCCGAGCGCCAGCCGGAGCGGGTCCCGCGCGAGCGCTCGGTCGAGCACGCGCAGCTGCCCCCCGTCTTCGGCACCGTCGCCCCGCCGCACGGGCTCTCCGGCGTCGTCCGCCGGTACGCCTACCGCTGGTCCGAGGGGCGGAACACGCACTGGCTGCTGCTGATGGCCGCCGACCGGATCGACGCCGTCGAGTCCGCCGCCACCGCCACCGCCACGCGGCGGGGCCGGGCGAGCGGCCCGTGGCAGGCCCGTGCGCGCGCCGAGTCCTCGGGGCACGGGCTGCGCTCGCGCGCCGGGCGCGGGCGCGCCGACGTGCGGCACCAGTGGCTGGACCCCCTCGTCGTGGGCGCCCCCTGGGTGCTGGGCGCCGCGGCGGCCGTCGCGGGCGCGCGGGCCCTGGCCCGCGCCGGGCGGCGCTGACCGGTCGCCGCGGGGGCGGGCGTCCCCTACGTTCGGGACCGTGGATCTCACGGGACAGGTGGCGCTGGTGACCGGCGCGGGTGGCGGTCTGGGTGCGGCGATCAGCCGGGAACTGGCGTCGGCGGGCGCGACGGTGTGGGTGAGCGACGTGCGCGCCGAGGGTGCCGAGCGCACCGCCGCCGACGTCGCCGCCGCGGGCGGCACGGCGCACGCGCTGCCGCTGGACGTGGGCGACGCCGCGGCGGTGGCGCTGGCGGTGGCGCAGGTCGTCGAGCGCTCCGGCCCGGTGGACGTGCTCGTCAACAACGCCGGCTACGACGTCTGCACGCCCATCGAGCACCAGACCGCGCAGCAGGCCGCCGACGTCGTCGCCGCGAACCTGCTCGGCCCCATGTACCTCGTCGCCGCGACGTACCCGTCGATGCTGGAGCGCAACCACGGCTACGTCGTCAACACGCTCTCGACGGCCGCGCGGCGGGTGTGGACGGAGGCCTCGGCGTACGCCGCGAGCAAGCACGGTCTGCGCGCCTACACCGCCGCGCTGTTCAAGGAGGCGCAGCGGGACTGCCGGCAGCGCCACGGGTCCATCGGCGTCGGGGTCACCGGCCTCATCCCCGGCGGGATGGCCACCCGGTTCGTCACCGACCGGTTCCCCGACGCCGACCTCAGCAAGCTGCAGGACCCGGCGACCGTGGCGCGCGCGCTGATGACGGTGTTCGCCACGTGGCCGGACAGCGTCGTGCCGGAGCTGGCGGTCCTGCCGCCGGGCGAGACCTCCTGGTGAGACCCGTGCGCGAGACCCCCGGCGGGCCCGTCAGGCGCGGGCCCGCCGCGGGTGCACGAGGCGGTTCAGGACGGTGTCGACGGCGAACCCGATGACGAGGGCGCCGGCCACGCCGACGAGCGCCCCCACCAGCGGGGTGGACTCCACCCAGTGCCCGGCCAGGGCGCCGATCGCGATCGAGTACCCCGACCACGTCAGCGCGGCCACCGCCGACAGGCCCACGAACCGGCGCCGCGGGAAGCGGGTGGCGCCGGCGGTGAGGTTGACCGCCGTGCGCCCGACCGGCACGTAGCGCGCCGCGAGGATCGCCAGCGCCCCCCGCTTGGCCAGCTCGCGGCCCGACCGGTCGAAGATCCGCTCCAGCCGGGGGTTGCCCGACACCCAGCGCCGCAGCGGCGAGTGCCGGCCGATCGTGTAGGTGACGTTGTCGCCGCAGAACGCGCCCAGCGCGGCCGCCACCCCCAGGGCGAGCAGGTCGGGCTCGCCGGTGGCCGCCCAGATCGCCGACAGCGCGATGACCACCGACTCGCTGGGCAGCGGGGGGAAGAACGCGTCGACGGTGGCGAGCCCGAACACCAGGAACGGGACCCACCAGGCCGCGGCGTAGGAGGTGACGAGGACGTCGAGCTGGTCGAGCACGGCGGGAGCCGGTCAGAGGGAGCGCAGGTGCGGCACCACGTCGGCGGTGAACTGCGACAGGAACCGCGACTGGTCGTGGCCGGGGGCGTGGAAGACCAGGTGGTCGAACCCGGCGTCGACGTACTGGCGCACCTGGCGGACGACCTCCTGCGGGTCGCTGGTGACGATCCAGCGCTTGGCGACCTGCTCGATCGGCAGCTCGTCGGCCAGCCGGGCCATCTCCGCCGGGTCGTGCACGTTCGCCTTCTGCTCCGCCGACAGCGACAGCGGCGCCCAGAACCGGCAGTTCTCCAGCGCGCGCTCGGGGTCCTCGTCGAAGGACAGCTTGACCTCGATGGTCCGCTCGATCTGGGAGAACTCGCGGTTCGAGGCCTCCAGGCCCTCCCGCAGCGCGGGCAGCAGCGTCTCGGAGTACAGGTCCATGCCCTTGCCGGAGGTGCAGATGTACCCGTCGCCGGCGCGGCCGGCGTACTTGGTGACCCCCGGGCCGCCACCGGCGACGTAGATCGGCACGGGGACCTGCGGCTTGTCGTACACGGTCGCGCCGTGCAGGGCGTAGAACTCGCCCTCGAACTCGACGCGGTCCTCGGTCCACAGCCGGCGGATCAGCCGCACCGCCTCGCGCAGCCGGGCGAAGCGCTCGCGCGTCTCGGGGTAGGGGGCGCCGACGGCGGTCTCGTTGAGCGCCTCGCCCGTGCCCACGCCCAAGATGGGCCGGCCCGGGTGCAGGACGCCGAGGGTGGCGAAGGCCTGCGCGACGACGGCAGGGTTGTAGCGCAGCGTCGGCGTCAGGACGCTCGTGCCGAACCGGACGCGGGAGGTGCGGGCGGCCACGTGCGCCAGCCACACCAGCGCGCTGGGGGCGTGACCACCCTCGTGCCGCCACGGCTGGAAGTGGTCGGAGATCCACACCGAGTCCAGCCCCTGGTCCTCCGCCTGCACGGCGAAGTCCGCCAGCTGCCCCGGCCCGAACTGCTCCGCGGACGCCTTGTACCCGATCTTGAGGCTGCTGCCCCGCACGTCGTCGACCATGGCCGGAGCCTACGGCGCGGGCTGCAGCGGCACGCTGACCAGGCGGTCGTCGCCCGCGCGCGGCTCCCCGCGGAAGGTGTTGCTGGTCAGCACCCACAGCGAGCCGTCGGGGCCCACCTCGACGGTGCGCAGCCGCCCCAGCGCGCCCGCCAGGAACTCCTGCGGCGCGCCCGTGGGGCCCTCGGCCTCCAGCGGCACCCGCCACAGCCGCGCCCCGCGCAGCGCGGCGACGTAGACGGCGTCGGGGGTGACGGTCAGCCCGCTGGGGGAGGCGTCCGCGGGAGACCACCACTGCAGCGGCGCCTCGAAGCGGCCGCCGCCGTCGCCGGGGCCCTCCACCTCGGGCCAGCCGTAGTTCGCGCCCGGGCGGATGACGTTGAGCTCGTCCCAGGTGTCCTGGCCGAACTCCGCCGCGACCAGCCGGCCCGCGGAGTCGAACCCGAGGCCCTGCGGGTTGCGGTGCCCCAGGGAGAACACGGGCGACCCGGGGAAGGGGTTGTCCGGCGGGACCTCGCCGGTCGGGGTGACCCGCAGCACCTTGCCGCCCAGCGAGGCCGGGTCCTGCGCCGACGGGCGGTCCTGCGCGTCGCCGGTGCCGACGTAGAGCATCCCGTCGGGGCCGAACGCCAGCCGGCCGCCGTTGTGGGTGCTCGCCTTCGGCAGCCCCGTCACCACGGGCAGCGGCTCGTCGAGGCGGCCCGGGGACCACGTGTACCGCACGACCCGGTTGTCGTCGCGGGCGGTGAGGAACAGGTAGACGTGGCCGTCGTCGGCGAAGGTGGGGGACAGGGCGATCCCCATGAGGCCGCCCTCCCCGCCGGGCACGACGTCCGGCACGCGCCCGTCCTCGCCGGGGGCGGCGACCTGCTCCAGCACCCCGGGCCCCGCGCGCACCACGCGGGCCTCGTCCCGCAGCGTCACCAGCGCGGTGCCGTCGGGCATCACCGCCAGCCCCCACGGCACGTCCAGGCCGGTCGTGACGTCCACCGGCTCGCCGGGGAACCCGACGGCCGCGGCCGTCGACCCCTGGGCGGGGTCGGCGGCGGGGTCCGCGGGGTCGGGCGTGGGCTCGCCCGGCTCCTCCGGTCCCGTCGCGGTGGGCACGGGAGCGGCGGTGCCGGTGCCGGTGCCCACGTCGGCGTCCTGCCCGCAGCCCGCCAGGAGCAGGGCGAGGGCGGCCGAGCAGGCGAGGGCTGGGCGCAGCGGGGCCATGACCCATGCTCACCCGGCCCCCGCCCGCCGCGCACGTCAGGACGCCCGCCGGGACGGTGCACCGGCACCGCGCAGCAGCAGGGGGCCGGTGGCCAGGAGCGCGACCGCGGTGGCCACCAGCGCCAGCCCCTCCCACGGCCCGTCGACCTCGCTGAGGAACCAGGAGCCCAGCGCGCCCGCGGTGGCCAGCACGGGCACCCACGCCGCCAGCAGGCGCGCCCGCCGCAGCCCCCACAGCAGCAGCGGCACCCCCACGTGCACCCCGGGCAGCACGAGGAGGAAGACGACGGCCAGGCCCGCCGAGCCCTCCAGGCGCTCGGCCACCGCCAGGACCTCCGGCCCCGGCGCCGGTCCCGACGCCAGCGCGGCCACGTCGAGCTCGGAGGCGCCCAGCGCGACCAGGCCCACGGCACCGGCACCCGCCAGGTACCCGCCCGCGGTGGTGAGGCGGGCACCCGGCTCCCGCCGCGACGGCAGGCGCACCAGCGCGGCGACCGCCGGCAGCAGGAGCAACCCGGTGAGGACCAGGCACAGCGACCACGCGGTCCAGCGCGCGGAGTCCTCGGAGACGTGCGCCAGCAGCGCGGCCAGCGAGTCGCCCGGCACGGCCGGGTCCAGGGCGCCCGCCGCGGCCAGCGCCAGCGCGGCGGCGACGAGGCAGGCGCCCGGGACGCGCGAGCGCGACCCGGGAGGTGCCTCGAGACCCGGCAGCGGACGCCCGCCGCGGCGCCCCCGGGTCGTGGTGGTGCTGGTGCTGCTGGTGGTGGTGTCGTCCACGGCTTCCTCCGCCCGTCGGCCGGTCCCCGCGACCGGGAGCGGCGACGCTAGGCGCGGGCGCCGCGGGCCTCGCCCGTCCCGCGCGGGAGAGCCGTCCCCCGGCGGGCGGACCGGTGCCGCGGTCTCCCCCGGGAGGTGGACGACCTGCGGGGGGTGACGCGCCGGCGGGCGGCGTCCTACCGTGCGCCGGTGACCGGCTCCGCGGCGCGGTGGCGCTGGGACGTGGTCCTGCCGGTGGTGCTCACCCTCGCCGCGCAGGTCGAGCTGCACCTGCCGCACAGCACGGACGCGGCGCCCCCGACCGCGGCGCACGCGCTGCTGCTGGTCGCCGTCACCGCCCCCCTCGTCCTGCAGCGGCGCGCGCCGCTGCTCGCTCCCGCGGCGGCCACCGCGGCGTGGGCCGCCGAGCCGCTCCTGTTCCCCGTCGCCAACACGTTCGCCGTGCCCCTGTGCGCGCTCGGGCTGGCCCCGCTGGCGGCCGCCCGGTGGTCGCGGACCACGGCCCGCGCAGCGGTGGCCGTGGCCGTCGTCCTCGTGCTCGTCGCGCTGCAGGGCCTCGTCCACGAGGCCTACGGGATCGGGGACGGCGTCGCCAACACCGTCTTCGCCGGGGCGGTGGCCGTGCTCGGCCTGGTCTGGCGCCGGAACGCCACCGAGCGGCGGCGGGCCGAGGCCCTGGCCGCCGAGCGGGCCGCGGCCGCTGACGAGGCCCGCGAGCGGGGCCTGCGGGCCGTGGAGGCCGAGCGGGCCCGGATCGCCCGCGAGCTGCACGACGTCGTCGGCCACGGCCTGAGCGTCGTCGTCCTGCAGGCCCGGGGCGCCCGCGCGGTCCTGGCCGCGGACCCCGCCCGGGCGCGCGAGGCCCTCGACGAGGTCGAGCGGGCCGCCTCCGGAGCCCTGCGGGAGATGCGGCTGCTCACCGGGCTGCTGCGCACGACCGACGACGCCGCCGGCCCGCCACCGGGCCCGCCGGACCTGCCCGCGCTCGTCGGCGACGTCCGCCGCGCCGGTGTGCCCGTGACGCTCGACGCGGACCCGCTCGACGGCCTGCCGCCGGGATTCGCCGTCACCTGCTACCGCGTCGTGCAGGAGGCGCTGACCAACGCGGCCCGGCACGCCCCCGGCGCCCGCGTCGCCGTCGTCGTACGCCGCGGGGAGCGGGAGGTGGTGGTGGACGTGCGCAACGGCGCGCCGCCGGAGCCCGCACCGCGTGGCGGCGACCTCCCTTCCACGGGCGGGCGGGGGCTCGCCGGCGTGCGCGAGCGGGCCGCCGTCCTCGGCGGTCACGTCCTGACCGGCCCCCGGGAGGACGGCGGGTTCCGCGTCCTCGTGCGCCTGCCCGTGCCCCCGCCGGCGGCGGAGGGAGTCCCCGGGGCCGTGCGCGAGCCCGCGCGGGCGGCCGCCGGGGAGGCCCCGGCGTGAGCCTGCGGGTGCTCGTGGCGGACGACGAGCGGCTCGTGCGCGCCGGGTTCCGGATGGTGCTCAGCGCCTTCCCCGACGTCGAGGTCGTCGGGGAGGCGGCGGACGGCGCCGAGGCCGTGTCGGCGGCCCGGGCCCTGGACCCCGACGTCGTCCTCATGGACGTCCGGATGCCGCGCGTGGACGGCATCGAGGCCACCCGCCGCCTGGCCCGCGCCGGCCCGCGGCCGGCGGTGCTGGTGGTCACGACCTTCGACGAGGACGAGCACGTCTACGCGGCGCTGCGGGCGGGGGCGGGCGGCTTCCTGCTCAAGGACGCCCCCGAGGCGCAGCTGGTGGCCGCCCTGCGGACCGTCGCGGAGGGCGTCTCGCTGCTCGCGCCGTCGGTGACCCGCCGCCTGGTCGCCGCCTTCGCCCCGGCGGTCCCCGCGCCGGCGGCCGTGCCGCTGGACGTGCTCACCGCCCGCGAGCGGGAGGTGCTGCTGCTGGTGGCCCGCGGGCTGGCCAACGCCGAGATCGCCGGCCGCCTCGGCGTCGGGGAGGCCACGGTCAAGAGCCACGTCTCGCACGTCCTGGCCAAGCTGGGGCTCGTCAGCCGCAGCCAGGCCGTCGTGGCCGCCTACGAGGCCGGGCTGGTGAGGCCCGGCTGGTGAGGCCGGGCTGGTGAGCGGCCCCGTCCGGCCGGTGCCCGACCCGGCTCGGCACCCGGCGCCGGGCTCGCTACGGTGCCCGGATGCCCAGCGCCGAGCCGTCCCCGACGCCCGCCGAGACCACCGCGGAGCCCTCCGCCGAGGTGGTGGTCAGCCTGCCGCGCGCCTCGTGGGCCGAGGCCCTCGGCGAGCTGCCCGGGGTGCGCGCGGTGGTCTGGGACTGCGCGGGCCCGGTGCCCGACCCCGCCCCGCAGGTCGTCGTCCCCCCGTACATGGGCGCCCCGCCGCTGCGGGGGTCCCTGGACCGGCTGCCCGCGCTGCGCACGGTCCAGCTGCTCACCAACGGCTTCGACGGCGTCGTCGAGCAGCTGCCCGACCACGTCACCCTCTGCAACGCCGCCGGCGTGCACGACGCCTCGACGGCCGAGCTGGCCGTCGGGCTGGCCATCGCCGCGCTGCGGGGGATCGACGACGCCGCCCGGTCGATGGCCTCGGGCGCGTGGACCGCGGCCCGGCGGACCTCGCTGGCCGACCGCCGCGCCCTCGTCCTCGGCTGGGGCGGGGTGGGCCGCGCCGTCGCCGACCGCCTGGAGCCCTTCGAGGTCCAGGTCACCGCGGTGGCCAGCGCCCCGCGCGTGGAGGAGGGGCCGGCCGGGCGCGTGCGCGTGCACGGCCCGGCCGAGCTGCCGGACCTGCTGCCCGAGCACGACCTCGTCGTCGTCGCCTGCCCGCTGACCGACGCCACCCGCGGCCTCGTGGACGCCGCGTTCCTCGCCGCCCTGCCCGACGGCGCCCTGGTCGTCAACGTCGGCCGCGGGCCCGTCGTCGACACCGACGCCCTGCTCGCCGAGGTCCGCACCGGCCGCCTGCGCGCGGCCCTCGACGTCACCGACCCCGAGCCGCTGCCGCCCGCCCACCCGCTGTGGAGCACCCCCGGCGTGCTCGTCACCCCGCACGTGGGCGGAAACACGACCGCGTTCCGCCCCCGGGCCCTGGCCCTGCTGCGCGAGCAGCTGCAGCGCACCGTCGCCGGTGCGCCGCTGCTCAACGTGGTGCGAGCGGGGCGGGACGCGCCGCGGGGCTGAGCGCGGCGTCGTAGCGGCGCAGCACCAGCTCCACCAGCTCCGGGTGCGGGCCCATCGGCTCGGCGACCGCGTCCGCGCCCGCCGCGGCCAGCCGCGCCGAGAACACCCCCGGCGCCAGCAGGTAGCTGGCCACCGCCACCCGCCCGGCGCCCCCGGCGCGCGCGGCCGCCACCGCGTCGGCCACGGCGGGCTCCTGCGCGGACAGGAAGCCCGCGCGCACCGGCCGTCCGGTCGCCGCCGCCAGCAGCGACACCGCCCGCTCGACGTCGGCGCGGGCCCGCTCGTCCGAGGAGCCGGCCGCGGCCAGCACCAGCGCCAGCGACGGGTCCGCCGGACCCTCCGGGCCCAGCGCCTCCCGCAGCCGCTCCACGAGCACGCCCGTGACCTCCGCGCCGGGGCCCAGCGCCTCGGCGGCCACCGCGGTGCCGCCCGAGGCGGCCACGGCCCGGGCGATGTCGACGCGCACGTGGTAACCGGTGGACAGCAGCAGGGGCACGACGACGCTCGGGCGGCCCGCCGCGGCCAGCTCGCCGACCACCGCGTCCAGCTCCGGCTCCTGCACGTCCACGTGCGCGGCCAGCACCTCCACGCCGGGCCGGCGCTCGCGGACGGCGGCCCGCAGCCGCTCGACGGTCTCGTGCCCGGCGCGCGAGCGCGTGCCGTGGCTGCACGCCACCAGGACGGGTGCGCCGCTCACGCGCCCACCTCCCGCGCGCCCCGCTCGCCGCCGGAACCGCCGCCGGAGTCGTCCTCGGGCAGCACGTCCAGGCGGTAGCCGCGCTTGACGAGCGTGCGCACGAGGTCCGGGCGGGGCAGCGCACCGCGCAGGCGCGCGACCGTCACCTCCACGGCGTGCGTGTCCGCGGCCGAGGGCAGCTCCGCCAGCAGCTCCTCGCGGGTGACGACCGCGCCGCCGGCCAGCGCCAGGCGCCGCAGCACCGCCAGCGGGCCGGGGGCCAGCTCCAGCAGCTCCTCGTCCAGCACGGCCGCCTGGGCGCGCAGCTCCAGCACCCCGTGCGGGGTCCGCACCCGCGCCAGGGGGTGCTCGGCCAGGTGGGCGGTCACCGTGCGCAGCAGCGCCCCCAGGCGCCAGCGGTCCGGCACGAGGGGGTCCACGCCGGCCGCGCGCAGCGGCTCGGCGGTCACGTCGCCCACCGCGCACGCCACGACGCCCTCCCGGAAGCCGGCCAGCAGCTCCTGCTCGCGCCCGGCGGCCGCCGCGGCGTCCAGCAGGGCGGCGGCGCCGGGGGCGCTGGTGAACGTCACCGCGTCCAGGCGCCGGCAGGCGACGGCCTCGACGAGGCGCTGCACGGCCTGCGGGTCCTCCGGCGGCAGCCAGCGGTAGACCGCCACCCCGCGCACCCGGGCACCCGCGTCGACGAGCGGCTGCAGCTGGTGCTCGTCGGCCGCGCCGTGCAGCTGCACGACGACCGAGCGGCCGGCGACGCCCTGCGCGACGAGGTGCTCGACGGCCTCGGCGGTCTGCTCGGAGGACGCCGACCACTCCTCCCGCAGCCCGTTGGCGCGGATGACGCCGGTCGCCTTCGGCCCGCGGGCGAACACCCGCGAGCGGCCGAGGACCTCCAGCAGCGGACCGGCCAGGCCCGCGGCGTCCGCGGCCTCCACCCAGCCGCGCAGGCCGATGCCCGTGGTGACGAGGACGAGGTCCGGCGGGTCCGCGATGACGTCGCGGGTGTCGGCCAGCAGCTGCGCGTCCTCGCTGAGCGGGACGATGCGCATGGTCGGGGCGTGCAGCACGCGGGCGCCCTTGCGCTCGAAGGTGGCGATCATGTCGTCGGAACGGCGGTCGCTCGTCACGCCGATGGTGACGCCGAGCAGCTGCCGCACGTCGGCGGCGGCCGCGGCGCGGGGCGGGGCGGAGGTGTCGCTCACGACCCGTGACCGTAGGCGACCGGCAGGGCTCCCGTCAGGTGGTGCCCCCGCTCCGGCGACCCGCCGGGCAGCAGGTCGTCGGCCAGGTCCACGACCGGGCCGACCACGATGACGGCGGGGGAGCGGACTCCGCGGGCTTCCGCGACGGCGGCGATCTCCGACAGCGGGGCGGTGGTCGTGCGCTGCTGCGGCGTCCAGCCGCGCTCGACGACGGCGACCGGGGTCGCCGGGTCCTTGCCGTGGGCGACGAGGTCGGCGGCGAGCCGCGGCAGGGCCGCCACGCCCATCATCAGCACGAGCGTGCCGTCGAGGCGGGCCAGCGCGGCCACGTCGACCCCGCCGTCGACCCCGCCGTCGACCCCGCCGTCGACCCCGCCGTCGCCCGCGGTCGCCGCCTCGCAGGTGTGCGCGGAGACGACGGTGACGGACCGGGCGACGCGGCGGTGGGTGACGGGCACGCCGGCCGCGGCGGGGACGGCGAAGGCGCTGGTGACGCCGGGCACGACCTCGACGTCCACGCCCGCCTCGCGGCAGGCCAGGACCTCCTCGCCGCCGCGGCCGAACACGTACGGGTCGCCGCCCTTGAGGCGCACGACGTGCCGGCCGGTGCGGGCCGCCTCCACGAGGAGGCGGTTGATCTCCTCCTGGGGGACGGGGTGGTGGTCGGGGGTCTTGCCGACGTCGACGACCTCCACCTCGGGGTCCAGCTCCGCGAGCACGGCCGTGGGCGCGAGGCGGTCGACGACGACGAGGTCGGCCTCGGCCAGCGCCCGCCGCCCCCGCAGGGTCAGCAGGTCCGGGTCGCCGGGGCCCCCGCCGACGAGGGTGACGCGGCCGGTGCCGGGGCGCTGCCGGCGCAGGGGGAGCGCCCCGGTGTCCAGGAGCCGGCCCAGGGCCTCGCGCAGGCGGCGCGCGCGGCGCGGGTCGCGCCCGGCGGTGACGGAGACGACCACCTCGCCGCCCACCCCGTCACCGGCCCCACCACCGGTGAGCGGGCGGCGCACGACGGCGGGGGTCCAGGCGGTGGAGGCGGCCGCGTCGTCGGCGCGCACGCACCAGGTGCGCCGCTCCTCGGCCGCCGCGGCCAGCGCGGCGTCCGTGGCCGGGTCGCCGGTGGCGGTGTGCACCAGCCAGGCGCCCTCGACGTCGGCGGGCACGGCCTCGCGCGCCTCCCAGCGCGCGCCGGCGTCCCCGCGCACCAGGTCGGCGAGGTCCTCGCACACGGCCGGGGCGACCACGACGACGTCGGCGCCGGCGGCCGCGAGGTCCGCGGCGCGGCGGGCGGCCACGGGGCCGCCGCCGGCGACCAGCACGCGCCGGCCGGTCACGTCCAGGTGCAGCGGGTACACCTACACCTCCACGCTGACGCGGCCGACGGCATCCACCCGGCACGGGTGCACGCGCAGCGGCGCGCAGTCGCCCGAGGACTCCCCGGTCGTCAGGTCGAAGGCGTTCAGGTGCAGCGGGCAGACGACGACGCGCTCGTCGATCTGCCCGTCGGCCAGCGGCCCGCCGGCGTGCGGGCAGGCGGCCTGCACGGCGCTGACGCGGCCGCTGCGGTGGCGGAACACCGCCACCTGCTGACCGGCGACGGCGAAGGCGCGGCCCTCGCCGGGCGGGACCTCCTCGAGGGAGCAGACGTCGTGGGCGCTGGTGGTGCTGGTCACCGGGGACCTCCCGTGGTGGTGGGTTCGGCGGCGGAGCCCGCGTGGACCTCGGGCACGAGCCCGCCCGGGGCGCCGGCGGGCCGGTGCGGGGCCAGGGGCAGGTCGACCAGGGGCAGGGCGGTGCGGAACTGCCCGGGCGTGACGGGCTCGCGCCCCTCCAGCCACGGGTCGCGGTAGGCGTCGACGGTGGCCTGCAGGCGCTCGTCGAGACCGGCGAGCATCCCGTCGGAGTCGTCGACGAGGACGGCCCGCAGCCGCTCGATCCCCAGGCGCGGCACGAACTCGTACGTGCGCTCCAGCCAGTTGCCCCACTCGCGGTAGAACTGGATGAACCGGCCCGTCAGCGCGATGACCTCCTCCGGGGAGCCCACGGTGGCCAGCAGGTCGGCCTTGCGCACCGAGGCGCCCGCGGCGCCGCCCACGTGCACCTCCCAGCGGCCGCTCCCGACGGCCACCACCCCGACGTCCTTGACGTAGGCCTCGGCGCAGTTGCGGGGGCAGCCGACGACGCCGAGCTTGAGCTTGGCGGGGGTCTCGATGCCCTGGAACCGGGTCTCCATGTCGATGCCCAGGCGGGTGGAGTTCCCCAGCCCGAACCGGCAGAAGTCGGTGCCCACGCAGGTCTTCACGGTGCGGAAGCTCTTGCCGTAGGCGTACCCGCTGGGCATGCCGAGGTCCGCCCAGACGCCCGGCAGGTCCTCCTTCCTCACGCCCAGCAGGTCGATGCGCTGCCCGCCCGTCACCTTGATCATCCCGACGTCGTACTTGTCGGCGACGTCGGCGATCTTCCGCAGCTGCTCGGCGGTGGTGACGCCGCCCTTCATCTGCGGCACGACGGAGAACGTGCCGTCGCGCTGGATGTTCGCGTGCACGCGGTCGTTGATGTAGCGGCCGTCGCGCTCGTCCTCGACCTCACCGGGCCACAGCATCCGCAGCAGCGAGGTCAGGCCCATCTTCGACTTCGCGTCCTCCTCGCCGCCGGGGGCCAGGGCGCGGAACACCGCCGACACCGAGCGCAGCCGCTGCGCGCGGATCGCGGCCACGAGCTCCGGCTTGGCCATCGGGATCCCCGGGACGTACCAGGTGGCGGACTCGTCGACGGTGAGGGCGCCGCCGGCGGCCCACTCGGTGATCTGCTCCACGACGCTCTTGCAGGAGCCGCAGCCCTTGCCGGCCTTCGTGCGCGCCATGACGGCGCCCAGCGAGGTGCAGCCGTCCTCGACCGCGTCGACGATCGTCCCCTTGGTGACGCCGTTGCAGGCGCACACCTGCGCGGAGGCGGACAGCTCGGCGACGCCGACGTCCTCGGCGGGGGCGCCGAGGTCGAACAGCAGCGCGGTGCGCTCCTCGGGCAGCGGCAGCGCCTGGTCGAAGGCCTGCTGCAGGAACGCCGTCTTGCGCACGTCGCCCAGCAGGGTGGCGCCCACGAGGCGGCCGTCGCGGACCACGGCGTTCTGGTAGACGCCGCGGTGGGGCTCGGAGAACACGACGAACTCGTCGTCCTCGGTCTCCGGGCCGGGCAGGCCCATCTGGACGACGTCCACCCCGGCGACCTTGAGCTTCGTGGCCGTGCGCGAGCCGTGGTACTCCGCCCGCGGGTCGGTGCCGGTGAGGTGGTCGGCCAGGACGCCGGCCTGCTCCCACAGCGGGGCGACCAGCCCGTAGGTCTGCCCGCGGTGCTGGACGCACTCGCCGACCGCGTACACGTCGTCGCCGCAGCTCATCCGGTCGTCGACGACGATCCCGCGCTCCACGGGCAGCCCCGAGCGCAGCGCCACGTCG
The DNA here is from genome assembly GCF_041020755.1 of Kineococcus terrestris. Taxonomy (NCBI): domain Bacteria; kingdom Bacillati; phylum Actinomycetota; class Actinomycetes; order Kineosporiales; family Kineosporiaceae; genus Kineococcus; species Kineococcus terrestris. The sequence continues at coordinate 31,897 of NZ_JBEUEI010000028.1, read as the reverse complement.
GTGGACGGCCGGATGCCCGCCGCGACGACGACGAGGTCGGCGGGGAGGACGGTGCCGTCGGGCAGCTCGACGCCCTCGACGCGCTCGGTGCCGACCAGGGCGCGGGTGCGCACGCCCGTGCGCACCGAGATCCCCAGCGCCTCCACGCTGCGGCGCAGCACCTTCCCGGCCTCGGCGCCCAGCTGCTGGTTCATCAGGTGCGGCGGGGAGTGCACGAGCTCCACCCGCACCCCGTGCGTGGCCAGGCCGTGGGCGGCCTCCAGGCCGAGCAGCCCGCCGCCGATGACGACGGCCCGGCGGTGGGTGCGCGCGGCCGCCAGCAGCGCGCGGGTGTCGTCCAGGGTGCGGAAGGAGAACACGCCCTCCAGCAGGGAGCCGTCGAGCCGGTGGGTGCCCTCCATGCGCGGGACGAAGGGCGTGGACCCGGTCGCCAGGACGCACACGTCGTACGGCGTCTCGCCGCCGTGCTGGTCCACGACCACCTTGGCGGCGGTGTCGATCCGCTCGACGGCGACCCCGGAGCGCAGGTCGATCCCGTTCTCGGTGTACCAGGCCAGGGAGTTGAGGTAGATGCCCTCCTCGTCCTCCTCGCCGGACAGCACGTGCGAGAGCAGGATGCGGTTGTAGTTGCCGTACGGCTCGGCGCCGAACACGGTGACGTCGAACTGCTCGGCGCCGCCGCGCTCGAGGACCTCCTCCACGGCGCGGGCGCCGGCCATGCCGTTGCCGACGACGACGAGGCGCCGCTTGCGCGAGCGCTGGGCCGGGATCCCGGCCGTCCGGGTCGCGGTGCTGCTGGTGACGCTCACGGTTCAGACCTCCACGAGACCCAGGTCGACGACGAGCGTGCCGCTGACGCCCTCGGGGGCGGCGACGCGCACCTCGACCGTCGAGGGGGCCTCGATGTCCTCGACGATCCTCAGGCTGACGTGGACGGCGCCGAGCGCGCCGATCGGGAACCAGCGCATCGGGACCCCGTCGCGGACCAGGACGGCCGACACCAGCTCCGCGGTGGAGTTCCCGCCGCGGAAGTAGACCGCCTGGGCGCGGGCGCCGTCGGGGACGGTGTAGACGGGCAGGCCCTCCAGCGGGACCGGCTTCTCCAGCCCGGCCCCGGTGAAGGGGTGGGCGCCCTGCAGGAAGCGGGGGGTGGAGCGCATGTCGTCCTCCTCAGACGGCGGTGCCGGCGAAGCGCGTGGCGCGCCCGCGGACGTAGACGACGGCGGTGACGGCGGCGCACACCAGGTAGAAGCCGGTGAAGACGGCCAGCGCGGGGGTCAGCGACCCGAAGTCGGTGATCGAGGTGGCGAACACGCGCGGGATGACGAAACCCCCGTAGGCGCCGATGCCGGCGGCGATCCCGATGCACGCCGCGGCCTGCCGCTTGGCCATGGTCATCGCCGCGCGGTCCTCCGGGTCGACCCCGGCGCGGAAGATGGCCGGGATCATCCGGTAGATGGAGCCGTTGCCGATCCCGCTGGCCACGAACAGGACGAGGAAGCAGGTGAAGAACATCGCGAAGCTGCCCAGCGACAGCGCGAGGACCACGCCGAGCGCGCCGAGGGCCATCACCAGGTAGGAGGCGATGCTGACGCGTCCGCCGGACAGGTGGTCGGACAGGCGGCCGCCGTAGGGGCGGGCCAGGGACCCCACGAGGGCGCCGAGGAAGGCCAGCGTCAGCGGCACCTGCGGCAGGCCGAGGAAGCCCCAGTCGAACGACACCTGCGGGAACTGCTGCGCGATGAGGGTGGGGAAGACGCCCGCGTAGCCGATGAACGACCCGAACGTCCCGATGTACAGGAACGAGATGACCCAGGTGTGCTTGTTGCGCACCGCCGCGGCGTACCCGCCGAAGTCCGACCTCGCGGTGGACAGGTTGTCCATGAACCGCCACGCCAGGACCGCGGCCAGGACGGCCAGCGGGAGGATCATCAGCCCGGCGCGGTCCAGGGCGAGCCCGCCGCCGATGACGACGACGACCGGCACGACCAGCTGCACGACGGCCACGCCGAGGTTGCCGCCCGCGGCGTTCAGGCCCAGCGCGGCGCCCTTCTCCCGCTCGGGGTAGAAGAAGGAGATGTTGGCCATGCTGCTGGCGAAGTTGCCGCCGCCGAAGCCGGCGGTGGCGGCGACGAGCACCATCACCCAGAACGGCGTCTGCGGGTTCTGCACGACCACGGCCAGGCCGACGCAGGGGACGATCAGCAGCAGCGCCGAGACGATCGTCCAGTTGCGCCCGCCGAAGCGGGGGACCGCGAAGGTGTAGGGGAAGCGCAGCGTCGCCCCGACGAGGTTCGGGACGGCGATCAGCCAGAACACCTGGTTCGTCGTCAGGCTGAAGCCGGCGTCGTTCAGGCGGGGGGTGACGATGGTCCACAGCTGCCAGACGGAGAAGCCGAGGAACTCGGCGAAGATCGACAGCCACAGGTTGCGGCGGGCCGCGGGGCGCCCGGTGGACTCCCACTGGGCGCGGTCCTCGGGGTCGTGGTGGTCGACCCAGCGCCCGGGGCGCGGGTTGGTGATCGTGCCGAGCGCGTCGCGCTCCTCGGTGACGGCCATCGCGGCTGACTCCCTCGGTCGGTCCGGGGCGGGCGGTGGGGCGGGCTGGTGGGGCGGGCTGGCGGTCCGACGCTAGGTGCGCCGTGTTACCGCCCGTGCCCTCTCGTGTTTCGCCGGTGGCACGGTGTCCTCTCGCCCGCGCCGGCCCGGTGTGAGGGCCGCGGGCCGGTGGGGCGGGTCAGTAGACGTCGCGCGCGTAGCGGCCGGCGGCGGCGAGCCGCTTGAGCAGGTCCGCGGCCTCCTGCTCGTCCAGCCCGCCGTGGCGCACGGCCACCTCGCGCAGCGCGGCGTCCACGTCGGCCGCCATCCGGCGCGCGTCCCCGCACACGTACAGGTGGGCGCCGTCCTCGACCCAGCGCCACACCTGCTCCCCGTGCTGGCGCAGGCGGTCCTGCACGTACGTCTTGTCCTCGCCGTCGCGGGAGAACGCCAGGGACAGGCGGGTCAGGACGCCGTCCTCGCGCAGCCCCTCCAGCTCCTCGCGGTAGAGGAAGTCGGTGGCCGAGCGGCGGTCGCCGAAGAACAGCCAGTTGCGGCCGGGGTGGGCGAGCGCGCGGCGCTCGTGCAGGAAGGCGCGGAACGGTGCGACGCCCGTGCCGGGGCCGATCATGACGACGGGCGCGGCGGGGTCCTCGGGCAGGCGGAAGTGGTCCGCGCGCTGCACGAACACCCGCACGTCCGGGGCGTCCGGCCCCGAGCAGCGGTCGGCCAGGAACGTCGAGCACACCCCGCCCGTGCGGCGCCCGCCGCGCTCCCACCGGGTGACGCCGACGGTCAGCTCGACGCGGCGCGGGTCGGCGGCGGGGGAGGAGGAGATGGAGTACTGCCGCGGCTGCAGCCGCGCCAGCGCGCCCAGCAGGGCGTGCGGGTCCAGACCCCGCTGCCGGGCGCGCCCCTCGCGCAGCACCTCGGCGACCACGGGGCCCGGGCGGGTCCGGTCCTGAGCGCCCGCGACGTCCAGCAGCCGCCGCAGGCCCTCGCCGGCGCGGCGCAGGTCCAGGTGCGCCGCGGCGGCCTCGTACCAGGTCGTCTCCCCGGCGCGCTCCAGCAGCACGGGTCGCGCGGGGTCGAGGCCGGCGGCCTCGAGGAACTCGGCGACGTCCTCGTCGCCGTTGCGCGGGTGCACGCCGAGGGAGTCTCCCGCGCGGTACGTCACGTCGGCCGGCAGCTCGAAGGCGAAGCGGTGCACCTCCTTGGTGGAACCGGGCCCGCTGAGCAGCTCGTCGAGGACGAGCGGGACGGCGACGGGTGCGGCGCGCGTCCCGCGGGCCGCGCCGCCCGTCCCGCCGCCGGTTCCGCCGCCCGTCCCGTCGCCGGGGCGCTGGGCGGGCAGCCGCGGCGCGGTGCGCGCGGCGGCGGGCTCCGCGGCGGCGTCGGCGGCGTCGTCCGTCAGCCCGTCCAGCACCGCGCGCAGCCACGCGTCGGCCGGGCCGTCCTCGCCCGGTTCGCAGTCGGCGCGCTCGGCCAGGCGCGCGGCGCCCAGCTCGGCCAGCCGGGCATCCAGGCGGCGGCCGTGGCCGCAGAACGCGCTGTAGCTGGAGTCGCCCAGGGCCAGGACGGCGTACCGGGTGCCCTCCAGGCGGGGGGCGTCGGGCGCGGCGAGCGCGCTCCACAGCGCCTCGCCGTTGTCGGGGGCGCCGCCGTCGCCGAAGGTGCTGGTGACCAGCAGGACGGTGCCGGTCCCGCCGAGCTCGGCCGGCTCCACCTCGTCCATGGCGCGCAGGTCGACGTCCAGGTCGTCGCGGGCGCGCAGCGCCCCGGCGACGGCCTCCGCGCGCTCCTGCGCGGTGCCGGTCTGCGAGGCCCACAGCACGCTGACCCGCCGCCGGGACGCGGCGCCCGTCCGCGCCGCGGTCTCGTCCGCGCGGGAGAACAGGCCCGCCAGCAGCCCGTCGACCCACGCGCGCGCGGTGCCCCCGAACGGCGCGGACGCCGGGAGCACCGGCACGCCCGTGACGCCCTCGCGGCGGCGGCCGGCGAGCACGCCGCCCAGGTAGGCGCGCTGCACCTCGTCCAGCGCCGGCTCGCCGGCACCGGCCGGGTCCTCGGGCGCCGCCCGCCGCGGGGCGGGGAGCGAGGGCGCCTGCGGCGCCGGTCCCACCCGGGTCAGCCGCACGGCGCTCACCTTGAACTCCGGCTGCAGCGACAGCGGGTCGACCGCGTCGGAGGTCACGGCGTTGACGGCGAGGTCCTCGCCGGCCGTGTCGTTCCAGTGGAACGGCGCGAAGCAGCAGCCGGGCCGCACGCGGTCGCTGGGACGGGCCGGCAGCACGGCGCGCCCGCGCCGGGACACGACCTCCACGAGGTCGCCCGGGGCCGCGCCGAGGTCCCGCGCGTCGTCCGGGTGCAGCTCCAGGAACGGCCCCGGCGCCAGCTTGGACAGCTTGGCGACCTTGCCCGTCTTGGTCATCGTGTGCCACTGGTGCTGCACGCGGCCGGTGCTCAGGACGAAGGGGTGCTCGTCGTCGGGCAGCTCGGCGGGCTCGGCGTGGGGGCGGGGCAGGAACTGCGCCCGTCCGTTCGCCGTGGCGAAGCGGAACTCCTCGCCCTCGCGGTAGCGCACCGGGTTGCGCCGCCCGGCGCCCGGCGGGCACGGCCACTGCACCGGACCCTCGCGCAGCATCTCGTAGGTGATCCCGCGCAGGTCGTAGCCGGTGCGCGGGTTCGCGAACCGGCGGAGCTCGTCGAACACCTCCTCGGAGCTGGCGTAGTCGAACGCGTCCCCGTAGCCGAGGGCGGCGGCGACGCGGGCGACGAGCAGCCAGTCCGGCAGCGCGTCCCCGGGCGGGTCGGCGGCCTGCGGCAGCAGCGTCAGCGTGCGCTCGGAGTTCACGGTGACGTAGGTGGACTCCGCCCACAGCGCCGCGGGCAGCAGGACGTCGGCGTGCGCGGTGGTCTCGGTGGCCGCGAAGGCGTCCTGGCACACGACCAGCTCGGCCGCGGCCAGTCCCTCCAGCACGGTGCGCCGGTTGGGGACCGAGGCGACCGGGTTCGTGCAGACGATCCAGCAGGCCTTGACCTCGCCGTCCGCCATCCGCCGGAACACGTCGACGGTGCCGGTGGACACCTCGGTGCGCAGGGTCCCCGGTGCCAGGCCCCACACCTCCTCGACGAAGGCGCGGTCGGCGTCGTCGAGGACGGAGCGCTGCCCGGGCAGGCCGGGGCCCATGTAGCCCATCTCGCGCCCGCCCATGGCGTTCGGCTGCCCCGTCAGCGAGAACGGCCCGCTGCCGCGGCGGCCGATCGCCCCCGTGGCCAGGTGCAGGTTGCACAGGGCGTTGGTGCTCCACGTGCCGTGAGTGCTCTGGTTCAGCCCCATCGTCCAGCACGACATCCAGTTCCCGGACTCCCCGATCCAGCGGGCGGCGGTGCGCAGGTCCTCCTGCGCCACGCCGGTGATCGCGCTGACGACGTCGGGCGGGTACTCGGCGACCAGCTCCTCGACGGCGTCCCAGCCGTCGGTCCAGCGCTCGACGAACTCCCGGTCCACGTGCCCGGCCTCGACGAGCAGGTGCAGCAGGCCGTTGAGCAGCGCCAGGTCGGTGCCCGGGCGCACCTGCAGGAACAGGTCGGCGGCGTCGGCGGTCGCGGTGCGGCGGGGGTCGACGACGACCAGCCTCGCGCCGGCCCGGACGCGGTCCACCATCCGCAGGAACAGGACGGGGTGGCAGTCGGCCATGTTGGCGCCGGTCACCAGGAACGTGTCGGCGTGGTCGAAGTCGTCGTAGGAACCGGGCGGGCCGTCCGCGCCCAGCGACTGCTTGTAGCCCGTGCCCGCGCTGGCCATGCACAGCCGCGAGTTCGACTCCAGCCACCGGGTCCGCAGGAACCCCTTGGCCAGCTTCGTCGCCAGGTACTGCGCCTCCAGCGACATCTGTCCCGACAGGTACACGGCGACGGCGTCCGGGCCGTGCTCGTCCACGACGGCCCGCAGCCCGTCCGCGACGCGCTGCACGGCCTCGTCGAGGGCCACGGGGACCGCCGGGCCACCGCGCCGCTCGCGCAGGTGCGCGCGCTCCAGGCGCCCGCCGGCGCGCATCACGTCCGCCTGCGTGGCGCCCTTGGTGCACAGCCGGCCGGCGTTGGCGGGGTGCTCCCGGTCGCCCGAGACCCTCGCGACGCGCCGGCGCCCCGTGGCGGGGTCGACGTCGACGTCGAGCACCACCCCGCAGCCGACCCCGCAGTACGAGCACGACGAGCGCACCGCGGTGCCGGGGCGGCCCAGCACGGGCAGCGCCGTCCGGCCCGCCGGCTCGGCCGCCGCTGACACCGGTCCCGCTGCGCTCACGCCGCCAGTGCAGCGCACCGCTGTTTCACCGCGGTGTCCCGTCCGTGTCGGCGGTGTCCCGTCCGTCTCACAGGCCCCCGCGCCGCGCGTGAGGCCCGTGGTGGGGGCTCAGCGCTCCCGGCGGAGCTCCGTCCCGTCCTGCGCGCCGGGCGTCCGGCCGGTGCTGACGAGCTCGCGGGCCACGTCGTGCAGCCGCGTGTTCGTGTCCTGCGACACCCGCGACAGCAGCCGGAAGGCCTGCTGCCCGTCGAGGCCGTAGCGCTCCATGAGGATGCCCTGGGCCTGCCCGATGACGGTGCGCGTGCCCATGCCCTCGCGCAGCTGCTCCTCGCGCTGCGCCGAGGACAGCGCGACCGCCACCTGCGCGGCCAGGACGTGGGCGCGGTGCACGTCCCCGGTGCCGAAGGCGCCGGTGCTCGTGGCGTACAGGTTGAGGGCGCCCAGCTGGTCGTCGTCGGTGAACAGCTGGAAGGCCAGGGCGCTGCGCGCGGGCGTGGCGGCGACGACCCTGGCGGCCCAGTCGGGGTGCTCGGGGTCCCTCGCCAGGTCGGGCACGTGGACGACCTCGCGCTCGCGCAGCGCGCGCAGGCACGGGCCCTGCCCGGTCTCGTACTGCAGGGCGTCGGCCCGCTCGACCCAGGGAGCGGTGCTGACGGGCGTGCGGGTGCGCCCGCGGCGGTCGTGCAGGGTCACGCTGACCCCCGCGGCGGCGGGCACGTGCTCGACGACCAGCTGCACGGCGCGCTCCAGGGTCGGCTGCACGCCCTCCTCGGCCAGCAGCGCCCGGGCCGCCCGCGGCACCCAGCGCAGGAGCCCGCCCGCGCCGTCCGCCGCACCGCGCACCGCGCCGTCCGCCGCGCCGTCCGCCGCGCCCGTGCCGTCCGCCACGTCGCTCGCCACGCCGACCACCCCTCACCCGCGGGCCGCCCTGCTGCAGCCGCCGCCGTCACACTGCCACAGCGCCCGCGCGCGGGACGGGCGCTCGGCCGCTCAGGGCCGCGGCGCCGCCGCCAGCTCGGCCCACACGGTCTTGCCGTCGCCCTCGGCGCTGACGCCCCACGCGTCGGCCACGGCCTCGACGATGCCCAGCCCCCGCCCGCCCAGGGCGTCCTCGTCGGCGTGCCGCTCGCGCGGGTGGCGGGTGGAGCGGTCGCGCACCGACAGCGTCAGCCGGCCCGCGTCGCGGTCCAGGCGCAGGCCGACCACGGCCTCGCCCTCGGTGTGCACCAAGGCGTTGGTCACCACCTCGCTGAGGACCAGCTCCGCCTCGTCCAGGACGTGGCCCACGTCCCACGCGCTCAGCGCGGTGCGCAGGAACGCCCGCGCCTGCGCCACGGCCCGCACGTCCGCCGGCAGCGGCAGCGAGGCCTCCTGCACGTCCGCGGTGGCGCCGCGGTACTCCAGCACGAGCATCGCCGCGTCGTCGTCCAGGCGGTGCGGGATCCCCGCCATGATCTTGTCGGCGAGCGCCTCGGACCCCTCCGCGGCGGCACCGGCCAGGCTGGCGCGCAGGGCGTCCACCCCGGCGCCGAGCTGGTCGGCGCGCGACTCGACCACGCCGTCGGTGTAGAGGACCACCGTGCTGCGCCCGCGCAGCCGGTGCACGGCGGTGGCGTAGGTGGCCTCCGGGTCCACGCCCAGCGGCGGGCCGGGGTCGACCGCGGCCTCGCGCAGCCCGTCCTCGTCGGCCACCAGCGGTACGGGGTGCCCGGCGGAGGCCACCGTCAGCGTGCCCGCCTCCAGGTCCAGCCGCGCCAGGCAGCAGGTGGCGAACAGCTCGTCGGCCTGCTCCAGCAGCAGCCGGTTGGTGCGCTCCAGGGCCGCCGCGGGCCCGTGGCCCTCGGACACGTACGCGCGCACCGCCGTGCGCAGCTGCCCCATGAGGCCGGCGGCCGTCGTGCTGTGCCCCTGCACGTCGCCGATGACGAAGACGGCGTCCCCGTCCAGGGCGACGGCGTCGTACCAGTCGCCGCCCACCTCGGCGCCCACGACGGCCGGCTGGTAGCGCACGGCGACGTCGACGCGCTCCAGCACGGGCAGCCGCTGGGGCAGCAGCCCGCGCTGCAGGGCCCGCGCCAGCTCGGTGAGGGCGTCCACCGAGCGGGCCAGGTTCTCGCGCGCCGCGCGCTCGGCGTCCAGCAGCTGCGCCCGCTCCAGCGCCAGCGCCACCTGGGCGGCGACGCTGCGGAACAGCTCGACGTCCTCGCCGCCGGGGTCGGGCCCGCTCGCGCCGGACGCCTCGTCCCAGCCGACCTCCAGCGCGCCCAGGACCCGCCCGCCCCGGTCCACCAGCGGGACGGCGAGCGCCCCGGCGGACCCGTGCTCCGGGTCGGGCCCGGCGACGACGGGCGCGGCCCCGGCGACGGCCCGGGCCGCGGCCGACGGGGCGTCCAGCGGCACGGCCGCCTCGCCCCGCCCGCGGGCCGGGGGGTGCGTGCGCGCCAGCAGCAGGCCGCGGCCGGCGTCGAGCAGGTGCAGCGCCGCCCAGGCGCACCCGGCGGCCTCGGCGACGGCGCGGGGCACGCGCGCGCCGATGTCGGAGGTGGTCGCGCTGCGCGACAGGAGCGCGGTGATCGACTGCAGCAGGGCCGTGCGGCGGGCGGCGGCCGCGGCGGCGGCCTCGCGGTCCTCGGCCAGGCGCCGGGCGTGCTGCTGCTCGCCCAGCAGCAGCGCGCCGTCCACCGCGATGCCGGCCCCGCGCGCCGCCGTGACGGCCGCCGCCTCGGCGTCGGCGTCGAAGCGGCCCGGCTCGCGGTGCCCGAACAGCAGCGCGCCGATGACGCGCCCGCCGGAGGAGGTGACGGGGACGGCCAGGTAGCTGCGCACACCGAGGTGGTGCGGGGGCAGCCCGCCGGTGGAGCCGTGCCCGAAGCGCGGGTCGGCGGTGACGTCGTCCACCCGCACGGGGTCGGCGCCCGTGAAGGTGGGGGCGAACAGCGGGGTGTGGCGCACGGGCTCGGCCGTGGGGAACTGCGCGGGGTCCGCGCCGGCCAGCGTGAACAGGTCGAGCCGCTCCCCGCGGTCGTCGCGGTCGTGGTAGAAGAACGCGCCGAAGTCGGCGCCGGTCAGCTCCGTGGCCGCCACGGTGGCGGCGTGCAGGAGCGCGCGCAGGTCCCGGCCGTGGCGCAGGGACAGCGTCGTCATGTCGAGGAGCGTCTGGTGCTCCGCGCGGCGGTCGACCACGCCTAGAGACTACGTCGAGTTGCTAGATGCCACTGTCCGTGAGCATCGCGCCGGTCACCAGCGGGTCACCCGCCGATCACGTCGACTCGCCCACCACCAGCCGGTGCGCGACGGTGCGGCGCAGCTCCGCCGGCGCCCCCGGCTCCGGCGGGGACGCGTGCAGCGCCAGGACGAGGTCCAGGGCCTCGCGGGCCGCCGCGTCCACGTCCAGCGCGAGCGTCGTCAGGCGCGGGGCGACGTAGGCGCCGATCCCCAGCCCGTCCACCCCCACGACCCGCACCTCGCCGGGGACGTCGGCGCCGGCCCGCCGCAGCGCGCGCAGCGCCCCCAGCGCCGTCACGTCGTTGAAGGCCACGACGGCGTCCGGGCGCTGCCGGCGCTCCAGCGCCGCCCGGCAGCCCTCCTCGCCGCCGGCGAGGTCCGCGGCCGCCACGCGCTCGCGCGCCAGCGGGACGCCGCGCGCGGCGAAGGCGTCCAGGAACAGGCGCCCGCGCCGGCTGGGGGACTGCCCCAGGTCCAGCAGGACCGGGCGGTCCGTCCCGCGCTCCAGCAGGTGCTCCACGGCGTCGGCGACCGCCGCGCGCATGTCCAGCTCCACCCGCCCGCGCCCGCCGCGCACCTCCTGCGGGTCGATCTCCACCAGCGGCAGCGGCGCGGCACCGGTGACGTCCTCGGGGAACGAGGAGCCGGTGAAGGCGATCGCCGCGTCCACCCGCGCGGCGAACGCCTCCAGCGCCCCCGGCGGGCCGCCGCCGTGCTCGGCGAGGACGACGTGCCAGCCGGCCCGCGCGGCCCGCTTGAGCACCGCCGAGGCCAGCTCCGGGTAGTACGGGTTGGCCAGGTCGCCCACCAGCAGCCCCAGCGTGCGGCTGGAGCGGCGCACCAGGTCCCGCCCGTAGCGCGAGGGCCGGTACCCCAGCCGCCGCGCCTGCTCCAGCACCCGCTCCCGCGTGCTCTCGCTGATGCCCGGCATCCGGTTCACCGCGCGGGTGACCGTCTGCCGGCTGACCCCGGCGGCGCGCGCGACGTCGTGGATCGTCACCGCGCGCGCCGCCGCGGACCCCGGGAGCCGACCGGGCACGGTCAGTCCCGCAGGTCCAGCCACGCGACCTGCTCAGCGGTCAGCTCGACCTCCAGCGCCGACAGCGACCAGCGCAGCTCGGTGACGCTGCGCGGGCCGACCAGGGGGAACGTGGGGAACGGCTGGTGCAGGACGAACGCCAGCGCCACGGCCGTCGCCGGCACGCCCAGCTCGCGGCCCAGCTGCTCCGCGCGCCGCTTGCGCTCGAAGTTGGCGCCGCTGTAGTAGCAGCGCACCAGTTCCGCGTCGGAGCGGTCGTCCTCGTCGGCGCGCGCGAAGAACCCCCGCGCCTGCGAGGACCACGGCAGCAGCGGGATCTGCCGCTCGGTCAGCCACCGCTTGGACGCCTCGTCGGTGACGTGCTCGCAGCCGGCCCACGGCACGTCGAGCGCCTCGGCGAGGCCGAAGTGGTTGCTCAGCACGGTGAAACCCCGCTTGCCGTGCGCGGCGGCCCACGCGTTGGCCTCGTCCACGCGCGCCGGGCTCCAGTTGGACCCCCCGAACACGCCGATCCGCCCGGCCTCGGCGTGCTCGTCCAGGGCGTCGACGAACTCACCCACCGGGACGTCCGGGTTGTCGCGGTGCAGCATGTAGACGTCGGCCCGGTCGTGCTGCTGGTTCTCCAGCGACTCCAGCAGCTGCCGGGTCATCCCCTCCGGCGTGCACTCGGGCGTGTGGGCCCCCTTGAGCACCGCGACCACCTCGTCGCGCACGCCGCGGTTGGCCATCCACTGCCCGAACAGCTTCTCGTACCAGCCGCGCCCGTACCACCACGACGTGTCGAAGGTGTTCCCGCCGGCCTCGAAGAACGCGTCGAACAGCGCCGAGGCGTGCGCCAGGTCCGGCTGGTTGTCCACGCCCATCACCAGGCGCGACAACGGCTTCGCGACACCCGCGACCTCGCCGTACCGCATCGCGGAGCGGTCCGCCACCAGCGGCAGGCCGGAGACCGTGGGGATCGGCGCGTCGTCGCGCTCGAACGGGTAGCGCAGGCCCACGGCGGCGCGCCAGCGGTCCAGGACGCGCGCGGTGGCCAGGGAGTCCTCGGGCGTGAACTCGACCCGCTCACCGGCGGCGGCGCGGGCCAGGGCGTCGGCCTCGCGGGCGTAGGGGCGGGCGGCGGGGTCGTCGCCCGGGAACTCCCAGGTGCGGGGTTCCTCGCCGGCCACCCGCAGCTCCACGCGGCCGCCGCCTCGGAACGTCCACGGGTCGCTGACCGTCAGCACGCCGCGGGCGCCGGTGACCACCACGGACTCCGGGTCGGCCAGCCGCACGCCGGTGCGCACCGTCGCGGTGAGCCCGCCCGGGAACTCCAGGCGGGCGGCGGCGAACTCGTCGACGCCCGTCGGCCCGAGGGTGCCCACCGCGCGCAGCCCGGTGGGCTCGGCGCCGGCGAGCGCGCACGCGTACGTGACGGGGTAGCCGCCGACGTCGAGGATCCCGCCGCCGGCCACGTCGACGTCGAACAGGCGGCCCTCGCGCCCGCCGGTGTCGAAGGAGAAGCTGGCGTCCACGTGCAGCAGCTCGCCCAGCGCGCCCGAGCGCACCAGGTCCAGGACGGTGCGGGTCTGCTCGTGGAAGCGGTACATGTACGCCTCGACGAGCGCGACGCCGGCGCGGCGGGCGGCGTCGACGACGGCCATCGCGCTGCCGTGGTTGGGCGTCAGCGGCTTCTCCACGAGCAGGTGCTTGCCGGCGCGCGCGGCCGCGACCGCCAGGCGCGCGTGCGCGGTGTGCACGGTGGCGACGTAGACCGCGTCCACGCCCGGGTCGGCCAGGACCTCCTCGTAGCTGCCCGCGCGCACCTGCGAGCCCCCGCCGCCGAACTCCTCGGCGAAGGCGCGGGCGCGGGCCGGGTCGGAGCTGCCGACCGCGACGAGGCGCCCGCTGCGGCTGGCCGGCAGCTGGGAGGCGAAGCGGCGCGCGATGGCGCCGGGGCCGAGGACGGCCCAGCGCAGGGCGGGCGGGGCGGCGGCGTCGCCGGGGTGGACCGGGGCGGACGACGGGGCGGGGGACACGGCGACTCCTGTGGCGGGTGACGGCCGTGAACGTTCACGGCCACCGGTGAGCGTAGGGACCGCGCACCCGCCGGCACAAGGGCGGGCGGCCCGGCGGCGCGGGGGGCCTCGTGGGGGCGGGGAAGCGTCGGAACCGCCGCCTACACTCGACCGGCGTGAGCCTCGACACCCCCTCCGCCCAGCACGCCCAGCACCCGGTCGCCGCTCCCGGGGTGGACATCAAGCCGCGCAGCCGGCAGGTCACCGACGGCCTGGAGGCCACGGCCTCGCGCGGCATGCTGCGCGCCGTCGGCATGGGCGACGAGGACTTCGCCAAGCCGCAGATCGGCGTCGCCTCCAGCTGGAACGAGATCACCCCCTGCAACCTGCCCCTGGACCGGCTCGCGAAGGCCGTCAAGGACGGCGTCCACGCCGCCCACGGCTTCCCGCTGGAGTTCGGCACGATCTCCGTCTCCGACGGCATCTCCATGGGCCACGAGGGCATGCACTTCTCCCTCGTCAGCCGCGAGGTCATCGCCGACTCGGTCGAGACCGTGATGAGCGCCGAGCGCCTGGACGGCTCGGTCCTGCTGGCCGGCTGCGACAAGTCGCTGCCGGGCATGCTCATGGCCGCCGCCCGCCTGGACCTGGCCAGCGTCTTCCTCTACGCCGGCACGATCCTGCCCGGGCGCGCCAAGCTGTCCGACGGCAGCGAGCGCGAGGTCACCCTCATCGACGCCTTCGAGGCCGTCGGCGCCTGCGCGCGCGGGCTGATGAGCCGCGAGGACGTCGACGTCATCGAGCGCGCGATCTGCCCGGGCGAGGGCGCCTGCGGCGGCATGTACACCGCCAACACGATGGCCGCGGCCGCCGAGGCGCTGGGCATGTCGCTGCCCGGCAGCGCCGCGCCGCCGGCCACCGACCGCCGCCGCGACGGCTTCGCCCGCCGCTCCGGCGAGGCGGTCGTGAACCTGCTGGCCAAGGGCATCACGGCCCGGCAGATCCTCACCAAGGAGGCGTTCGAGAACGCCATCGCCGTCGTCATGGCCCTCGGCGGCTCCACCAACGCCGTGCTGCACCTGCTGGCCATCGCCTACGAGGCCGAGGTCGAGCTGACGCTGGACGACTTCGACCGGGTCGCCAGCCGCGTGCCGCACCTGGGCGACCTCAAGCCCTTCGGCCGCCACGTCATGGTCGACGTGGACCGCATCGGCGGCATCCCCGTCGTCATGCGCGCGCTGCTGGACGCCGGGCTGCTGCACGGGGACTGCCTGACCGTGACCGGGCGGACGCTGGCCGAGAACCTCGCCGAGATCGCCCCGCCGGACGTCGACGGCGTCGTGCTGCGCGCGCTGGACGACCCGATCCACGCCACGGGCGGCATCACGGTCCTGCGCGGCAACCTCGCCCCGGGCGGTGCGGTCGTCAAGAGCGCCGGCTTCGACACCGACGTCTTCGAGGGCACCGCGCGCGTGTTCGAGCGCGAGCGCGCCGCGCTGGACGCGCTGGAGGACGGCACCATCGGCGCCGGCGACGTGGTGGTCATCCGCTACGAGGGCCCCAAGGGCGGCCCGGGCATGCGCGAGATGCTCGCCATCACCGGCGCCATCAAGGGCGCGGGGCTGGGCAAGGACGTGCTGCTGATGACCGACGGCCGCTTCTCGGGCGGCACCACGGGCCTGTGCGTGGGGCACGTGGCGCCCGAGGCCGTCGACGGCGGCCCCATCGCCTTCGTGCGCGACGGCGACCGCATCCGCCTGGACGTGGCCGGCAAGACGCTGGAGGTCCTCGTGGACGAGGAGGAGCTGGCCGCCCGCCGCGAGGGCTGGGCGCCGCTGCCGCCGGTGTACACGCGCGGCGTCCTGGCCAAGTACGCCAAGCAGGTCCAGTCCGCCTCGGTGGGCGCGGTGTGCGTCTGAGCGCGGTGCCCGTCTGACGGGGTGAGACGCGCGTCTCACGATGTGGGACGCGACGCCCGCCCGGCTGACAGCCGGGCGGGCGGGGGTCTACGGTCGGTCCATGCGGTTCCTCGTAGCCATCGGACAGCGCGCCGGCTGACAGCCCGGCCGAGCGCGCGACCCCTCGTCATGCCTGCGGGCGGAGGGGTCTTTTCGCGTCCGGCGCAGGGACGACCGGACGCCGGGGTCCGCACGGGCCCCCGCAGGTCGACGAAGCACGAACCGCCCGAGGAGGAACGGACCATGCCGGACGTCACGCCGGTCAGCACCACCGACACCGCGCTGCCGCTCGACCCGACGCTGCCCGTCGCGTCGCTGACGGGAGCCCAGAGCCTCGTGCGCTCGCTCGAGGCCGTGGGCGTGGAGGTCGTCTTCGGGATCCCCGGGGGCACCATCCTGCCCACCTACGACCCGCTGATGGACTCCCCGCACGTGCGCCACGTCCTCGTGCGCCACGAGCAGGGCGCCGGGCACGCCGCCGAGGGCTACGCCGTGGCCACCGGCAAGGTCGGCGTCTGCATGGCGACCTCCGGCCCGGGCGCGACGAACCTCGTCACACCGCTGGCCGACGCGCACATGGACTCCGTGCCCGTCGTGGCCATCACCGGCCAGGTCGGCACCGCCGCCATCGGCACGGACGCCTTCCAGGAAGCCGACATCACCGGCATCACCCTGCCGATCACCAAGCACAGCTACCTGGTCACCGACCCCGCCGACATCCCCCGCGTGGTCAAGGAGGCCTTCCACCTGGCCTCCACCGGCCGCCCCGGCCCCGTCCTCGTGGACGTCCCGAAGTCGGTGCAGCAGTCGGTGACCTCCTTCGAGTGGCCGACCGAGGTCGACCTGCCCGGCTACCGGCCGGTGACCCGCCCGCACGGCAAGCAGGTCAAGGAGGCCGCGCGGATGATCGCCGCGGCCCACCGCCCGGTCTTCTACATCGGCGGCGGCCTGGTCAAGGCGGACGCCGCCGCGGAGATGACCGCGCTGGCCGACCTCACCGGCATCCCCGGCACCACCACCCTCATGGCGCGCGGCGTCCTGCCCGACTCGCACCCCACCAACCTCGGCATGCCCGGCATGCACGGGACGGTGGCCGCGGTGACGGCGCTGCAGAAGGCCGACCTGCTCATCGCCCTCGGCGCCCGCTTCGACGACCGCGTCACGGGGCAGCTGTCCACCTTCGCCCCGCACGCCAAGGTGATCCACGCCGACATCGACCCGGCCGAGATCGGCAAGAACCGCGCCGTGGACGTCCCGATCGTGGGCGACGGCAAGCTGGTCGTCGCCGAGCTGACCGCCGCCCTGCGCGCCGAGTTCGAGGCCAACGGGCGCACCGACATCACCCCCTGGCAGGAGCTGACCGAGAGCTGGCGGCGCGAGTACCCGCTCGGGTACACCGACAGCGAGGACGGCACGCTGGCCCCGCAGCACGTCATCTCCCGGATCGGCGCCATCGCCGGCCCCGAGGCGCTGTACGTGGCCGGTGTCGGGCAGCACCAGATGTGGTCGGCCCAGTTCGTCCGCTACGAGCACCCGCGCACCTGGCTGAACTCCGGCGGCCTGGGCACGATGGGCTACGCCGTGCCCGCCGCCATGGGCGCCAAGGTCGGCCGCCCCGAGGCGGTCGTGTGGGCCATCGACGGCGACGGCTGCTTCCAGATGACCAACCAGGAGCTCGCGACCTGCACCCTCAACGGGATCCCCGTGAAGGTCGCCATCATCAACAACTCCAGCCTCGGCATGGTCCGGCAGTGGCAGACGCTCTTCTACTCCGAGCGCTACTCCAACACCGACCTGAACTCCGGCGCCCACCACGGCGCGCACTCCGCGCCGGTGCCGGACTTCGTCAAGCTCGCCGAGGCCTACGGCTGCGTGGGGCTGCGCTGCGAGCGCCCCGAGGACGTGGACGCCACCATCGAGAAGGCCATGGCGATCAACGACGTGCCCGTCGTCGTCGACTTCCGCGTCCACCGCGACGCGATGGTCTGGCCGATGGTCGAGGCCGGCGTCAGCAACGACGCCATCCAGTACGCCCGCGGCGTCTCGCCGCGGTGGGACCGGGAGGAGGGGGCCGACACGGCCTCCGGCCCGGAGAAGGTGGTCTCCTGATGAGCCGGCACACCCTGTCCGTCCTGGTGGAGAACCGCCCCGGCGTCCTGACCCGCGTGACGTCGCTGTTCGCGCGCCGGAACTTCAACATCCACTCCCTGACGGTCGGGCCGACCGAGCGCAGCGAGATCTCGCGCATGACGATCGTCGTCGACGTCGAGAAGCAGCCGCTGGAGCAGGTGACCAAGCAGCTGAACAAGCTCGTCAACGTGCTGAAGATCGTCGAGCTGGAGGACGACGCGTCGGTGCAGCGCGAGCTGCTGCTGGTCAAGGTCCGCGCCGACGCCACCGTGCGCGGCGAGGTCCTCAGCACCGTGCAGCTGTTCCGCGCCCACGTCGTCGACGTGGCCCCGGACGCGGTCACCGTGGAGGCCACCGGCAGCCCCGACAAGCTGGCCGCGCTGCTGCGCGTGCTGGAGCCGTTCGGGGTCCGCGAGCTCGTCCAGTCCGGGTCCGTCGCGCTGGCGCGCGGCGGGCGGGCGATCTCCGACCGCGCGCTGCGCTCGGCCTGACCCACCCCCCGACCCCCCGAAAGACGAACCGAGGAGAGCCTGACGTGGCCGAGATGTTCTACGACGACGACGCCGACCTGTCGAAGATCACCGGGAGGAAGGTGGCGGTCCTGGGCTTCGGCAGCCAGGGCCACGCGCACGCGCTGTCGCTGCGCGACTCCGGTGTCGACGTCGTCGTGGGCCTGAAGGAGGGCTCCAAGAGCCGCGCCAAGGCCGAGGAGCAGGGCCTGGCGGTCCTCACCCCGGCCGAGGCCGCGAAGGCCGCCGACGTGATCATGGTCTTGGTGCCGGACCACCTGCAGCGCGGCCTGTACGCCGAGGCGATCGAGCCGAACCTGACCGCCGGCAAGGCGCTGTTCTTCAGCCACGGCTTCAACATCCGGTTCGGCTACATCAAGCCCCCGGCCGACGTCGACGTCGTCATGGTCGCCCCCAAGGGCCCGGGCCACCTCGTGCGCCGCGAGTACGTCGACGGCCGCGGCGTGCCCGTCATCGTGGCCGTCGAGCAGGACGCCACCGGCGGTGCGTGGGACCTGGCCCTGGCCTACGCCAAGGCCATCGGCGGCCTGCGCGCCGGCGGCATCAAGACGACCTTCACCGAGGAGACCGAGACCGACCTGTTCGGCGAGCAGGCCGTCCTGTGCGGCGGCGCGTCGGCCCTGGTGCAGACCGGGTTCGAGGTCCTCACCGAGGCCGGCTACCAGCCGGAGGTCGCCTACTTCGAGTGCCTGCACGAGCTCAAGCTCATCGTCGACCTCATGTACGAGGGCGGCATCGCCAAGCAGCGCTGGTCGATCTCCGACACCGCCGAGTACGGCGACTACGTCTCCGGCCCGCGCGTCATCGACGCCTCCGTCAAGGCGCGCATGCAGGACGTCCTGAAGGACATCCAGGACGGCACCTTCGCGCGCCGCTTCATCGAGGACCAGGACGCGGGCGCCCCGGAGTTCAAGCGCCTGCGCGAGCAGGGCGAGCAGCACCCCATCGAGAAGACCGGCCGCGAGCTGCGCAAGCTCATGGCGTGGGTGAAGTCGGACGACTCCGACTACGTCGAGGGCACCGCCGCCCGCTGACACCACCCGCACCGCCCGTGCCCCCTCGCGCCGCCCGGCGCGAGGGGGCACGCTCGTGCGGTGCCCCGCCGCTCCGCCGACGCGCCCGCCCGCTCGTCCTCGCGCTCCTCCGCCCACCCGCCCGCCAAGGACTGCGCGGTCTGCGGGCGCACCATCACCTGGCGCAAGAAGTGGGAGCGCGACTGGGAGGCGGTGCGCTACTGCTCCGACGCCTGCCGGCGCCGCGCCCGGGGGGCCGGCGCCCGCGAGGACGCCGCGCTGGACCGCGCCCTGGACGAGGCCCTCGACGCGGGCGGCCGGGACGGCGTCACGCCCGAGGAGGTCGCGCGGGCCGTGGGGGGCCAGGAGTGGCGCCCGCTGCTGGAACCGGCGCGGGCCGCGGCCCGGCGCCTCGTCGCGGCCGGCCGGGCGCAGCTGGTGCAGGACGGGCGGGTCGTGGACCCCTCCACGGCGAGGGGGCCGGTGCGGGTGCGCCGCCCGCGCTGAGCGCGGGCGGCGCGACGCCTCACGGGCGGGCACTCACGGGCGGGGACTCACGTCTCGTCGGGGCCCTGGAACACCATCGCCGGCTCGACCGAGAGCACGACCTCGAACTCCAGCAGGCTGGCGCCCGTGGCCACCGGCTGGGCCCGCTCGCCCGCGTGCGCGGCGCGCGCCCCGCCGGAGGACCACGCCTCGAAGGCGTCCTCGGTCTCCCAGCGCGTGTAGACGAAGTACCGCGTCTCCCCGCCCACGGGGCGCAGCAGCTCGAAGCCGAGGAAGCCCGGTGTGCCCTCCACGGCCCCCATCCGGTGGGCGAAGCGGCGCTCCAGCTCCGCGCCGCCGCCCTCGGGGACCTCGATCGCGTTGATCTTCACGACTGCCATGGGCGAGAGCCTGGCACGGGGGCGCGCGAGGTTCCCCCCGGGTGCCTCCCGGGTTCCTCCCGCAGCGCCCCCGGCCGCGGGGCTCAGGAGGTCAGGCGCCCGGCGATGGTGACCACGCGCTGGGCCAGGTGGTCCAGCGCCGCGAGCTCGGCCTCGCCCAGCGGCTGGTCGTTGTCGGCGCCCGTGACGTGCGAGACGCCGTAGGGGTTGCCGTCGACGAACTTCAGGCCGTCGGTGTAGCCGGGCGGGACGATGATCCCGCCGAAGTGGTAGATCGTGTTGTAGAGCGCGATGAGGGTCGTCTCCTGGCCCCCGTGCGCGGTCTGGCTGGCGGTGAAGCCGGCGTAGACCTTGTCGGCCAGCAGGCCCTGCGCCCACTGCGCGCCGAGGGAGTCGATGAAGGTCTTCAGCTGCCCGGCCACGTTGCCGTAGCGGGTGGGGGAGCCGAAGAGGACCGCGTCGGCCCACACGACGTCGTCCGCGGTCGCGGCGGGCTCGGTGGCCTCGGCGCTGTGCGCGGCCTGCGCCTCGCTGGCCTGGCGCTCACCCTCGGTGGTCTGGCGCGCGACCTGGCGCAGCCGCACCTCGGCGCCGGCGGCCTCGCCGGCGGCGGCGGCGCGCTGGGCCATGGCCCGCACGGTGCCGGTGGCGGAGTAGTAGACGATGGCGAGCTTCACGCTCACGGTGCCTCCTGCGTCGGGGTGTTGTTGAACGTGCAACCGCAGGGTAGCCGGGTCAGCCGCCGACGGCGAAGCGGTGCGCGCCCGGCACCCGCGCCGTCCCGGCCGGCACCCCGGCCCGGGCGCTGTCCCAGCCGACCGTCACCGAGCGCGCCGCGGCGGCCAGCACGTGCACCGGTCGGGCGCCGCAGCCCAGCTGGGCCGGGGTGGGGAAGGGGAAGGACACCTGCAGGCGCGCGCTGTCGGCGTCCAGGCGCGTCAGCGGGGTCGCGTCCGCCGAGCGCACCAGCGAGCTCGGGCCCGTGGTCACCGGCACCGAGCGCAGGCGGGGCAGCCAGGAGCCCTCGCAGCGCACGAGCACGTCGACCCGGGTACCGGCGGCCTCGACCAGGGAGGCGACCGGCTCCTCGCAGCCCTCGGTCCACGGGGAGCAGTCGGGCACGCCGCCCGAGGCGCCGAAGCCGCCGAGGACGACGTCGACGACGCCGTAGCCGCACAGCGCGCCGCTGCGCCCGCGCCAGCAGTCCGCGTCCAGCGGCCGGGTGCTGGCCGGTGCGGTCGTGGTCACCGCGGCGCTGCGCAGCACCAGGCCCCCGCCCGCCGCCGGTGCGGCGCTCGCGGGCACCGCCGGGGTGGCCAGGGCCGCGAGGGGCAGCGCGGACAGCAGCGCGGCGGCGAGGGTGCGGCGCATCGGGGGACCTCCAGGAGTGTCGGGACGTCACTCACTGTGGCACCGCGGGTACTCCTGGTGGTCCGGAACGGTGACAGGTTGCGGCGAACGGGTGACGCGCGGCTCAGCCGCCTGACACGGGCACCCCCACCGCCGGTGCTCCCGCCGGTGCTCCCGCCGGTGCTGCGGCGTCCGGCCGACGCACGTCGAGCACCAGCGGCGCCAGCGGCGGCAGGACGGGCCGGCGCACGCCCTGCATGACCTCGGCCACCCGCACCACCTGCTCGGAGTAGCCGCGCTCGTTGTCGTACCAGACGTAGACCACGAGGTGCCGGCCGTCGGCGATCGTCGCGCGGCCGTCCACCACGCCCGTGGTCCGCGTGCCGACGAAGTCGGAGGAGACCACCTCGGGGGAGTCGACGTAGTCGACCTGGTCCTGCAGCGGGGAGGACAGCGACACCCCCCGCAGGAAGGCGTTGACCTCCTCGCCGGTCACCTCCCGCGACAGCTGCAGGTGCAGGATCGCCAGCGACACGTCCGGCGTGGGCACGCGGATCGCGTTGCCCGTCAGCTTGCCCGCCAGCTGCGGCACGGCCTTCCCCACCGCGCGCGCTGCCCCCGTCTCGGTGATCACCATGTTGAGGACGGCGGAGCGGCCGCGCCGGTCGCCGCTGTGGAAGTTGTCGATGAGGTTCTGGTCGTTGGTGAAGCTGTGGACGGTCTCCACGTGGCCGTGCACCACGCCGAAGCGGTCGTCGAGGACCTTCAGCACGGGGCTGATGGCGTTGGTCGTGCAGCTGGCGGCCGAGGCGATCCGGTCGCGGTCCTCCAGGACGTCCTCGTTGAGGCCGTGCACGACGTTCTTGACCGTCCCCTTCCCGGGGGCCGTCAGCAGGACCCGCCCCGCGCCCGGGCTGCGCAGGTGCCGGGCCAGGCCCGCGGCGTCGCGCCACTTCCCGGTGCTGTCGACCACGAGCGCCTCGCGGATCCCGTGCGCGGCGTAGTCGACCGCGCCGGGGTCGTCCGAGCGCAGCACCTGCACCACCACCCCGTTGGCGGTGATGGTCTCGCGCTCCTCGTCGACGGTGATGGTGCCGGGGAACTTGCCGTGCACCGAGTCGCGGCGCAGCAGGCTCGCGCGCTTGACGAGGTCGCCCGCGCCCCCGTGGCGCACCACCACCGCGCGCAGCCGCAGCCCGTGCGGGTGGTCGCCGTGCTCCAGCAGGATCCGCGCCACCAGCCGGCCGATGCGCCCGAAGCCGTACAGGACGACGTCGCGCTGCCCGCACGGCCGCTGCCCGCGCAGCCCCAGCACGGGCGCCAGGTCGGCGCGCACCCGCTCCTCCAGCGTCGCCCCCGCCCCCCGGGCGCCCAGGCGGGCGACGTCCACCACGGCCGGGCGCAGGTCCAGCCCGCACAGCAGGTGCAGCAGCGACAGGGTCCGCTCCAGCGGCAGCTCGGCGTCGTCGACCCGCCGGGCGAAGCGGTGGGCCTTGACGATGCCGACGACGGACTTGCCCACGAGGCTGCGGCCGTGGACGGTCGCGGTGACGCCCCGGTCGCGGTGCAGGCGTCCCACGAGCGGGACGATCGCCTCCGCCAGGGCCAGCTTCAGCGACCAGGACTCCGGCTCGGACGGGCCGGCGGGGTCCGCGGGGTCCGCGGCGTCGGGGGTGGGCGTGGCGGGCACGGCGCAGCGCTCCTGGGGTGGACGACGGTGTCCGGTCCACCGTCCCCCGGCGGCACCGTGCGCGTCGACCCCCACCGGCCGTGAAGATCCGACGATCTTCACGGCCGGCCGGGGCGCGGAGGCGTCAGCCCAGGTCGCGCAGCGCGGGCAGGACCTCGCGCTCGAACAGCTCGATGCCGCTGGTGTCGGTGGCGGCCTCGGGGAAGTAGAAGATCGGGTAGGTCATGCCGGCCTCGACGACGGGGCGCAGCTTCTCGACGATCTGCTCGGGCGTGCCCACCGCCGGCAGGTCCGGCGCCAGCGACTGCAGCTCGCGCTCCACGGCCGCGGCGGACACGTGCGGCTCCAGCTGGGCGCGGCGGGCCGCCACGCGCTCGGCGACCTCCGCCTCGTCCCGGCCGACCGCCACGTTGTAGTTGGCCGAGCGGACGATCTCCGCCGGGTCGCGCCCGACGTCCGCGCAGTGGGCGAAGAGCACCTCCGACTTGTGCCGGAACTCCTCCAGCGTGCCGTCGAAGTTCGTGTACTGCGCGTACTTCGCGGCCGTGCGCAGGGTCTTGCGCTCCCCGCCGCCGGCGATCCACAGCGGGATGCCGCCCTCCTGCGCGGGCAGCGGCCGCACGATCGCGCCGTCGGTGCGGTAGTGCTCGCCGGAGAACGTCGAGACGCCCTCGCGCCAGGCCTGCGCCATGACCTGCACGCCCTCGTCGAGGGCGGCCAGCCGCTCGCCGGCCGAGGGGAACCCGTAGCCGTAGGCGCGCCACTCGTGCTCGTACCAGCCGGCCCCGATGCCCATCTCGACGCGCCCGCCGGTCAGCACGTCGATGGTGGCGGCGACCTTCGCCAGGTAGGCGGGGTTGCGGTAGGCCATGCACGTGCACATCTGCCCCAGCCGCACGCGGCGGGTGGCGGCGCCCAGCATGGCCATGAGGGTCCACGCCTCGTGGGTGGCCTGGTCGGTGGGCTCGGGGACGGTGTGGAAGTGGTCGTACACCCAGACCGACTCCCACAGGCCGCCCTCGTCGGCGCGGCGGGCGAGCCCGCTCATCGCCGCCCAGTGGTCGGCGGGGTCCAGCCCCACGAGGTCGTGCCGCCAGCCCTGGGGCACGAACAGGCCGAAGCGCGTCGTCGCGTCCTGCGTCATGCCGCGAACCTAGCGCCGCGCCGGGTCCCGCTGACAGCGGGGACCCGCGCCGGGACCTAGCGCGCCGAGCGCGCGGCGGCCGCCGCCAGGCACGCCGCGCCGATGATGCCGGCGTCGTTGCGCAGCTGCGCCGGCACGATCGGGGTGCGCAGGTCCAGCAGCGGCAGGAACTTCTCGTGCTTCTTGGACACCCCGCCGCCCACGACGATCAGGTCCGGCCACAGCAGGTCCTCCACGTGGGAGTAGTAGCGCTGCAGGCGCTTGGCCCAGTGCGCCCAGGACAGGTCGTCGCGCTCGCGGGCGGAGTCGGCGGCCTTCTTCTCCGCGTCGTGCCCGCCGATCTCCAGGTGGCCGAGCTCGGTGTTCGGCACCAGCGTGCCGTCGACGACCAGCGCGCTGCCGATGCCCGTGCCCAGGGTCGTCACGAGGACCACGCCGCGCACGCCCTTGGCCGCGCCGAACGCCGTCTCGGCGTACCCGGCCGCGTCGGCGTCGTTGACCACGACGACCGGCCGCCCGGCGGCCTCGGAGAACAGCGTCTCGGCGTCGGTGCCGATCCAGGAGCGGTCCACGTTGGCGGCGGTGCGGGTGATGCCGTGCTGGACGACGGCCGGGAAGGTGACGCCCACGGGGACGTCGGCGTGCTCGGGGAAGCGGGCCAGCAGGTCGGCCACGACGGCGGCGACCGCGGCCGGGGTGGAGGGCTGCGGGGTCTCCACCCGCACCCGCTCGGCGGCGAACGCGCCGGCCGCCAGGTCCACCGGGGCGGCCTTGATGCCCGAGCCGCCGACGTCCACCCCGAGGGCGGAGCCGCCGCCGGTGGCGGCGCCGGGCGACAGCACGCTGTCGGCGGTGGGGGTGCTGGCGGGGGTGGCGTCGTCGCGGGTCACGGTCGCCGACTCTAGGGGCGCGGCGGCCGTCCTGCCGAGCGCGCCCGGCCCCTCAGCCGGGGTCCTTCGGCATGATCGCCCACAGCACCAGGTAGACGACCACCTGCGTGCCCGGCAGCAGCAGCGAGGCGACGAACAGCGCCCGCACGAGGGTCGGCGACCAGCCGAACCGGCGGGCCAGCCCGGCGCACACGCCGGCGACCACCTTGCCCTGCTGCGGACGGGACAGGCTCGTTCCAGCGGCCACGACGACCTCCTCCTGCGCGGGGCGGGGACCCGGCCGGTCCCCGCCGCTGGCCGCGACGCTGCCACCGGCGCCGGTCCACCGCCAGGGCTGCCGGGGTCGGACCGGGGTCGGCTCCGGGTCCGGTCGGGGTCCTCCCGGGCGGGCGTCAGGGGACGGTCAGCACCTCGGCGCCGGTCTCCGTCACGACGAGGGTGTGCTCGAACTGCGCGGTGCGCGAGCGGTCCCGGGTGACGGCCGTCCAGCCGTCCTCCCACAGGTCCCACTCGTGCGTGCCCAGGGTGAGCATCGGCTCCACGGTGAAGACCATGCCCGGCTCGATGAGCGTGCCGTGCTCGGGCGCGGCGTCGTGGTGCGGGACGACCAGGCCCGTGTGGAACGCCGGCCCGACCCCGTGGCCGGTGAAGTCGCGCACCACCCCGTAGCCGAAGCGCCGGGCGTACGCCTCGATGACGCGGCCCACGACGTTCAGCGGGCGCCCGGGCGCGACGGCCGCGATGCCCCGGCGGGTGGCCTCGCGGGTGCGCTCGACGAGCAGGCGGGACTCCTCGTCCACCTCCCCGACGCAGAACGTGGCGTTGGTGTCGCCGTGCATCCCGTCCAGGTAGGCGGTGACGTCGACGTTCACGACGTCCCCCTCGCGCAGCACCGTGGAGTCGGGGATCCCGTGGCAGACGACCTCGTTGACGCTGGTGCACAGCGACTTCGGGAAGCCGCGGTAGCCGAGCGTGGACGGGTAGGCGCCGTGGTCGAGGAGGAACTCGTGGCCGACGCGGTCCAGCTCGTCGGTCGTGACGCCCGGGGCCACGTGCCGGCCGACCTCGGCCAGCGCGCGGGCCGCCAGCCGGCTGCTGCGCCGGATCCGCTCGACGCCCTCGGCGTCCACGACGTCGGGCCCGGTCCACGGCGCGGGCGCGGGGCGGTCCACGTACTCCGGGCGCGGGATCGAGGCGGGCACGGGCCGCCGGGGGCCGACGGTGCCGGGGACGAGCGCGGCCGGGGGAGCACCGGGGGTCATGCCCGGATCCTAGGTCGCCGCCCGCACCCGGCCCCCCGCCGGCGGCGCGCGCGCGGGGCGTGCGCGGGGTGGCCCGGCGGCGCAGGATGCCCGCATGAGCCAGGGACCGTTCTACTTCAACGTCGACACCGGCCAGGTGGAGGAGGAGCGCGGCAAGAGCCAGCAGCAGCACCTCATGGGCCCCTACGCCACCCGCGAGGAGGCCGCGCGGGCGCTGGAGACGGCGCGCGCGCGCACCGAGGCGTGGGACCGCGAGGACGCCGAGGAGGACGACCGCTGAGCCGCCCGGAGCCGTCCAGCCCCTCCCCGAGCGCTCGGGGGGCACTCGGGGGCGGCCCCCCGCGTTCGACGGACGACGGGCGTCCTCGCTCCGCCGCCCGGGGCAGGCCCGGGTACGACGTGCGGTGGATGACCGCCGGGGCCCGGCCGGGCGATGATCGACCGGGCGCCGGCCGTCGCCCGGCCCCGTGACGGGGTCGCGACCTACGATGGCCGGGCAGCCCGGGGCGACCCGGGGCAGCAGGGCGCCGGCCGCCGCAGCACCGCGGCGGGCGGGGCAGTCGAGAGGACCGGGGGAGACACATGTCGGAGTCGCTGGACCTGAGCAAGCCGCTGAGCCCGCCGTCGGCTCCCGCGGCCCCGCCCGCGACCGACCTGCAGCTGACGCCGCCCGCCCCCGTGCCCGTCGTCGCCGACGACCAGGCCGAGAGCATGATCCCGCTGGACGAGGCCACGCGCACCGAGCTGGCCCGCAAGGCGCAGGCGTTCGTCGAGGACCTCGCCGCCCAGGACCCGCGCTCGCCCGCGTTCGCCAAGAAGGTCGACGACATCGTGCGGATGGGCGAGCAGGAGGTGCGCGCCTCGGCGCAGGTGTCCAACCGGATGCTCGAGCGCCCGGCGTCCTCGCTGGCCGGCGCCAAGGGCCAGAAGGCCTCCGGCCCGGGCGCCGACGCGCAGGTCAAGGTCGCCAACACGCTGCTGGACCTGCGCCGCACGGTCACCGAGCTCGACCCCGGCCGCGCCGACCTCAAGGGCCCGCGCCGGCTGCTGGGGGTCATCCCCTTCGGCAACAAGGTCCAGCGCTACTTCGAGCGCTACGCCGACGCCCAGTCCCAGCTCGACGCCATCATCAAGGCCCTGGCCTCCGGGCAGGACGAGCTGCGCAAGGACAACGCCTCCATCGAGGCGGAGAAGCAGAACCTGTGGGCCACGATGGGCAAGCTCACCGAGTACGCCACGCTGGCCAAGTCGCTGGACGCCGCCACCGTCGCCAAGGTCGAGCAGCTGCGCGGCAGCGACCCGCAGGCCGCGGAGGCCCTCACCTCCGACGCCCTGTTCCCGATCCGCCAGCGCCACCAGGACCTGCTGACGCAGCTGGCGGTCAGCGTGCAGGGGTACCTGGCGCTGGACCTGGTGCGCAAGAACAACATCGAGCTCATCAAGGGCGTCGACCGCGCGCGCACGACGACGGTCTCGGCGCTGCGCACCGCGGTGGTCGTCGCCCAGGCGCTGGCCAACCAGAAGCTGGTCCTGGACCAGATCAACGCGCTGAACACGACGACGAACCAGATGATCCTGTCGACGTCGGAGATGCTGCGGCAGCAGACCGGGCAGATCCACGAGCAGGCCGCCAGCGCCACCGTGTCGGTGGAGACGCTGCAGAAGGCCTTCGACAACGTGTTCGCCACGATGGACGCCATCGACACCTTCAAGCAGCAGGCCGTCGTGAGCATGGCCACGACCGTCGACGCGCTCGAGGGCCAGGTGCACCGCTCCCGCTCCTACCTGGAGCGCGCCCGCAACGGCGAGCAGGCGGGCCCGGCCCTCGAGGGGGGTCGGTGAGCAGGCCGTGAGCGAGCGGACGCAGGGACCGGCGCCCCGGGCCCTGCGCGGTCAGCGGCGCGAGGTCGCGCCCACCGGCGCGCACCCCGTGCGGCGGGGCGCCCGCGGCGCGGCGCAGGCCCCGCCCGAGGTCGTCTCGCGGCGGCTGCGCAGCCGCACCTGGCGCGCGGCGAACTCGTGGTGGCTGGCGCTGCCGGCGGTCGGGCTGCCCTGGCTGGCGTTCCTCTACATGGGCCTGCGGGCCCGGCGGCCCCAGTGGGTGGCCGCCTCCGCGGGCTACTTCGCCGGTGCGGGCGGGGCGCTGGCGCTCCTGCTCGCCGACGCGACGCTGCTGAACCTGCTCGGCGCCCTCGGGCTGCTGGGCCTGTGGGGTCTGGGGCTGGTGCACTCGGTCATGGCGAACTCCCGGTGGTTGCGCATCAAGGCGGCCTTCACCGACCAGCCGGTCCTGCCGGCGGCGCCGCAGCCGGCGGGGCCGGCCGCCCCGCTCGCCCCGCGCGACCCGGTCGCCGTCGTCGGCGAGCAGCTGCGCGCGCTGGTGCGCCGCGTCAACGCCGCCGGCGGCCGCCTGCCGGACGGGGCGGTGCCCAAGGTCCGCGAGATCGAGGACGTGCTGCGCCCCGTCATCGCCCACGTCGCCAAGCGCGGCGTGGAGGCCGAGGAGCTGCACCACCTGGAGACGATCGTCGGGGAGTACCTGCCCGCGGCGGTCGACCGCTACCTGGACCTGCCCGACGACTACGCGCGCACCCGCCGCGGCGCGACGGGCGCGACCCCGGCGCAGGAGCTCCTGACCCAGCTCGGGCTGCTGCACGAGGGGGCGCTGCAGCTGCGCAGCGCGGTCTACGACCACGACGCGCAGCAGCTGGCCGTGCAGGGCCGCTTCCTGGACGCCAAGTTCCGCCGTTCCGACCTCGACCTGTAGCCCAGACCCGCCACCGATCCGAGGGGGTGCACCGTGGCCGTCGACCTCATCAAGCCGGGAGCGGGGGAGGACCCGCGGGAGCCCGTCGCGGGCGCCGCGCCCGCTGTGCCCGTCGCGCCCGTCGTGCCCGCTGTGCCCGTCACCGTGCCCGTCGCCGCGCCCGCCGAGCCCCTCGTGCCCGCGGACCCGCCGGCCCCCGTCGCCCCCGGCGACGTCGTCGCCCGGCCGCTGCGCAACCAGCTGCAGGAGGAGCTGCCCGGCCGCCGCGGCCGGCTGCACGACCGTGTCCACTCGCAGGTCCACGCGCAGGTCCAGTCGCAGGTGCAGGACGCGTTCAGCCTGCAGGAGCGGGTGCAGGCGCAGGTGCAGGAGGCGCTCAACGCCCGCCTGGTGCTGCGGGGCCAGCGCCCGCCCGCCCACCGCCCGCACCCCGCCGCCCTCGAGCTGCCGCCGCCCCCGCCGCCCGTCCCGCAGGTGCGCCGGCCCGGGCCGATGGCCTCCTGGGGCGAGGACTGGGTGGTCCTGGACGAGCGGACCCTCAAGCCGGCCGGGGTGAACCTGCCCCGCCTCGGCTTCGTGCCGGCCCCCGTCCTCGGCGCCGTGCGCGGCACCTGGCTGGCCGTGTGGATCGTCCTGTTCGCGATCGGCGCCCCCGCCGCCGCCCTGCCGCTGATGATCCTGTGGATCGTGGCGACGGCCTCCTTCGACGAGCACGCGCGCACGCTGCGCAAGCGCCGCAAGCGGGAGCTGAACCGGCTGCGCACGCAGGGCCGCACCGGACCGCCGCCGCACCCGGGCGGCGGCGCGCCCCCCGGCCCGCCACCCGGCGGGCCGCGCGTGCAGCCCCCGCCGCCCGCCCGGCCGGCCGCCGGGCCCCCGCCGCCCCCGTCCCCGCCGGTCACGTCGGAGGCCGAGCGCTCGCTGGAGCGCGTCGTCCAGCGGGTCCAGGGCGCCCGCGAGCGGTTCGAGGAGCCCGAGCTGGACCTGTTCCGCCGCGTGGAGGGCGTCCTGACGCCCCTGCTGGTGGCGCTGCGCACCCGCGGGGCCCCCGTCGAGGTGCGCCACGACCTGGAGGCCATCGCCCGCGAGCACCTGCCGCGCACGGTGGAGGACTTCCTGGTCCTGCCGGCCGACTACGCCCGCGAGCACCGCACGGCGGCCGGCACCACCCCGGCCGACGAGCTGCGCAAGCAGCTGGAGCTGCTGCACACCGGCGCCCTGCAGCTGCGCGACGCCCTCCACGACCGCGACGTGGACCGCCAGGTGCAGCAGAGCCGCTTCCTCGAGGCGAAGTTCCGCCGCAGCGACCTGGACCTCTGAGCCGCCCGCGCAGCTCACTCCCCGCCCGCCCCGCACCGCCCGCGCCCGCGCGCGCCACCCCCGGAGGACACCCCCGTGACCCTCGACGTCCAGCTCGTCGGCACGACCACCCAGATGGCCGTCGTCTCCCTGCGCCCCGGCCAGGTCGTCTACTGCGAGGCGGGCAAGTTCCTCTTCTCCTCCGGCGACGTGCGGATGGAGACCAAGCTGTCGGCGCCCGCCGACCCGCACGCCGGCACCGCCGCGGGACCCGGCGGCGGGCTGGGCGGGCTGCTGCGCGACGCGGTGGGCGCCGGCAAGCGGATGCTCGCCGGGGAGTCCTTCGCCTTCCAGCACTTCTCCACCCCCGGCGGCGACGGTCTGCTCGGCCTGGCCGGCGTGCTGCCCGGCGAGATGCGCCACCTGGAGCTCGACGGCGCCACCACGTGGTTCGCGGAGAAGGACGCCTTCGTCGCCGCCGAGGCGGGCGTGCACTTCGACGTCGCCTTCAGCGGGCTCGGGCAGGGCCTCATGGGCGGGGAGGGCTTCGTCCTGGAGAAGTTCACCGGCCGCGGCTCCCTGCTGCTGGCCGGCGCCGGCGACTTCATCGACATCAACCCCGCCGACTACGGCGGCACGCTGCGCGTGGACACCGGCTGCGTCGTCGCCTGGGACGACCGCATCACCTACGGCGTGGAGACCGTCGGCCGGCTCAACCGCCAGGGCGTGATGAGCGCCGTCTTCGGCGGCGAGGGCCTGACCCTGGCCACGCTGCGCGGGAACGGGCGCGTCATCCTGCAGTCGGTGACCATCGAGGCCTTCGCCAAGGCGCTCGCCAAGAACAGCCGGAAGCCCGACCAGCAGGGCACCGGCGCGCTGGGAGGCCTGTTCTCCGGCTCGCGGGACTGACCCGCGGGGCGCAGCCTCCCAGGGGACGCGCAGCCACCGGGCGGCACTCACCGCCCGCGGCGCGCGTTCGACAGCACGGACGCCGGCCCCGGGCCGGCGCAGGACGGACACGACGGTGGGCGACCACCAGGACGGAGCGACACCATGGGCGTCAGCCTCAGCAAGGGCGGCAACGTCTCCCTCACCAAGGAGGCGCCGGGCATGACCCGCGCCGTCGTCGGGCTCGGCTGGGACGCGAACAGCTTCACCGGCGCCGAGTTCGACCTCGACGCGCAGGCCATCATGGTCGGCCCCGACGGCAAGGTGCCCAACGACGGCTACTTCGTCTTCTTCAACCAGCTCAAGAGCCCCGAGGGCTCCGTCGAGCACACCGGCGACAACCGCACCGGTGAGGGCGACGGCGACGACGAGAAGATCAACGTGGACCTGTCCGGCATCCCCGCCGAGATCGACAAGGTCGTCTTCACGGTCGCCATCTACGACGCCGACACCCGCAAGCAGTCCTTCGGCCAGGTCCGCAACGCCTTCATCCGCGTGGTGAACGCCGACGGCGGCGCGGAGGTCGCCCGCTACGACCTGTCCGAGGACGCCTCCACCGAGACCGCCATGGTCTTCGGCGAGCTGTACCGCAACGGCGCGGACTGGAAGTTCCGCGCCGTCGGCCAGGGCTACGCCTCGGGCCTGCGCGGCATCGCCACGGACTTCGGCGTCAGCGTCTGAGCACCCGCGGCGCGTGAGGCGGGGGGGGGCCCCCCCGCCCGGGGCGCCCCCCCCCCCCCCCCCCCCCCCCCCCCCCCCCCCCCCCCCCCCCCCCCCCCCCCCCCCCCCCCCGCCCCCCCCCCCCCCCCCCCCCCCCCCCCCCCCCCCCCCCCCCCCCCCCCCCCCCCCCCCCCCCCCCCCCCCCCCCCCCCCCCCCCCCCCCCCCCCCCCCCCCCCCCCCCCCCCCCCCCCCCCCCCCCC
>NZ_JBEUEI010000027.1:0-55186 GCF_041020755.1 Kineococcus terrestris | reverse complement strand
GTAATTCGTGGTCGTACTGGAGGTCGACGGCGCGGTGCGCCACCCAGTTGTTGCTATAGCGCCCGACCGCCACCCCCGGGGGCGGCGTGGGGACCGCGCGCGTTCCCGCGAGGGGTCCGAGGTTGGACATGGGCGACTTCCTCACCGGTCGGGACGTTCCCGCGGCCGCGCCGCGGGGGTGGGGCGTGCGCCCCGTGATCAGTGCAACGCCGCCGGGGCCCGGGACGTGCCCGGCCCGGTACCGCGCGCAGGACCTGCTCAGCAGGTGCGCGCGGTACCGGGCCGGCGGGTCGTGCGGGAGCGGTCCTCGGGCGGAGGCTCAGGCGGAGGCGCGGCCCTCGCCGGCGCGCTGCAGCGCCTGCTCGGTGGCCTGCACCTCGCTGGAGGCGCCGGCCGTGGCCAGGTCGCCGCCGGCGGTCTCCAGGTGGGCGCGCACGAACCAGTGGTACTGCTCCAGCTGACCGGCCTGGCCGATGAGCAGGTCCTCGGTGACCGGGTCGAGGTCGCCGGTCTCCTCGATGGCGCGGCGGTGGTCGCCGATGACGCCGGTGTAGACGAGGTCGAGGGCGCCGAGGTGCTCGATGGCCCCGGCCCGCCCGATGGAGTAGTCGTCCCAGCTGCGCGAGCGCACGAGCGCGCCGGGCGTGCCGCTGGGCGAGGAGCCGAGGGTCGCGATGCGCTCGGCGACCTGGTCGGACATCTCGCGCACGGCGTCGACCTGCGGGTCGAGCATCTCGTGCACGGCGATGAAGTGGGGGCCCACCACGTTCCAGTGGACGTGCTTGAGGGTCAGGTGCAGGTCCGTCAGCGCGAAGAGGCGGTCCTGCAGGATCGTCGCGACCCGGCCGCCGTCCTCGGTGCTCATGCCCGGGACGGTGTACTGCGGGGTGCCGGACGCGGGGGCGTTGCTCTCTCCAGCCATGGCCGCCACCGTAGGAGGGCGGGCGCCCTCCCGCCCGTCGAGCGGCCGTTAGCCTGGAGCGTGTGACCGGCACCACCCAGCGCGTCTTCGCCGCCCGCCTCGCGGGCACCTCGGTGTTCGACCCGCAGGGGGACCTGGTGGGCCGGGTGCGCGACCTGGTGGCCGTCGTGGGCGCCAAGCCGCCCGTGCGGGTCATCGGCCTGGTGGTCGAGGTCCCCGGCCGGCGGCGGGTGTTCGTGCCGATGACCCGGGTGACCAGCATCGACGTGGGGCAGGTCATCACGACGGGCCTGGTGAACATGCGCCGCTTCGAGCAGCGCGGCAGCGAGACGCTGCTGCTGGGCGAGCTGCTGGACCGCACCGTGACCCTCAAGGACGGCAGCGGGCCCGCCACCGTCGAGGACCTGGGCATGGAGGCCGTGCGCCCGCGCGACTGGCACCTGACGAAGGTGTTCCTGCGCCGCGGCCAGGCCCACCGCGGGCTGGGCGGGCGGCTGCGCCGGCGCGGGGAGACCCTCACCGTCGACGTGGACGCGGTCGCCGGGCTGGCGACCGCCGACGCCGCGCAGGGCGCCACCAACCTGCTGGCGGCCTTCGAGGAGCTGAAGGCCACCGACCTGGCGGAGGTCATCCACGAGCTGACGCCCAAGCGCCGGCACGAGGTCGCCGCGGCCCTGGACGACGAGCGGCTGGCCGACGTCCTGGAGGAGCTGCCCGAGGACGACCAGGTGGAGATCCTCTCGGGCCTGGAGGGCGACCGCGCCGCGCACGTGCTGGAGGAGATGCAGCCCGACGACGCGGCCGACCTGCTCTCGGAGCTGCCCGCCGAGCAGGCGGAGCGGCTGCTGGCGCTCATGGAGCCGGACGAGGCGGACCCGGTGCGCCGGCTGCTGGCCTACGACGAGCGCACCGCGGGCGGGCTGATGACCTCGGACCCGGTCGTGCTGGCCCCCGACGCGACGGTCGCGCAGGCGCTGGCGCACGTGCGCCGGGTGGAGCTGACCCCTCCCCTGGCCTCGGCCGTGTACGTGTGCCGGCCGCCGCTGGAGACGCCCACGGGCCGCTACCTGGGCACCGCGCACCTGCAGCGGCTGCTGCGCGAGCCGCCGTCGACGCCCCTGGGTCAGGTCGTCGACACGGACGTGGACGCCCTGGCGCCGGAGGAGACGCTGCAGGCGGTGACGCGCCGGCTGGCGGCCTACAACCTCGTCTCGCTGCCGGTCGTGGACGAGGACGGGCACCTGCTGGGCGCGGTGACGGCCGACGACGTCCTGGACCACCTGCTGCCGCAGGACTGGCGCGACCAGGACGAGGAGATCTTCGGGGTGGGACGTGGCTGAGCGCCGGCACCGCAACCCGTTCGCCCGCTCGCCGCGCCGCCAGCGGCACGAGCGGGTGAGCCTGGACGTCCCGCGCGAGAACCGCCGGCAGCTGCTGAGCCGGCCCGACGTGGACCCGGACGCCTTCGGCCGCGCCTCCGAGGGCTTCGCCCGGTTCATGGGCACGGGGCGCTTCCTCGTCTACATGACGGCGTTCGTCACGGTGTGGCTGGCGTGGAACACCTTCGCGCCCGCGTCGCTGCAGTACGACCCGCGCGCCCTGAACTACACGCTGCTGACGCTGATCCTGTCGCTGCAGGCCTCCTACGCGGCGCCGCTGATCCTGCTGGCGCAGAACCGCCAGGACGACCGCGACCGCGTCCTCAACGAGCAGGACCGCGCGCGCGACGAGCGCGCGCTGGCGGACACCGAGTACCTGACCCGCGAGGTGGCGGCGCTGCGCACCGCGCTGGGCGACGTGGCGACCCGCGACTTCGTGCGCTCGGAGCTGCGCAGCCTGCTGGAGGAGCTGGTCGCCGACGAGGAGCGCCCGGCGGCCAAGCGCAAGGGCGGCAAGAAGCGCAAGCGCGCCGAGGACGTCCCCGCCGACAGCACCGACAGCACCGACAGCACCGACACCGCCGACACCGCCGACGCGCCGGAGCCGGACGCGCTCGACGTCCCCGCGGTGCACGCCCCGCGCGGCTGAGGGGCCCGCCCGGCCGGCCCGGCTCAACCCCGCGCCCGGTGCTGCCGATGCTCTGCGGGTGACCACCCTCGACGACGTGCCCGCGACCCCGAGCACCCCGCCCGCCCAGGTGCGCCGGCGGCTGGGCGACGTCCTCGTCGAGAAGGGCCTGCTGCTGCCGGAGGACCTGGACGTCGCCCTGGCGCAGCAGCGCGAGGTGGACGGCCCGCGCCGGCGGCTGGGCCAGATCCTCGTCGAGCTCGGCATGGTCACCGAGGGCGAGCTGGCCCAGTGCCTGGCGGAGCTGCTGAACCTCGAGCACGTGGACCTCTCGCGCCTCGTGCTGGCCCCGGACGTGGTGCGCCTGCTGCCGCGGGCGGTGGCCGAGCGCTGCCGAGTGCTGGTGCTGGACAAGACGCCGGAGTACCTGCTCGTGGCCGCCGCGGACCCGACGAACGTCCTCGCGCTGGACGACGTGAAGCTCTACACGCGCACGCCCGAGCTGCACGTCGTCGTGGCCACCGACTCCCAGATCCGCGACCACCTGGCCCGCGCGTGGTCGCTGACCGAGGACACCTCGCAGGTCTCGCGGATGGTGGAGGCCGCCACCGACGACGACGAGGACGAGCCCGCCGCCCAGCTGAGCGGGTCGGTCGACGACGACGCCCCCATCGTCAAGCTCGTCAACCGGATCCTGTCCGACGCGGTGCGGCTGCGCTGCTCGGACATCCACCTGGAGTCCCAGCGCGACGGCCTGCGGGTGCGCTTCCGCGTGGACGGCCTGCTGCGCGACGTGATGAGCGCCCCCAAGCGGGTCGCGCCGTCCGTCATCAGCCGCATCAAGATCATCTCCGGGCTGGACATCTCCGAGCGGCGCGTGCCTCAGGACGGCCGCACCCGCGTCACCGTGGACGGCGCCGCCATCGACTGCCGCGTCTCGACGCTGCCGGCCCTGCACGGGGAGAAGGTCGTCATCCGCCTGCTCACGCGCGGCGACGACGTGCCGGCGCTGGAGTCGCTGGGCTTCGAGCCCGACCAGCTGGAGGTCTTCACGCGGGCGCTGAGCGTGCCGCAGGGCCTGGTCCTCATCACGGGTCCCACCGGCTCGGGCAAGACGAACACCCTGTACGCGGCCATCCACGCGACGATGTCGCCGGAGAAGAACATCATCACGCTGGAGGACCCGGTCGAGGTCCAGCTGCCCGGCATCACGCAGGTGCAGGTCAACGCCAAGGTCGGGATGACGTTCTCGGCGGGGCTGCGCTCGGTGCTGCGCCAGGACCCCGACATCGTCCTGATCGGCGAGGTCCGCGACGCCGAGACCGCCGAGCTGGCGCTCAAGGCGTCGATGACGGGTCACCTGGTGCTGACGACGCTGCACACCAACTCGGCGGTCGGCGCGCTGACCCGCCTGGTGGACATGGGCGCCGCGCCGTTCCTCGTGGCCAGCTCCCTGACGGCCGCGGTGGCCCAGCGCCTGGTCCGCCGCCCGTGCGAGTCGTGCGCGGACGGCTACATCCCGGACGAGGACACGCTGGCGCTGCTGGGCCTGAGCATCGAGGACATCCTCGACGCCACCCCGCTGCGCGGCACCGGCTGCCCGGAGTGCGGCGGCACCGGCTACCGCGGCCGCACGGCCGTGTACGAGGTCCTGGACGTCGTGCCGAGCGTGCGCAAGGTCCTCATGACCACGCCGACGGAGTCGGCGCTGGGCGAGGAGGCCGCGCGCATCGGCATGTCGACGCTGCGGCAGTCGGCGCTGGCCAAGGCGATCCGCGGCGAGACGACCTTCGAGGAGGTCGTGCGCGTCACGGCCGGCTGAGCCCCTCCCCGGCAGCGGGCGGGACCGGGCGCGGCACGTACGCTGGCGCCATGCCTGTGACGCCCGACGACGTCCGCGCCCAGCTGGCGACGGTCGAGGACCCGGAGCTGCACCGGCCCATCACCGACCTGGGGATGGTCGACCGCGTCGAGGTCGGCGCCGACGGCGTGGTGGACGTGCGCGTGCTGCTGACGACGGCGGCGTGCCCGATGCGCGAGCGCCTGAGCACCGACGTCACGGCCGCCGTGCGCCGGTCCGGGGCCGCCGGGGTGCGGCTGACGTTCGGGGAGATGGACGCCGAGCAGCGCCGGGCGCTGACGACCTCGCTGCGCGGCACCACGGGCGCCGCGCCGACGATCCCCTTCAACGACCCGGGCAACCTGACCCGCGTGTACGCGGTGGCCTCCGGCAAGGGCGGGGTCGGCAAGTCCAGCGTCACGGTCAACCTGGCCGCGGCGATGGCCGCCGACGGCCTGACCGTGGGGGTGCTGGACGCCGACGTGCACGGCTTCTCGGTCCCCAAGCTGCTCGGCGTGACCGGCCGTCCCACGCGCGTGGACGACATGATGATCCCGCCCGTCTCGCACGGGGTGCGGGTCATCTCCATCGGCATGTTCGTGCCCGGCAACCAGCCGGTGGCCTGGCGCGGGCCGATGCTGCACCGGGCGCTGCAGCAGTTCGCCAGCGAGGTGTTCTGGGGCGACCTGGACGTGCTGCTGCTGGACCTGCCCCCCGGCACGGGCGACATCGCCATCAGCGTGGGGCAGCTGCTGCCGCGCGCGGAGGTGCTGGTGGTGACCACCCCGCAGGCCGCGGCCTCCGAGGTGGCCGAGCGCGCCGGCGCGGTGGCCGTCCAGACGGAGCAGCGGGTGGCCGGCGTGGTGGAGAACATGAGTTGGCTGCCGCTGCCGGACGGCTCGCGGCTGGAGGTGTTCGGCTCCGGCGGCGGCGAGGTCGTGGCCCGCAACCTCACGCAGCGGCTGGGCCAGGACGTGCCGCTGCTGGCGCAGGTGCCGATGGACGTGGCGCTGCGCGAGGGCGGCGACGAGGGCCTGCCGGTGGTGCTGCGCGACCCGGACAGCCCGGCGGCGCTGGTGCTGCGGGACCTGGCGCGCTCGCTGGCGCGGCGCCCGCGCGGCCTGGCCGGGCGCCGGCTGGGCGTCAGCGTCGCCTGAGGGCGCGCGCCCCGGCCGGGGCGCGGCGCCCGGGGGCGGGGCTCAGGTGGCGTCCTCGTCGAAGGGGACCGAGGCGCGCTCGCCGGTGCCCTCCTTGCGCAGGGACAGCCCGGAGCCGTTCGCGGCCGCGCCGTTCGTCGCGGCGCCGTTCGTCCCGGTGCTGGCCGCGCGGGCGGCCGTGGCGCCGTTGGTCTTCTTCTTCGGCGCCGGCTCGTCCTCCCAGACGTCCGCCAGCGCGTCGCGCACGATGCGGCGGGGGTCGTACTGGCGCGGGTCCAGCTTCTGCCAGTCGATGTCGTCGAACTCGGGGCCGAGCTCCTCGCGCATCTGCGCCTGCGCGCCCTTGGCGAACCGGCGCACGGACTTCACGAGCTGCGCCAGCTGCTCGGCGTACTGGGGCAGGCGCTCCGGTCCCAGGACCAGGAGCGCCACGACGAGCAGGACGACGAGCTCGCCGCCGTTGATGCCGAACACGCCGCGAGTCTAGCTGTCCGCCTGCAGGGTCACCTCGACCTCGTCCGTGGACCCGCCCCGGCGCACGGTCAGGGTGACCGTGTCGCCGACCTGGCGGGCGCGGACGTCGACGATGAGCTCCTCGGGCGTGGTGACGGGGCGGCCCTGGACGGCGAGGATGACGTCGCCCGGCTGCAGGCCGGCCTGCTCGCCGGCACCGCCCGGCGTCACGGGCGGGGTGCCGTCGGGCGCCGGGCCGGTGGCGATCTGCACGCCCTCGCCGTCGTAGGCGTTGCTGAGGCTGATGCCGATGACCGGGTGCACGGCGCGGCCGGTGCGGATGAGCTGCTCGGCGGTGCGCCGGGCCTGCTCGGAGGGGATGGAGAAGCCCAGGCCGATGCTGCCGCCGGCGCTGGTCTGCCCCGGCAGGGCGGCGATGGCGGAGTTGACGCCGACCACCTCCCCCGCGCTGTTGAGCAGCGGGCCGCCGGAGTTGCCCGGGTTGATGGCCGCGTCGGTCTGGATGGCCTGGATGTAGGAGGGCGCCTGCGTCGGGTCGCCCGCCGAGACGGGGCGGTTGAGGGCCGAGACGATGCCCTCGGTCACCGTGCCCTGCAGCCCCAGCGGGGCGCCGACGGCGACCACGCGGTCCCCGACGACGACGGCGGAGGAGTCCCCCAGCGGCAGGGGCCGCAGGCCCT
This sequence comes from Kineococcus terrestris, assembly GCF_041020755.1. Classification (NCBI taxonomy): domain Bacteria; kingdom Bacillati; phylum Actinomycetota; class Actinomycetes; order Kineosporiales; family Kineosporiaceae; genus Kineococcus; species Kineococcus terrestris. The sequence goes on along the minus strand of NZ_JBEUEI010000027.1, from coordinate 48,106 downwards.
CGCGCTCGACGCGGACGACGGCCAGGTCGTAGGAGGCGTCGGCGCCGACGACCTCGCCGGGCGCCTGCACGCCGTCCTCGAAGGCGATGGTCACCCCACCGGGCACCGCGCCGGCCACGACGTGGTTGTTGGTGAGGATGAACGCGGCGTCGCCCTCGGAGGCGTCCAGGACGAAGCCGGACCCCGTGCCGGAGCCCTGCTGGGTCTGCACCTGCAGCGCCACCACGCTGGGCAGGGCGGCGGCCGCGATGGCCGCCGTGGTGCCCGCGGGACGCTCCGTGGTGCCCGGGGAGGGCTGCGGGATGTCGACCGCGGGGTAGACGGCCGCGGGCGCGGCGGTGTCCAGGCGGTCCCACAGCGCACCGCCGGCGAGGCCGCCGACGAGGCCGAGGGCCAGGACCCCGGTGGCCACGGCGAGCTGCTGGGCGCCGCGGCTGCGGCGGCGGCGGTCCGGCCCGCCCCACTGCTGCTGCTGCCACTGCTGCTCCCAGTAGTCGCGGCCCGCGGGCACGGGCTGCGACCAGGGCGAGCCGTGGGCGGGCGGCGGGCCGTCGGGCCCCCCCGGCCCGGCGTCCGGGCCGCGCTCGGCGCCGTGCTCGGGACCGGTGCGCCAGGGGTCGCCGGCGGGCCAGCGGTCGTCCCGGTCCGGCCCCTCGGGCGCGCTCACGGCGCGGCGGGGGCCGCGGGCGGCGCCGTGGTTGACCCGGGCGTGGCCGCCGGCGGCACGGGCTGCGGGGACACCGACGGGCGGGTGCGCAGCTCGGCCACCGGGGAGGGCGCGTCGCCGCCCACGCCGAGGACGACGGCGCCCACGAGCCCCGCGCCGAGCAGGGAGAACGTGCCCACCAGGGCCGCGGCCAGGGGCCGGCGGCGCAGCCCGCGCCGGCGCGCCGGGGGGCTGGAGGACCCGGCGCCGCGGCCGGGCCGGACGGCGTCGGCGCGCGAGGGCGGCGCCACGCCCACGACGGGGCGCGCCGGCTGGGCGATGGCGCCGTCGCGCGGCGGCAGCGGGCCGGCCGGCCCGCCGATGTCGAGCAGGCGGGTCAGGAGGTCCTGGGACAGCGGCGGGGCGGGCAGGGAGGCGAGCCGGTCGCGCACGAGGCGCTCGGCGTCCACCGCCTCCGCGCACTCGCAGCAGCCGCGCAGGTGCTCCTGCGCGCGGGCGTGCGCGTCGGGGGCGAGCCGCCCGTCGACGAGGGTGCTCACCCGGGCGCCGAGGTGCGGTCCGCTCACGCGCCCTCCCCGCCGAGGGCGGTCGTGGGGGCGGTGCCCGGGACGCCCGGGACGCGCGGCGCGGCCGGCGGGCGCGGCGCGCGGTGGGACAGCGCCTCGCGCAACTGGGCGCGACCGCGGTGGATGCGGCTGCGCACGGTGCCCAGCTTCACCCCCAGCGTGGCCGCGATCTCCTCGTAGCTGAGGCCCTCGATGTCGCACAGGACGACCACGGCGCGGAAGTCCGGCGGCAGGGCGTCCAGGGCGGTCTGCACGTCGTCGTCGAGGTTGCGGTGCTCGAAGGCGCGCTCGGGGCCGACGTCGGTGCTGGGCAGGCGGTCCCCGGCGTCCTCGGCGAGGGCGTCGAAGCGGATGCGCTGCTTGCGGCGCACCTGGTCGAGGAACAGGTTCGTGGTGATGCGGTGCAGCCAGCCCTCGAAGGTGCCCGGCTGGTAGTTGGACAGCGAGCGGAAGACCCGCACGAAGACCTCCTGCGTGAGGTCCTCGGCGTCGTGGCGGTTGCCGGTGAGGCGGTAGGCCAGCCGGTACACGCGCGCGGAGTGGTCGCGCACCACCTCGTCCCACGTCGGCGGCACCCAGGCGGACGACGGCAGCGCCGCCGTCACGGGGGCGGCGTCGGGCCGGGTCGGGGCGGGGTCACCGGACGGGCCGGTGGTGTCACGCACGCTGGTCCTCCTGGAACGGGCCGGGACCGGTGCCGTCCACGGCACCGCTGCAGCTCCCATGCTCCCCCACTCCTCCTCGCTCAGCCAGCCGCGGGGCCCCGGACGGGCCCGTGGTCGGCGTGGGTTCCAACGCAGGTCGGAGGAGGGCGGTTCCCGGGTCCCCCGACCGGAGGACCCGGGGGACCCCGCGCCCGCGGGCCCGTCGCGCAGCGCGGCGGGACCGTCGCGCTGCGTCCCGCACCGCCCGGGCGGGGACGGGCCGCCGCGCTAGGCTCCCGGGCGTGTCGCCGACCCCCGCCAAGCAGCCGGCCAGCTGGGCCTACGCCGAGCAGTTCGTCCCCGAGGACGAGGTGCTGCAGGCCGCCCGCGCCCGCGCGGCCGACCTCGACGCGGACCCGGTGACGCCCGGGGTGGCGGCGGCGCTGACGGTGCTGGCCGCCGCGGTGCGCGCCCGCACGGCCGTCGAGGTCGGCACCGGCGCCGGGGTCTCGACGCTGGCGCTGCTGCGCGGCATGCCCGAGGACGGGGTCCTCACGAGCATCGACACCGACGGCGAGCGCCAGCGCGCGGCCCGCGAGGCGCTGGCCGACGAGGGCGTGCGCAGCAACCGCGCGCGGCTGATCCCCGGCCGCGCGCTGGAGGTGCTCCCCCGCCTGTCCGACGCCGCCTACGACCTGGTGCTCCTGGACGGCGACGAGCGCGAGTACTCCGCCTACCTGGAGCAGGCGCTGCGGCTGCTGCGCCCCGGCGGCCTGCTCGCCGTCGACGACGCCCTGTGGAACGGCCGGGTGGCCGACCCGGCGGCCCGCGACGCCGCCACGGCCGCGATGCGCGGGGTGGGCGACGCCGTGCGCGAGGACGAGCGCTGGACGCCGGCGCTGCTGCCGTGCGGCGACGGCCTGCTGCTGGCGGTCAAGCGCCCCTGAGCCTGAGGCGGGCCCCCGGCGGGTCCGCCGCGGGTCCGCCGCGGGCCCTCAGCGCCCCGCCAGCTGCTCCAGCCACGTCAGCAGCAGGCGCGCGCCGAAGCCGGTCGCCCCGCGGGGGACCTCGTGCTCGGGCCCGTCGGCGCGCGCGGGCCCGGCGATGTCCAGGTGCGCCCAGCGGCGCCCGCCCGCGAAGGGCCGCAGGAACAGGGCGGCGACGATCGCGCCCGCCCCCGCGCCGGGCACGCCGGCGACCTGCCGGGCGTCGGCGACGTGGGACTCCACCAGCTCGGCGTACTCCTCCACCAGGGGCATGCGCCACAGCCGCTCCCCCGAGGCCTCGCCGGCGGCCAGCAGACCGGCGGCCAGCTCCTCGTCGCCGGTGAACAGGGCCCCGTGCCGCTTGCCCAGGCCCTGGGTGGCCGCGCCGGTGAGGGTCGCGACGTCCACCACGAGGTCCGGCGCCAGCCGGGCGTCGGCGTAGGCGAGGGCGTCGGCCAGGACCAGGCGGCCCTCGGCGTCGGTGTTGGCCACCTCGGTGGTGCGCCCGCCGTAGTGGGTGACGACGTCCCCGGGGCGGTACGAGGAGGCGCCGAGGGCGTTCTCGGCCAGCGGCAGCAGCCCCGTCACGCGCACCGGCAGGTCGCGGCGGGCGGCGCCGGCGACGGCGGCCAGGACCGCGGCGGCCCCGCTCATGTCGGTCTTCATCGACACCATCGACTCGCGCGGCTTCAGCGACAGCCCGCCGGTGTCGAACGTGATGCCCTTGCCGACGAGGACGACGTGCGGGGCGCTGCGGGCACCGCGCCCGCGCGGGACGTGGGTGACCTCGACGAGGACCGGCGGGGAGGCGGAGGCCCCGCCGACGGCGACGAGCCCGCCGAACCCCTCGCGCTCCAGCCGCGCCGCGTCGCGCACGTCGACGCGCAGCCGCCCGGCGGCGGCGACCTCGCGGGCGCGCTGCGCCGTCCACGCGGGGTCCTTGAGGTTGGAGGGGGTGGCGGCCAGGTCGCGGGCCAGGACGGTCGCGGCGGCGGCGGCCAGCCCGGCCTCCACGTCGGCGGCGGCCACGTCGCCCACGAGCAGCAGGCGGCGCGCGCCGTCCCCGCGGGTGGTCCCGCCCGTGCTCTCCCCGGCGGGCTCCCCGGCGGGCTCGTCGCCGCGGGTGCGGTGACCGGCCGCCGGCGGTGTCCACGAGGCCAGCAGGAAGCCCTCGACGACGGCGCGCGTCCCGGCCGGGCCGGTGCCGTCGGCCAGGGTCGTCACGACGTCCTCGCGGGGGCCGGCGGCGCGGGCCAGCGCGGCGCCCGCGCGGCGCAGGTCGGCCGGGGTGGACTCCCCGGCGCCGAGGACGTGCAGGGCGCGCGGCCAGCCGGCGGGGGCGCGCACGGGCAGGCGCACGGCCGTGCCGGCGCGGCCGCTGACGCGCTCGGCGGCGCACTCCGCGGCCAGGTCCAGGTCGTAGCGCACGGCCGCGTCGGCGGCTCCGGGGCGCGGCAGGACCGCGGGCGGCGCGTCGCCAGCGCCCCCGTCGCCGGGAGTCGCGCCCGGGGCCACGGGCACCGCGAGGACGCCGTAGCCGGCGAGGTCGTCGGCGGACAGGGCGGCCAGCGGGCCGGCGGCGGTCAGGACGCGCGGGGCGCGCCAGGGGCGCAGCTCGGGGGCGGGGGCCTTCGCGGGGGGCTCAACGGGCACAGCGGCGTCCTGTCCTGCCCGGGGCGGGCGTGTCGGCGGGTGCGGTCGGGCCGGGGGCGGGGACGCCGCGGGGCGGGCACCCGGGAGTGTCCGCCCCGCGACGACGACCTCAGCCCACGACCGAGGTGATGGCCTCCCCGAGGGCGCTCGCCTCGTCCGGCGTCATCTCGACGACGAGACGACCACCGCCTTCCAGCGGCATGCGCAGGACGATGCCGCGCCCCTCCTTGGTGACCTCCAGCGGACCGTCCCCGGTCCTCGGCTTCATGGCCGCCATCGGTGTGCGTCCTCTCTCGTCGTCGCGTCCGCGCGCCCACCCGCAGCCGGGTGCCGCGGTCGGCGTGGGTGACCATCATCCCCCACCGGGCGGGCCGCCGTGGTGCGGGGCGCACCGGGAGCACCCGGGCGGGTGGTCCCGGCGCGCGCCGGGGTGCGTGTCACGGCGGCCAGTCCGCCGGCGGGGAGAAGCGCCACAGCCACGCCACCCAGACCACGTGCAGCGCCAGCGAGGCCGCCACCAGCGCCCACAGGGTGCCGCGGCGGCCGGGCCGCAGGGCCACGAGGCCGCCGAGCGGGAAGAGCAGCACGAGGTAGCGGAACAGGCTGGTGAACGGGTCGAGCACCAGCAGCAGGTAGCCGGGGTAGGCCAGGCACCACGCGCGCAGCTCCGGGCCCAGCACCGCGGCGCGGCGCGAGAGCAGCAGCGCGGCGTACCCGGCCACCAGCGCCACCAGCGCCAGCGGCCCGGCGACGTCGCCCAGCAGGTACTGCGACACGTCCCACCACGGCCGCAGCCACTCCACCCGGCCGTCCGCGCGCCAGGCGCCCATCGTCGCGGTGTACGCGTCGCGCTCGCCCGTCAGCCACCACGCCGTCAGCGGCCACAACCCGGCCGCGGCGGCCGAGGAGGCCAGCAGGACCCCCGCGCGCAGCAGGTCCCGGCCCGCCGGGCGCGCGGGGGCGCCTCCCGGGGCCGCGCGCCGGGCGGCGCGCACCCGCACCAGCAGGTGCACGACGACGACCGCGGACAGCGGGACGGCCACCGGCCGCGTCAGCCCCAGCAGCAGCGCCAGCGCGGAGGCGGTCAGCCAGCGGCCGTCCAGCAGCGCCAGCAGGAAGCCCGTCAGCAGCGCCAGCGCCAGGCCCTCGGTGTACGGCACCTGGTAGACGAGGGAGGGCGGGGACACGCACAGCAGCACGGCGCCGCTCCACGCGGCCCGCCGGGCGACGGCCGCGCCCGCGCCCGCCGCCCGGGCGGCCCGCTCCAGGACGAGGTGGGCGCCCACGGCCGCCGCCGCGCCCGCCAGCAGGGCGACGGCCGCGCCCGCGGTCTCGAAGGGGACGCCCGCGGCGCCGAGGGCCCGCACGAGCAGCGGGAGGACCGGGTAGAACGCCAGCTCGGACTGCTGCGCGGCGCCGGCGCCGTCGCGGGGGACGGCGCCGGGGTAGCCGTCCTCGGCGATGCGCCGGTACCAGGTGGCGTCCCACAGGCCGAGCATGTCGCGGTAGCCGGCGCCCTCCGGCGTCCAGTCGCTCGGCTCCTGGAAGCGGGCGACGGCGGCCAGCACGGCGGCCGAGACCAGGCGGGCGGCGGCGTAGACGAGCAGGACCCGCACGAGCACGGGCGTGCGCGCCCACCGCAGCAGCAGCCCGAGCACGAGCGGCGCGCCGGGCCCGTCCGCGGGCACCGCGCGGGCCGGGCGTCCCCCGGCGGGCGGCGGACCGGCGGTCATCAGGCGCGGGGCGGGACCGCGCCGCCTCCGCCGCCCACGACGTCCCCGGCGTCCCCGGCGTCCCCGGCGTCCCCGGCGTCCTCGGCGTCCTCGACGTCGGCGCGCGCGGCCCGCAGGACCAGCTCGAAGCCCCAGCGCCCGGCGAGCGCGCCGAGCGGCCCGGCGGCCGCCGCCGCCCACGCCAGGAGCGCGGGCCGGGGCACGACGTGCTCGGTCCAGTCGACCTGCGTCCAGCCGTCGCCGACGTCGCGGACCCCGATCGAGACGCTGCCGCCCAGGAGGCGGCCCGTCTTGACGATCTCCACGCGCCCGGCGCGCCCCGCAGCGGGCGCTCGCCGGCCGGTGACGAGCATGTCGTCGTCGAAGGCCAGCGGCCCGAGGCCCGTGCGGCCGACGAACCGCTCGCCGGGGGCGGCCACCGGGCCGGGCAGCCGGTGCACGACGGTGGCGGGCACCCAGCCGCTCTGGCGCGGCCAGTCGGTGAGGACGTCGAAGACGCGCGCGGCGGGCGCCCGGTACAGGGCGGTGGCGGTGAAGCGGACGACGGTCACCGGGCCACCTCGCCGGTCGCGGGTCGCCCGCTCACAGGTCGTCCGCGCTGCGCCAGGCGGCCAGCTCCTCGTCGCGCTCGCGGATCTCCTCGCGCAGGCGGTCCAGGACGGCGTCCACCTCGTCCATGCGGTAGCCGCGCAGGCCCAGGGAGAAGCGCACGGCGTCCACGTCGGCGGCCGCGACGGGCCCCTCGGGCAGGCCCCGGTGGGGGCGGCTGGACGTGACCGGGCCCAGCCCGCCGGTGACGCGGCCGGCGGCGACGGCAGCCACGAGGCCGGCCACGACGACGACGAGGGCCACCAGCACGACGGTCACGGCTGCGGCTCCCCCCGCCCGCCGGGCAGCTCCTCGCCGGGGAAGTCGACGAAGGTGCCGACGATCTCCGAGGACGGCAGGCTCACGCGCTCGCGGGAGGCGCTCTCGAGGTGGTCCAGCGCGTCGACGGGGTCGTCGGTCCAGTGCACGACGTCCAGCACGAGGGGCCGGGCGAAGCCCCGGTCCACCAGCGAGGTCAGCCACGTGCGCAGCCCCGCGTAGTGGCCGCCGGAGTCCAGGACGGCCAGCGGCTTGGTGTGCAGGCCGATGGTGCGCGCCACCCAGATCTCGAACAGCTCCTCCAGGGTGCCCAGGCCGCCGGGCAGCACCACGAAGGCGTCGGCGCGCGCCTCCATCTCGGCCTTGCGCTCGCGCATGTCGCCGGTGACGACCAGCTCGTGCAGCTCGCCCGGCGGCAGCTCCAGCTCCACGAGCGCCTTGGGGATGACCCCGGTCGTGCGGGCGCCGGCGGCGCGCGCGGCGGCCTCGGCGGCGCCCATCACGGACGTCCCGCCGCCGCCGTAGACGAGGTCGTGCCCGCGCTCGGCGATCAGCCGGCCCACGCGGGCGGCGAGCTCGACGTGGGCGGGGTCGATGCCGCCGCTGGCGCTGCCGTACAGGCAGATCGTGCTCACGCGGCGCCCCCCTCGGGCAGCAACCACGACCGCAGGGCGGCCAGGCAGCGGTGCAGGTCGGCCACGGGGCAGCGCTCGTCGTCGGCGTGGGCGGTGGAGGGGTCGCCCGGGCCGAAGTTGACGGCGGGCACGCCGAGGGCGGAGAAGCGCGCCACGTCGGTCCAGCCGTACTTGGGGCGCGCGTCCCGCCCCGTGCGGGCGACGAACGCGGCGGCGGCGGGCAGGTCCAGGCCGGGCCGCGCCCCCTCGGCGGCGTCGGTGACGCGCACGTCGTGGCCGGCGAACACCTCGCGCACGTGCTGCTCGGCCTCGGCGGCGCTCCACGCGGGCGCGAAGCGGTAGTTGACCGTGACGGTGCAGCGGTCGGGCACGACGTTGCCGGCGATCCCGCCGGTGACGGCGACCGCGTTGAGCCCCTCGCGGTAGGCCAGGCCGTCGACGTCGACGGTGCGCGGCTCGTACCGCGCGAGCCGGGCCAGCACGTCGGCGGCGGCGTGGATCGCGTTGACGCCCCGCCAGGAGCGGGCCGAGTGCGCGGCGACACCGGTGGTCGTCACCTCCGCGCGCAGGGTGCCGTTGCAGCCGCCCTCCACCGCGGCGGAGGTCGGCTCCAGCAGGACGGCGAAGTCCGCGGTCAGCAGGTCCGGCGCGGTGCGCGCCAGGCGGCCCAGGCCGTTGCGGTCGGCCTCGACCTCCTCGTGGTCGTAGAACACGAACGTCAGGTCGCGGGTCAGCGCCTCCGGGTCGGCCGCGACCGCGGCGGCGGCCTCGCGGGCCAGCGCGAGCTGCACGGCGACACCGCCCTTCATGTCGCACGTGCCGCGGCCGACGAGGACGTCGCCGTCGGCGGGGTGCTCCTCGCGGCGCACGGGCAGGTTCGGCGGGTCGGTCAGCGGCACGGTGTCCAGGTGCCCGGCCAGCAGGACCCGCTCGGCGCGGCCGAGCGCGGTGCGGGCCACGACGGCGTCGCCGTCGCGGACGACCTCCAGCGCTCCGCCCGGCCCGCTCCAGGCGCGCAGCGCGGCCTCCACGGCGTCCGCGAGGGCCCGCTCGTCGCCGCTGACGGAGGGCACGTCGCACAGGCGGCGGGTCAGCTCCACGACGTCGGGCGCGCCCGCGGTGAGGTCGGCCGGGGCGCGCGGCGGGGTCGGGGAGGTCGCGACGGGGCTCACGCCCAGCACAGTAACGAGAGCGGCGGGCCGGCGAGCGGCGGCGAGCAGGAGGGCCGGACGGCCGCGGGCGACGGGGTGCCCGCCCCGTAGGGTGAGCGCCGTGAGCACGGCGGCGGGAGAGCAGCGGGTGGACGAGCGGCGCGCGTGGGGCCACGGCCTGGCGACGACCACGATGGACGGCACGGTGCTGGACGTCTGGTACCCCTTCCCCGCCCTGGGGCGCTCCCCCGGCACCGGCTCGTACTCCGTCCCGGCCGAGCTGGCCGCGCTGGAGGACACCGACACCCACCGCCGGGTGCGCAAGCACGTGGTCACCACGGAGGTCGACCTGGACGCGCCGCCGGCCGACGCCGCGGACGCCTACCTGCGCCTGCACCTGCTCTCGCACCGCCTGGTGCGCCCGCACGGGGTGGACGTGTCGGGCATCTTCGGCGTGCTGGCCAACGTGGTGTGGACCAACCACGGCCCCTGCGCCGTCGCCGACTTCGAGCGCACCCGCCTGGCGCTGCGCGCCAACGTCGGCCCCGTCACCGTGTTCGGCATCGACAAGTTCCCGCGGATGACCGACTACGTGGCGCCGGCGGGCGTGCGGATCGCCGACGCCGACCGCGTGCGCCTGGGCGCCCACCTGGCCCCGGGCACCACGGTGATGCACGAGGGCTTCGTCAACTACAACGCCGGGACGCTGGGAACCTCGATGGTGGAGGGTCGCATCTCGGCCGGTGTCGTCGTGGGCGACGGCTCCGACGTGGGCGGCGGCGCGTCGATCATGGGGACGCTCTCGGGCGGCGGCAAGGAGGTCGTCTCCATCGGCGAGCGCACCCTGCTGGGCGCGAACTCCGGGACGGGCATCTCGCTGGGCGACGACTGCGTCGTGGAGGCCGGCACCTACGTCACGGCGGGCACGAAGGTCGGCGTCCTGGACGAGGCGGGGGCCGTGCGGGCCACCGTCGCGGCGCGGGAGCTGTCCGGCTCCGACGGGCTGCTGTTCCGCCGCAACTCCGTCAGCGGCGCCGTGGAGGCCCTGCCGCGCAGGGGCGTGCGCGTGGAGCTCAACGCCGCGCTGCACGCCAACTGAGCGCGCGGCCGCCGCACCCGCCCGTCGCGGGTGCGGCCAACCGGCGCGCCCGGCGGCTGCGCCCCCTCGTGGTGGGCCTGGGCGCCGCGACGGCGACCGTCGTGGCGCTGGCCGCGGCGGGCGTGTGGCTGACCCGCGACGACGACGCGCCCGTGCTGCGCGAGCGCTGCCGGGCCACCGTCGCCGGGGAGTCGACGTCGATGTCGCCGGAGCAGGCGGGCAACGCCGCCACCGTCGTGGGGATCTCGGTGCTGCGCGGGCTGCCGGCGCGCGCGGCGACGATCGGGATCGCGACCGTGGTGCAGGAGTCCGGCCTGCGCAACCTCGACCACGGCGACCGCGACTCCCTCGGGCTGTTCCAGCAGCGGCCCTCGCAGGACTGGGGGACGCCCGAGCAGGTGCAGGACCCGGTGTACGCGACGAACGCCTTCTACGACGCGCTGGTCGAGGTCGACGGCTACCGGGACCTGGAGGTCACCGTGGCCGCCCAGCGCGTGCAGCGCAGCGCCTTCCCCGAGGCGTACGGCGACCACGAGGCCGAGGCGCGGCTGGTGGCCTCGGCGCTGACGGGCTGGACGCCGGCGGGCTTCACGTGCCGGCTGCGCGAACCGGAGGCGCTGGGCGCGCTGGGTGACGACGCGACCCCCTCGCTGCGGGCGCAGCGCGTGCGCGAGGCCGTGGCGCAGCAGGTCAGCGCCGTGGAGCCGCAGCTGGTCGCCGGCGAGAACGGCCTGGTGCTGGAGTACGCGCTGGGCGACGGCGAGGAGGCGGTGCGCCTGGCGTGGGCGCTGGGCGGCTGGGCGGTCGCCTCGGCCGAGGGGTACGGGGTGACCGAGGTGGTCGTCGGCTCCTCGGCGTGGGTGCGCGCCGACGGCGGCGCCTGGGCCGACGCGGTCGAGCCGCTGCCCGCGGGCACCGTGCGGGTGCGCGTCTCGGCCTGAGGACCCGCCCGCCGGTGCGGCGGGCGGGCGGGGCGCCGGTCAGCGCTGGGCGACGTCCACGTACTCGCGCTCGGTCGCGCCCACGTACACCTGGCGGGGACGGCCGATCTTCGTGGCCGGGTCGTTGATCATCTCGCGCCACTGGGCGATCCAGCCGGGCAGGCGGCCCAGGGCGAACAGGACGGTGAACATCCGCGTGGGGAAGCCCATCGCCTTGTAGATGATGCCGGTGTAGAAGTCGACGTTCGGGTACAGCTTGCGCTCGACGAAGTAGTCGTCGTTGAGGGCGATCTCCTCCAGGCGCATCGCGATGTCCAGCAGCTCGTCGCGCTTGCCCAGCTTCGACAGGACCTCGTCGGCGGTCTTCTTCACGATGGCCGCGCGCGGGTCGTAGTTCTTGTACACCCGGTGGCCGAAGCCCATCAGGCGCACGCCCTTCTCCTTGTTCTTGACCCGCGCCATGAACGTGTCGACGTCGTCGTCGGAGGTGCGGATGTGGTCGAGCATGTCCAGGACGGCGGAGTTCGCGCCGCCGTGCAGCGGCCCGGACAGCGCGTGGATGCCCGCGGAGATGGACGCGAAGAGGTTCGCCTGCCCGGAGCCGACCAGCCGCACGGTGGAGGTGGAGCAGTTCTGCTCGTGGTCGGCGTGCAGGACCAGCAGCTGGTCGAGGGCCTTGACCATCACCGGGTCCAGCTCGTAGTCCTCGGCCGGGTTGCCGAACGACATGCGGGCGAAGTTCTCGACCAGGCCCAGCCGGTTGTCCGGGTACAGCAGCGGCTGGCCCTGGCTCTTGCGGAACGCGTACGCCGCGATGGTCGGCAGCTTGGCCAGCAGGCGGACGGTGGACAGCTCCACCTGCTCGTCGTCGAACGGGTCGAGGCTGTTGGGGTAGAAGGTCGACAGGGCGCTGACGGCGCTGGAGAGCACGGGCATCGGGTGCGCGTCGCGGGGGAAGCCGTCGAAGAAGCGCTTGAGGTCCTCGTGCAGCAGCGTGTGCCGCTGGACGCGGGCGGTGAAGGCCTCCAGCTGCTCGGTGCTGGGCAGCTCGCCGTGGATCAGGAGGTAGGAGGTCTCCAGGAAGCTGGAGCGCTCGGCCAGCTGCTCGATCGGGTACCCGCGGTAGCGCAGGACCCCCGCGTCGCCGTCGATGTAGGTGATCGCGGACGTGCAGGACGCCGTGTTGGTGAAGCCGGCGTCGAGGGTGACGAGGCCGGTCTCCTTCATGAGGGAGCTGATGGCGAAGCCGGAGGTGCCCTCCGTCGCAGGCGTCACGGGGAGGTCGAGCTCGCCACCTGCGTGCTTCAGCGTCACGGAGTCCACCATGCGGCCGACCGTACCCGCCGGGCGGGCACGGGTGCGACACAGGTCCCTCACGCTCCGCTCGCGCCGGGCCCCGCGCGAGCGGCGGGGCCCGCGCTCAGGCGGACGGGGCGGCGAGGTCCGCGAGCCGCTCCGGCACCTGCCCGACGCGCTCGTCGGTGGCCGTCAGGGCCACCCGCACGTGCCGCGCGCCGGCCGGGCCGTAGAAGTCGCCCGGCGCCACGAGCACGCCGCGTCCGGCCAGGGCGTCGACGGTGGCGCGGCAGTCCTCGTCGCGGGTGCTCCACAGGTACAGCCCCGCGCCCGAGGCGTCGACGCGGAACCCGCTGCGGCGCAACGCGGGCAGCAGCACGTCGCGGCGGGCGCGGTAGCGCTCGCGCTGGGCCTCCACGTGGGCGTCGTCGGCCAGCGCGGCCGCCAGCGCCACCTGCACCGGCCAGGGGACGATCATCCCGGCGTGCTTGCGCACGGCCAGCAGGTCGCGCACCAGCGCCGGGTCCCCGGCCACGAACGCCGCCCGGTAGCCGGCGAGGTTGGACTGCTTCGAGGTCGAGTACACCGACAGCAGCCCGGTGTGATCACCGCCACAGACGCGGGGGTCGAGCACCGAGGGCACGAGCCCGCCGCGCGTCGTGTCGTGCGCGGCGTCCCACCCCAGCTCGGCGTAGCACTCGTCGCTGGCCACGACGACGCCGCGCTCGCGGGCCCAGCGCACCAGCGCGGCCAGCTCGGGCACGTCCAGCACGGCGCCGGTGGGGTTGGACGGGGAGTTCAGCCACAGCAGTCCCAGCCGCTCCCCCGAGGCCGTCAGGCCGGCGGCGAGCTCGTCGAGCTCGGCGACCGTGCCCGCCGCGGCCGGGCGGGCGCGCGCCAGCCGGGCCCCCACGTCGTAGGTGGGGTAGGCCACCGGCGGGTGCGCGACGACGTCGCCGGGCCCCAGGCCCAGCAGGGTCGGCAGCCACGCGACGAGCTCCTTGGAGCCGACCGTGGGCAGCACCCCGTCCGGGTCGACGCCCTCCACCCCGCGCCGGCGGGCGTACCAGGCGCTGACGGTCTCCCGCAGCGCCGGCGTGCCCCACGTCTGCGGGTAGCCGGGGGCGTCGGCCGCCGAGCGCAGCGCGTCGGCGACCACGGCGGGCGTGGCGTCCACCGGCGTGCCGACCGACAGGTCGACGATACCGCCCGGGTGGGCGCGGGCGCGCGCGGCGGCCCCGGCCAGCGAGTCCCAGGGGAAGTCCGGCAGCGCCGCCGCTCGCGCGCTCAGCTCTCCCCGCCCTGCGGCGGCAAGGACTTCACGAGCGAGTGGTCGGCGTCGATCTCCCCGAGCTTGGCGGCCCCGCCCGGGGAGCCGATCGCGTCGAAGAACTCGACGTTGGCGGCGGTGAACGCCGACCACTGCTCGGGCACGTCGTCCTCGTAGTAGATGGCCTCGACGGGGCACACGGGCTCGCAGGCCCCGCAGTCCACGCACTCGTCGGGGTGGATGTACAGCGACCGCTTGCCCTCGTAGATGCAGTCGACGGGGCACTCCTCGATGCACGCCTTGTCCTTGACGTCCACGCACGGCTGGGCGATGACGTAGGTCACGAGCGTCCCTCCTCCTCCGGCCCTGAAGACCGGGCACGACCGCCGCCTAGTATCCCCGACGGCCGCGCGGGCGGCAGGTGGAGGGGGTCGCACGGGTGAGCGGCGGGGTCGGCGGGGCGGGCGGCGAGCCGGGCGGCGGGCTGCGGGCGCGGCACGTCCTGCGCCCGCACGAGCTGGTGCCGGGCGCGCGGGTGGTGCTGCGCCACCGCACCGGCGACGGCTCGGCCGCCGACGCGCTGGGCGAGCTGCTGGCCGCCGACGCCGAGCGCCTGGTGGTGCGCACCCGCCGCGGCGAGGTCGTCGTCCGGCGCGCGGACCTGCTGGCCGGCAAGGCCGTGCCCCCGCCGCCGGCGCCGCGCGCCCCCCGCCGGCGCCGGCCGCCGCACGCGGCCGTCGGCGTGGAGGAGCTGGAGCTCGTGGCGGCCGCGCACTGGCGCCCGCACGAGGTCGAGCGCCTCGGCGGCTGGCGGCTGCGGGCCGCCGGCGGTTTCACCGGGCGGGCGAACTCGGCGCTGGCGCTCGGCTCGCCCGGCGTCCCGCTGCCCGCGGCGGTCGCCGCGGTGGAGGACTTCTACGCCCGGCGCGGCCTGCCGGCCCGGGTGGCCGTCCCGCACGCCGCGGGCACGGCGCCGGACGGGCCGGACGCCCCGGAGGTGGCGCGGGAGCTGGCCGCGCGCGGGTGGGCGGTGGACACCCCGACGCTGGTGCTGACCGCCGCCGTGGACGACCTGCCCGGCCCGGGCGAGGTGCCGCTGCCGGCCGGCTGCGCGGTCGTGTCCACCGGCGAGCCGGACGCGGCCTGGCTGGCCGGGTACCACTACCGCGGCGGACCGGCGGTGCCGCCGGCGGGGCTGCGGGTGCTCGTGTCCGCCGACGCGCAGGTGTTCGCGCGGGTCGTCGAGGACGGCGCCGTCGTGGCCGTGGCGCGCGGGTCCCTCGGCGCGGGCTGGCTGGGCGTGTCGGCCGTGGAGGTGGCGCCGTCCCACCGGCGGCGCGGGCTGGCCCGCCGGCTGCTGGCCGAGGTGGCCGGCGTCGGGCGCGCCCACGGCGCCGTCTCCGCGTTCCTGCAGGTGGCCGCCGCGAACGGCGGCGCCCGCGCCCTGTACGAGGGGGCCGGGTTCGGGGTGCACCACGCGTACCACTACCGGGTGCGCCCGCAGCGCTGAGACCGCGGCGGCGCGCCGCGGGAACACCGGGCCGCCGCGGCGCCTTGCACGAGCCGTGAGCGAGATCGGGATCATCGGCAGCGGCAACATCGGCAGCACCGTCGCGCGACTGGCGGTCGACGCCGGCCACGACGTCGTCGTGGCGAACTCGCGCGGCCCGGCGTCGCTGGCGGACCTCGTCGGGCGGCTGGGCCCGCGGGCGCGCGCCGGCACCGTCGAGGAGGCCGCGGCGGCGCGCGACCTGGTGGTGCTGACCATCCCCCTGGGCCGCGTGCGGGACCTGCCGCCGGACCTGCTGGCCGGCAAGGTCGTCGTCGACACCTGCAACTACTACCCGGAGCGCGACGGCGACACCGCCGAGCTGGACAGCCACGAGCTGACGACCAGCGAGCTCGTGCAGCGCCACTTCCCCGGCGCCCGCGTCGTCAAGGCCTTCAACAACATCTTCGCCGCCAACCTCGGCGTCCTGCAGCGCCCGGCGGGCTCGCCGGAGCGCACGACGCTGCTGACCGCCGGGGACGACGAGGACGCCGAGCGGGTCGTCGCCGCCTTCCTGGACTCCCTGGGCTACGACGTGCTCGACACCGGTTCCCTGGCCGACAGCTGGCGCTTCCAGCGCGACCAGCCCGCCTACGCCGGCGCGTACACGGAGGACGGCGACCCCGAGCGGCCGCGCCGCACCACCGGCGAGGACCTGCTGGCGCTGCTGGAGCGCGCCGACCGCTCGGTGCGCTGACCCCGGTCACCCGCACGACGAGCAGCGCCCCCGCCGCTCCCGCGGTGGGGGCGCCGCTCGTCGCGGCCCGGCCTCAGCCGCGGGAGGCGCCCCCGGCGGCCCGCACGGCCGCCGCGTCCACGGAGGCGTGCGTGCCGACGTCCCAGACGAACGGCGGCTCGGTGCCGTTGACCGACCAGTCGCCCACGATGCGCTGCTTGTAGATGACCGGGTTGTGCGAGGCGACGGTGCGGGCGTTGCGCCAGTGCCGGTCCAGGGCCCGCGCCCGGCTGGTCGCGGAGGCGCCCAGCGTGTTGAACAGCAGGGTCGCGGCGCGCGGCACGCTCTCGGACAGGACGACCTGCGCCTGCGCCGTGCGCACCTCGGCCTCCACGTTGGCGGCGCGGTCGGCGGCCGAGCCGCGCTCGTGGGCGGTGTCGGCGGCCGCCTGCACGGCCTCGGCGGCCGAGCGCACGAGGGCGCGCGCGGTGAAGGCCGTGGCCGAGACCTCCCCGGCGACGGCGAGGACCTGCGCGTCGTGGCGCACCAGCGGCGCCAGGCCGTGCGTGTAGCTGCGGGTGCGCGAGCGCACCTGCGCGCCGGTGTCGCGCTCGACGGCCTCGGCGACGCCGGCCAGGACGGCGAGCAGCACCAGCTGGTACAGCGCCGTCTGGTAGCGGAAGCGGTCGGTGAAGGGGGCGACGTCCTCGTCCTCGACGACCGCGCCGGTCAGCACGAGGGTGCCGGTGCCGGTCAGCTGCTGGCCGAAGCCGTCCCAGTCGTCGCTGACCCGCACGCCCGGCTGGTCGGTGCGCACGAGGACGGTGACGACCTCCTCGCTCCCGTCCGCGTCGACGCGTCGCGCGGTCGCGTCCGTCCAGTCGGCGAAGATCGTGCCGGTCGTGTAGTACTTGCGGCCGTCGACGACCCAGCGCCCCTCGCGCCGGGTCACCACCGTCTGCTGCTTCCCGGTCGTGGCGTCGCCCGTCTCGCTCCAGGCGTTGCCGACCAGCTCGCCGGCCACGACGCGCCCGATCCAGCGGGTGCGGTACTCCCCCGCCGGCAGGGACAGCAGGTGCTCGACCCAAGCCAGGTGCCCGCGGAAGACCTGCGGCAGGTTCGGGTCGGCGGCGGCCACGTCGACCAGCACCTCGGCCAGCCCGCGCACGTCCAGGCCCTCCCCGCCCTCCTCGACGGGCACCCGCAGGCGGCCGAAGCCGGCCGCCAGCAGCTCGCGCACCTGCTCGCGCGGCAGGACGTGCCCCCGCTCGCGCTGCACGGTGCCCTCGGCGATCCGCTCCAGCAGGGGCCGCAGCCGCTCCCGCACGGCGGTGAGCCGCTGCGCGGGGCTCGTCCCGGCGCTCGCGCGCTCAACGGTCTGGTCGTCGGTGGCGGTGCTCACCCGTCGCTCCTCACGGTCGTGGACGCTGAGGTGCGTCGGCCCGGGAGGCGCACGTGCGAACGCTCGTCCTTACCCGTGCGTCAGCACCAGGTCAGGTCATCACCCGGGGCACCCCACGACGTGGAGGGTTGCCGGCCAGCGAGCCGGGGCTTGACGCTGGCGCTCATGACCTGCGCGGAGCGTGCCACGAGCGCACCGGCGCTGTCGAGCGCCGGTGCGCCTGCGGCGGCGGGTCAGGCCGGCGGGCGCGGGCCGCTGGGCAGGACCGCCCCGTCACGCAGGTCCAGGACCCGGTCGGGCTCACCCGGCCCGCCGGCCCCGTGCTCGCGCGCGGCGGCCGCCAGCACGTCGGTGATCTCGTGGCCGATGAGCTCGTGGCGCTCCAGCAGCGCGTCGCGCAGGGCGGCCACCAGGTGGCGGTGGCGGCCCAGCAGCTCGCGCACGGCCTCCTTCTGCTCGGCCAGCAGGCCCTCGACCAGGCGCCGGCCCTCGGCGTCGCCCAGGACCCGGGAGACGAGGTTGCCGTCGGCGAAGGCGCCGTTCTGCACCGCGGCGAAGGAGACCAGCGTGCCGGCCATCCCGGCGGCGCCGACCATCTGCGCGGCCGTCGTCGTGGCGGCCTGCAGGTCGCCGGAGGGGCCGGTGGACACGTCGCCGAAGAACAGCTCCTCGGCCACCTGCCCGCCGAAGGCGATGCGGATCAGCCCGGCCAGCTCCGAGCGCGAGCGGGTGTAGACGTCCTCGACGTCGCCGTGGGCGAGCAGGCCGAGGGCGCTGGCGCGCTTGACGATCGTCAGCACGTCCAGGCGCCGGTGCGGGGCCACGAGGTGCGCGACGACGGCGTGCCCGGCCTCGTGGGTGGCGATGAGCCGCGCCTCGTGCGCGGTGTACCCGACGGGCTGGCCCAGGCCCACCTCGGTGACCAGGCGCGCGTGCTCCAGGTCCGCCCAGGACATGCCGTCGCCGCCGCGGCGCACGGCGTTGACGAGGGCCTCGTCGAGCAGGTTCTCGATCATCACGGGGCTGTAGCCGGAGGTGACACCGGCCAGCGCGTCGCGGCGCTCGGACTCGTCCAGGGCCGGCTCGTGGGCCTTGCGGGCCAGGAAGTGGTCCACCAGCTCGCGCCGGGCCGCCTTGTCGGGCAGGCCGAACACCAGGCGGCGGTCGAAGCGGCCGGGACGCAGCAGCGCGGGGTCGAGGGCGTCGGCGCGGTTGGTCGCGGCCACGACGAGGACCTCGGCGGGCTCGGTGCGCGGGCGGCGCAGCCGGCGCCCCTCGGGCAGGAAGCGGTTGGCCAGGTCGACCAGCGCGCCGCGCACCCGCTCCCCGGCCGTCGGCTCGTCGAAGGACTGCATCTGCACGAGCAGCTCGTTGACGACGCCGCTGGCGCCCTCGCTGCTGGCCAGGCGCTCCACGCGCACCGGCGCGGGCGCGCCCCCCGCGCCGGCCACCAGGCGCTCCAGCCCGCTCAGGCCGCCGCAGGAGAGCACCCCGGCGCTCGCGGGAGCGGTCTGGAGGGGGGTCGCGGACGACATGCCGCCGCGCGCGCCGGCGATGGCGTCGATCTCCTCGATGAAGGCGACGGCGGCGCCCTCGGCGCGGGCCGCGCGGCGCACGGCCTTGAAGTAGGAGCGGACCTTGCGGGCCGTCGCGCCGTACCACATGGACTGGAAGCTGGTCGCGGAGACGAAGAGGAACGGCACGCCCGCCTCGCGGGCCATCGCCTTGGCCATGTGCGTCTTGCCGGTGCCGGGCGGGCCCTCGAACAGCAGGCCGCGGCGGGGGCGGCCGCCCATGTCGCGGCGGAAGCTGCGCGCGCCGAGGAACAGGTCGAGGCTGCGCTCGACGTCCTCCTTGACCGGGCCCAGGCCCTTGACGTCGTCCAGGGTCACGTCGATCTGCTCGGGCCGGTACAGCACGTGCGGGGAGCGCCCGGCGACGAGCGTCTGTCCCAGCAGCAGCACGATGAGCAGGGCGAAGAAGAGCCCCGCCATGACGTAGAGCGGGTCCACGGCCGGCAGCGCCGGGACGAGCGGCAGGCCCAGCGCCAGGCGCACGTCGACGACGAGGACGAGCGCGAGGACGCCCAGCAGCGCCAGCGTGGTGCGGCGGCGGCGGTGGGCCTCGCGCACCCGCCCGACGTCGCCGGCGTCGCGCCCGCGCCGCGCACCCCCGTCCCGTCCCCCCGGTCCGGGCGGTCCACCGCGTGCGGGTCCGGTCTTCGGCGCCACCGGCTGCTCCTCTCCTCCGCCCGGTCGGAGCACCGGGCCGCGCAGCCAGCCAACCCGCCGCGCTGCGGGTCGGCCACCGTCCGTGACCGGTTCGGAGGACCGGGTTCACCCGTCCGGAGCAGTCGGGCCCGTCCGCGCCACCGGGCGGGCACCGGGCGGGCAGCGGCGGGCACGGGGCGGGCACCGCACGCACCGGGTCAGCGGCTCAGACGGCGACACCCGCGAACAGGTCGGTCTCGCGGCCGGCGTCGTCGAACGGGCCGCCCGCCACGCCGTGCACGAGCCGGAAGTGCTCCACGGGCAGGACCGGCTGCGGCACCCGGTTGGACAGGCGCATCACCGGCTCGCGGCCCTCCAGCTCGACCGTCACCTGCGAGGCGTGCGCGCGCAGCGCAGCCAGCTTGGCGGCCACGTGCTCGGCGCCCTCCACGGCCGTGGTCACCTCCTCGTCGGGCACGACCACCGACGGCAGCGGGCCGTCCGGGTCGGGCACGTCGGCCAGCCCGGCCGCGGCCAGGGCGCGCAGGGCCGCGCGGGTCAGCGACTCCGGCTGGACCGTCTCGTACACCTTGGCCACCTGCCAGGGCACGGACCCGTCGTGGCGGTCGCCGGCGGCCAGGACGAGGGCCCGGCGGACCGCCTCGGCCACGCGCACGTGGTCGGGGTGGCCGTACCCGCCGCCCGGCTCGTACGTGACGACGACCTGCGGGCGCACCTCGCGCACCACCTCGGCGACGCGCTCGGCGACCTCCTCCAGGTCGGCGACGGCCAGGGCGCGCGGGTCGGCGTCCTCGGCGGCGCCCGCGACGCCCGGGGCCAGCCAGACCATCCCGGAGTCGCGGTAGCCGGAGCCGTCGGGGCGGGTGAGGAAGCGGTGGTCGTCCACGCCGAGGGCCTCGGCGGCGGCGGCCAGCTCGTGCGTGCGGTGCTCGGCCAGCTCGTCGGGGCCCAGCCCGGCCAGCTCCGCGGGGATGATCTCCCCGCGCTCGCCGCGCGTGGCGGTCAGCAGGGTCACCCCGGCGCCGGCGGCGGCGTAGCGGGCGATCGTCAGGCCGTTGCCGATGCTCTCGTCGTCGGGGTGGGCGTGCACGAACAGCACGCGCCGCGGCTGGTCGAGGCGCTCCATGGCGGCCAGCTCCTCCGGCTGCAGCGCGCCGGCGGCGTCGTCGACCGCGTCGGCGGCGACCTCCAGCGGGTCGCGCCCGAGGGTCCCGGCTCCCGCCGCGCCCTCGGGCGTGCGGTCCGGCTCCCCGGGCGGCTGCGGCGGCTGAGGCGTCGTCGTCATGCCCCCATCCTCCCGCGGACGCCGATCACCGCAGCCCGGGAGCCCGGGCCGCGGCGACCCGGCTCAGGCGCGGCGGGCGCGGGAGGCGGACTTGGCGCGCTGGGAGGCGTCGAGCTCCACCTTGCGGATGCGCACGGCCTCCGGGGTGACCTCGACGCACTCGTCCTCGCGGCAGAACTCCAGGCACTGCTCCAGCGACAGGTGGCGCGGCGGCACCAGGCGCTCGAACTCGTCCGAGGTGGACGAGCGCATGTTGGTGAGCTTCTTCTCCTTGGTGATGTTGACGTCCATGTCGTCGGCGCGGGAGTTCTCCCCGACGATCATGCCCTCGTACACCTCGGCGGTGGGCTCGACGAACAGCTGCCCGCGCTCCTGCAGGTTGGTCATCGCGAAGGCGGTGGCCGCGCCGGCGCGGTCGGCGACCAGCGAACCCGACTGGCGGGTGCGGATGTCACCGGCCCAGTGGTCGTACTTGGCGAACAGCGCGTGCGCGATGCCGGTGCCGCGGGTGTCGGTGAGGAACTCGGTGCGGAAGCCGATGAGGCCGCGGGAGGGGACGTAGAACTCCATGCGCACCCAGCCGGTGCCGTGGTTGGTCATCGTCTCCATGCGGCCCTTGCGGGCGGCGAGCAGCTGGGTGATCGGGCCGAGGTACTCCTCGGGGCAGTCGATCGTCAGGTTCTCGAACGGCTCGAGGACCTTGCCGTCCTCGTCCCGGCGCAGGACGACCTGCGGCTTGCCCACGGTCAGCTCGTAGCCCTCGCGGCGCATCTGCTCCACGAGGATCGCCAGCGCCAGCTCGCCGCGGCCCTGCACCTCCCACGCGTCGGGGCGCTCGGTCGGCAGGACGCGGATGGAGACGTTGCCGACGAGCTCCTTCTCCAGGCGGTCCTTGACCAGGCGCGCGGTGACCTTGGCGCCCTTGACGCGCCCGGCCATGGGCGAGGTGTTGATGCCGATGACCATCGAGATGGCGGGCTCGTCGACCGTGATGAGCGGCAGCGGGCGCGGGTCGTCGGCGTCGGCGAGGGTCTCGCCGATGGTGATGCCCTCGATGCCGGCGACGGCCACGATGTCGCCCGGGCCGGCCTTCTCCCCGGGCACGCGGGTGACGGCCTCGGTGACCAGCAGCTCGGTGACCTTGACCCGCTCGATGGTGCCGTCGTGCTTGCACCAGGCGACCTGCTGACCCTTGACGAGCTCGCCGGAGTGCACGCGCAGCAGCGCCAGGCGGCCCAGGAACGGGGAGGCGTCGAGGTTGGTGACGTGCGCCTGCAGCGGCGTCTCGGGGTCGTAGGTCGGCGCCGGGACCGTCTCGAGGATGGTCTGGAACAGCGGGACGAGGTCCTCGGAGTCCGGCAGCCCGCCGTCGGCCGGCTGGTTCAGCGAGGCGCGCCCGTTCTTCGCCGAGGCGTAGACGACGGGGACCTCGAGCAGCTTGTCGGCGTCGACGCCCTCGGCGTCGGCGGCGAGGTCCAGCAGCAGGTCGTAGCTCTCCTCCACGACGGCGGCGATGCGCGCGTCGGGGCGGTCGACCTTGTTGACGACGATGACGACGGGCATGCCGGCCGCCAGCGCCTTGCGCAGCACGAAGCGCGTCTGCGGCAGGGGGCCCTCGGAAGCGTCCACGAGCAGGACGACGCCGTCGACCATCGACAGGCCGCGCTCGACCTCGCCGCCGAAGTCGGCGTGGCCGGGGGTGTCGATGATGTTGATGGTCATGCCGCCCTCGGGGGCACCGGGGCCCGCGTAGCGGACCGAGGTGTTCTTCGCGAGGATCGTGATGCCCTTCTCGCGCTCGAGGTCGCCGGAGTCCATGACCCGGTCGGCGACGTCGGAGCCCACGCGGAAGGCACCGGACTGCCACAGCATCGCGTCGACGAGCGTCGTCTTGCCGTGGTCGACGTGGGCGACGATCGCGACGTTGCGCAGGTCGTGGCGGGTGCTCAGGGGCATGGGGGGACTCTCGCTCGCTGCAGAGGGGTGAGGACGCCCCAGTCTAGCGGCGCCCGGCGCGGGCCCCGACCCGCTCAGTCACGCACAGGCTCCTGACCTGCACGGACGGTGCCGAAGCGGTGCGCGGCGGCCCGTCGGCGTGGAGGCGCCGCGCCGATCCCGTGCCACTCTTGACCACATGTCAGCACCACCGGAGCACCGTGACCAGACCCCTCACGCACCCTCGGAGCAGACCCCGGCGACCCCCTCCCGCCACCCGCTGGACCGGGTCGTCTTCGGCGTCAGCGCGGCCGCCGTGGCCGTGTTCCTCGCCGTCGCCCTGCTGTTCACCGAGCGCTTCGCCGACGTCACCGGCGGCGTCCTCAGCTGGCTGACCACCAACTTCGGCTGGGCGTTCGTCCTGGGCGCCACCGGCTTCGTCGGCTTCTCCTTCTGGCTCATGCTCTCGCGCCACGGCAAGATCCGCCTCGGCCGCGACGACGAGCGCCCGGAGTTCTCGACCGTCTCCTGGTTCGCGATGATGTTCAGCGCCGGCATGGGCATCGGCCTGCTCTTCTACGGCGTCAGCGAGCCGATCTCCCACCTGGCGACCGTGCCGGAGGCCGGCATCGAGCCGCTCACCCAGGAGGCCGAGCGGTACTCGATGGTCTACAGCCTGTTCCACTGGGCCCTGCACCCGTGGTCCATCTACGCCGTCGTCGGCCTCGCGCTGGCCTACGCCTGGTACCGCAAGGGCCGCACGGGCGGCTTCTCCGCCCCCTTCGCGCCGCTGCTGCGCGGTCGCACGGGCCCGGCGAAGGTCATCGACGTCCTGGCGATCTTCGCCACCCTGTTCGGCACCGCCACCTCGCTCGGGCTCGGTGCGGCGCAGATCAACGGCGGCCTGGACGCCGTCTTCGGCGTCCCGATCAGCGCCACGACGCAGGTCCTCCTCGTCGTCGTCCTGACCGCCTGCTTCACGCTGTCGGCCTTCAGCGGCATCCAGCGCGGCATCAAGTGGCTGTCCAACACCAACATGGTGCTGTCGATCGTCCTGCTGTTCTTCCTTTTCGTGGTCGGCCCGACGGTCTTCATCCTCAACCTCGCGCCCACCGCCACCGGCAACTACCTCACGCAGCTGCCGCGGATCTCCTTCCGCACCGGCGCCTACGGCGGCACCGAGTGGCTGACCGGCTGGACGATCTTCTACTGGGCGTGGTGGATGTCGTGGGCGCCCTTCGTCGGCACCTTCCTGGCGCGCATCTCCCGCGGCCGCACCATCCGCCAGTTCGTCCTGGGCGTCGTCGCGGCCCCCAGCGTCATCGCGGTCCTGTGGTTCTCCGTGCTCGGCGGCACGGCCCTGCACGCGCAGATGGTCGACGGACTGGACCTGGCGGGGATCACCGCCCAGGAGAGCCAGTTCTTCGCCCTGCTGGACTCGCTGCCGCTGTCGTCGGTCAGCTCGCTGCTCGTCATGGCCATGATCGTCATCTACTTCGTGACCAGCGCCGACTCCGCCAGCCTCGTCATGAGCTCGCTCAGCTCCCAGGGCGCCGACGAGCCGAACCGCCTCGTCACGGTCGTGTGGGCGCTGCTGATCGGCGCGACCGCGGCCATCCTGCTGTGGGTCGGCGGTGCGACGGGCGACGACTCGTCCATCACCGCCCTGCAGAACATCGCGATCATCGTGGCGGCGCCGTTCCTGGTGGTCATGGTGGCGCTGTGCGTGGCGCTGGCCAAGGACCTGCGCAGCGACCCCGCCTCGCCGCCCGCGGGCTTCCTGCGCGACACCACCCCGACGGGCGGGGGCGCCACCGCGGCGACCGCCGCGACCAGCGCGGCCGCGGCCCCGCGCGACGGCGGCACGCCCGCGGCGCGGGACTGACCGGTCCCCGACCCGCCGTGCGCAGCAGCGTCGCTGCGCACGGCGTCAGCGGGCCGAGACGGCCAGCTCCTGCATCGCCGCCACGAGCGGCACGTCCCCGGGCAGCCAGTCCACCCCGCCCCAGGAGCCCAGCTCCAGGCGCAGCAGCCGGTCGTGGTCGGCCAGGCACGCCGGCTCCCCCTCGGTGACGAGCGCCCACCACACGCGCATCACCAGGTCCCCGCCCAGCGGCCAGCCGCCCGGCTGCGGCGCGAGGACCTCCTCCCCCAGCCGCACCGCGACCCCCAGCTCCTCGCGCAGCTCGCGGTGCAGGGCCGCGCGCGGCTCCTCCCCCGGCTCGACCTTCCCGCCGGGCAGCTCCCAGCGCCCGGCGAGGGCCGGCGGTGCGCTGCGGCGGGCCGCGAGCAGGACGCGCGGGCGCTCCAGGTCGTCCACGAGCGCCGCCCCCACCACCAGGCGCGTCACCCGGCAGCCCCCACGGCGGGGTCGGCCACGGGGTCGGGCAGCGGCTGCGCGCCGCGCTCGGCCAGGTAGCGCTCCAGCAGCTGCGACTCCCCGGCCTGGCTGGTGGCGATGGCACCGGCCAGGCGGCGCACCTGCTCCGTCGTCGCGCGCTCGGCGCCCACCTGCGCCATCTCCAGCCCTCCCCGGTGGTGGCGCAGCACCAGCTGCAGGAACCGCACCTCGTACTCCGCGCCCTCCAGCTCCCCCAGCTGCGCCAGCTCGGCCGCCGTGGCCATGCCCGGCATGGTGCGGCCCTCCTCCAGCTGCTCCAGGTGGCGGGCGTGGGTGTCGGTGCCCGCCATCCACGCCATGACGGGCGCGCCGGAGGTCAGCGGCTGGTCCCACACCAACAGCAGCTGCTGCATCCGCCCCACCTGGTTGGTCTGGGTCGAGGCGATGTCGACCGCGAGCTGGCGCACCTCCGCGCTCGGCGCGCGCTGCACCGCGTCGAGCGCCATGCCCACGGCCTGCTGGTGGTGGGTGGACATGTCGTGGGCGAAGCCGACGTCGACCGACTGCCCGCCGGGCGCGGTGGGCAGCGCCCGCCCCAGCAGGACGCCGGCGAGCAGCGCGGTCAGCAGGCCGACGACGGCCACGAGGACGGTGCGGGCATTCACGAGGGGTGCGTCAGGCCGCCGGGGTACCCACGCCGTTGGTGCACAGCGCGCCCGGCTCGGGGGTCTGCGCGCCCTGCACGAAGCGGGCCAGGAAGGCGTTGAGGCGCGGATCGTCCGCGCTGTCCAGCGTCAGCTGGTTGTTCCAGGCCGACAGCACGACCGGCGAGGGCAGGTCCTCGCGCGGCGAGAGCAGCGTGTACGGGCGGCCGGAGACGGCCTCGCGCAGCTGCTCGACCTGCTCGGCGGGCAGGTCCGGGCGGTAGGTGATCCACACGGCGCCGTGCTCCAGGCTGTGCACCGCGTGCTCGTCCGGCACCGGCTCCTCGTACACGCCGCAGTTCTGCCAGACGGGGTGGTGCGGCCCGCCGACCGGCGGGCTCTCGGCGTAGTCCTGCGGCTCCTCGGTGTGCTGCTCGGCGTTGCTGTAGGTGAACGTGCTCACCGCCTCCAGGGACGGCGGGTCCGGCTGGCGCACGATCACCGCGGTGACCGCGGCCGCGATCCCGAGGACCAGCACGGTGGGCACGGCCACGACGAGCAGGGTGCGCCGGCGCGCTCGCGCGCGCTCCTCGCGCTGCATGGCCGCCACGCGCGCCGCGCGCGCCTCGCGGCCGCCCCCGGTGCCCGCCGACCCGGTCCCCGCGGTCCGCCCGGTGCGCTCGTCCTGCCTGTCGGCCATCGTCTCCCTCTCGCACGGCCGCCGGAGGTGGCGGCTCCCCAGTCTGCAACGACGGGAGCGGCCGCGGCGTTCACCGGCGCGGTGTGGCGAGGGCCACCCCCGGCGGGCCGGGAGCGGGTGCGCCCGTCAGGGGCGGCGGCGGCGCAGCTGCTCCTCGCGGCGCGCCCACTCCCGCTGGGCCGGGCGCGGGTGCGCGAGCGCCGCGTCCACCCGGTGGCGGGGGCTGGTGCGCCACGCCACGACGACGATGCCGACCACGACCGCGGCGGCGACGGTGCCGAGGACCACGAGCATCCCGACACCATAGGCGCTCGGGCCCCGCGCGGTCTCGCCGGGCGGGGTGCGCGCCCCGCCCGGCGCAGCGCCCCGGCGGCCCGCGACCTCAGCGGCCCAGCTCGATCCTCCCGCCGGGGATGGCGTCCAGCAGCGCCCGCGTGTACGCCTGCTCGGGGGCGGCGAACACCCGCTCGGTGCTGGCCGCCTCCACCAGGCGCCCCTTCTCCATGACGACGACGTCGTCGGCGATCTGCCGGACGACGGCCAGGTCGTGGGTGATGAACAGGTACGTCAGCCCCAGCTCGGCCTGCAGGTCGTTGAGCAGGGTGAGGATCTGCCCCTGCACGAGGACGTCCAGGGCGCTGACGGCCTCGTCGCAGACGACGACCTCCGGCTGCAGGGCCAGCGCGCGGGCGATGGCCACGCGCTGGCGCTGCCCGCCGGACAGCTCGTTGGGGTAGCGCCGGATCGTCGCCGCCGGCAGCGCCACCTTGTCGAGCAGGTCGCGCACGCGCGCCTCGCGCGAGGCGGCGTCGCCGATGCCGTGCACGCGCAGCGGCTCCTCGACCGTGCGGTAGATGCTGAAGGAGGGGTCCAGCGAGCCGTACGGGTTCTGGAAGATCGGCTGCACGCGGCGGCGGAAGTCGAACTGCTGGCGCCGGTCCAGCGTGGTGATGTCCACGCCGTCGAAGCGGACGGTGCCGGAGGTGGCGGGCAGCAGGTTGAGGACCATCTGCGCCACCGTCGACTTGCCCGAGCCCGACTCCCCCACGACGGCCGTCGTGGTCCCGCGCCGCACGGCGAAGCTGACGTCGTCGACGGCCGTGAGCTTCTCCCCGCGCGGGCCGGCGCCGCGCAGCGTGAAGACCTTCGTGAGGTTCTCGACCTCGATGACGTCCGGGGTCTCCTCGACGCCCACGGAGCTGCCGGCCACGGCCGCCTCGTGCGCCCGGTGGGCGTGCTCGGCGACCTGCGCGCGCGGCGCCGAGGACTCCAGGCGGCGCGAGGCCAGCGAGGGGGCGGCGCTGACCAGGCGCTGCGTGTACGGGTGCTGCGGGTCCTGCAGGATCTGCAGCGCCGGGCCGGACTCGACGACCTGCCCCTTGTACATGACGACCAGGTGCTCGGCGCGCTCGGCGGCCAGCCCCAGGTCGTGGGTGATGAGCAGGACGGCCGTGCCCAGCTTCTCGGTCAGCCCGTCGAGGTGGTCGAGGATCTGCCGCTGCACGGTGACGTCGAGCGCCGAGGTGGGCTCGTCGGCGATGAGCAGCCGCGGCCGCGAGGCCAGGCCGATGGCGATGAGGGCGCGCTGGCGCATGCCGCCGGAGAACTCGTGCGGGTACTGCTTCAGGCGGCGGTCGGCGTCCGACAGGCCCGCCTCGGCCAGCAGCTCCGCGGCGCGCTGCTTGGCGGCGCGGCCCGTGGCGAGCCCGTTGGCGGCCAGCGCCTCGCGCACCTGGAACCCGATGGTCCACACCGGGTTGAGGTTGGACATCGGGTCCTGCGGCACGAGGCCGATGTGCTTGCCGCGCAGTCCGACGAACTCGCGCTTGGAGGCGTGCGCGATGTCCTTGCCGTCGAAGAGGACCTCGCCGCGCACGACCTTCCCGTTGCCGGGCAGCAGGCCGATGACGGCCTGCGCGGTGGTCGACTTGCCGGAGCCGGACTCGCCGACGATCGCGACGGTCTGCCCGGGGTAGACGGTCAGGTCCGCCCCGCGCACGGCGTGCACGGACCGGCCGCCGGAGGAGAAGTCGACGTGCAGGTCGCGCACCTGCAGCAGGGGCGCGGTCGCGCCGCCGGTGGTGGGCGCGCTCATCAGCGGGTCCGCCCCTTCGGGTCGAGGGCGTCGCGCAGGGCGTCGCCGAGCATGAGGAAGCTGAGGACGGTCAGCGACAGCCCCGCCGCCGGCCACAGCAGCACCCAGGGGTCGGTGCGCAGCGTGGCCTGGGCGCGGCTGATGTCCCCGCCCCAGGAGACGATGTTCGGCGGCAGGCCGATGCTGAGGAACGACAGCGTCGCCTCGGCCGCGATGAACGTGCCCAGCGAGATCGTCGCGACGACGATGACGGGCCCGAGCGCGTTGGGCACCACGTGCCGCACGAGGGTCTTGGCGCGCGAGAGGCCCAGGGACTTCGCGGCCGTGACGTACTCCTGCGTCTTCACCTGCAGCACCGAGCCGCGCATGATGCGCGCCACCTGCGGCCAGCCGAAGACGGACAGCGTGAGCGCCACCGTGAGGCTGTTCCGGGTGTCGAGCATCTGCATGAGGATGATGCCGCCGAGCAGCAGCGGGATGGCGAAGAAGACGTCCGCCAGGCGCGAGAGCACCGCGTCCAGCCAGCCGCCGAAGAACCCTGCCAGGGCGCCGATCGTGCCGCCCACGACGAGGACCAGCAGCGTGGCGACGATCCCCACGCTCACCGAGGCGCGCGCGCCGTGGACCAGGCGCGCGTACACGTCGGTGCCCTGCTGGGTGAACCCGAGGGGGTGCCCGTCGGCCGGGCCCTCCAGCGAGCGGGACAGGTCGGCGAAGCGGGGGTCCACCGAGGTGAACCAGGAGGGGAACAGCGAGACCACCACGAGCAGCAGGATGATCAGGCTGGAGACGATGAACAGCGGCCGGCGGCGCAGCTGGCGCCAGGCGTCGGCCCACTGGCTGGTGGGCGGGGCCTGCTCGTCGACCGCGTCGACCGCGGCCAGCGGCGTCTCCTCCAGCGGGGCGACGAAGCGCTCCTGCCCCGGGCGCACGGCGGTGGGGCGGCGGTCAGACATAGCGGATCCTCGGGTCCAGGACGGCGTAGAGCAGGTCCACGACGAGGTTGGCGAGCAGGTAGACCATGACGAGGATCGTGACGACCGACACGACGGTCGGGCCCTCGCCGCGGATGACCGACTGGTAGACGAGGTTGCCCACGCCCGGCACGTTGAAGATGCCCTCGGTGACGATCGCGCCGCCCATGAGGGCGCCCAGGTCCGCGCCGAGGAACGTCACGACGGGGATGAGGGAGTTGCGCAGCACGTGCACCGTGACCACCCGCGGGCGCGACAGGCCCTTGGCCGTGGCCGTGCGCACGTGGTCGGCGGACAGCCCCTCGGCCACGGAGTTGCGCGTCAGCCGCAGCACGTACGCGAAGCTCAGCGCTCCCAGCACGAAGCCCGGCAGCAGCAGGTCGGTGAGACCCGGGTCACCACCCACGGTGGGGCTGACGATCCCCCACTTGACCCCGAAGAGGAACTGGGCGACGAACCCGAGGACGAACACGGGGACGCCGATGACGACGAGGCTGACGAACAGGACCGTGGAGTCGAACCAGCCGCCGCGGCGCAGGCCGGCCAGCAGGCCGAACGCGATGCCGAACACGGCCTCCACCGCGAGCGCGACCAGCGCCAGCTTCACCGTCACCGGGAAGGCGTCGGCGATGAGGTCGATGACGGGGCGGCCGGTGAACGACTGCCCGAAGTCCAGGGTCAGCACGCCCTTGATGAAGAGCAGGTACTGCACGAGGAAGGGCTGGTCGAGGTTGTACTGCTCGCGCAGGCGCGCGGCCGTGGCCTCGTTGACGCCGCGGTCGCCGAACAGGGCGGCGATCGGGTCGCCGGGGAGCAGGAAGACCAGCGCGTAGATGAGCAGCGTCGCGCCGAAGAAGACGGGCACCATCTGCAGCAGACGGCGCCCCACGTACCAAGCCATGGCGGGGGCCTCCTCGGGGCGGTGCGCTCAGGGCTGGGCGCCGTCCCGGTCGAGCGGTCGGGTGGCCCGGCCGCCGGACGCCGGCCGGGGGGTCCGGGAGCCGCGACGCTGCGGCTCCCGGACCGGGTGCGTCGTCAGGCCTTGGTGACCTCGTAGTACAGCGGCTGGCTGTCCCACCCGAACTCGACGTTCTCCACGGTGTCGGCCGAACCGGCGCTGACGTTCTGGTACCACAGCGCGATCGCCGGCAGGTCCTGGAAGAGGATCGTCTGGGCCTGGTTCCAGGTCGCGGCGGCCTCGTCGACGTCGGTGGTCGACCCGCCCTGCACGAGCAGCGCGTCGAACTCCGGGTTGCTGTAGTCGCCGTCGTTGGAGCTGCCGCCGGTGCCGTAGTTCGGCCCGAGGAAGTTGTACAGCGACGGGTAGTCCGCCTGCCAGCCCGAGCGGAACGCGGTCTGGATGCTGCGGGCGTTGACCTCCGAGCGCAGCTGGGCGAACGTCGCGTACGGGCGGCCCTCGGACTGGATGCCCAGCGTCTGGCGCAGGCCCGCGGTCACCGCGTCGACCCAGCCCTGGTGGGGGCCGTCGGCGTTGTAGGCGATGTCGAAGCTGCCCGTGTAGGGCTCGATGGCCTCGGCCTGCTGCCACAGCTGGGCGGCCTGGTCGGGGTCGTAGTCCAGGACCTCGTTGCCCTCGATGGCGTCGCTGTAGCCGTTGATGACCGGGGAGGTGTACTCGCGGGCCGGGGTGCGGGTGCCGGAGAACAGCTGCTCGCAGATCGTCTCGCGGTCGATGGCCAGGGAGATGGCGCGGCGGCGCAGCTGGCCGGCCTCGCCGGTCATGCCCGGCATGTACTGCGGGATGGTGAAGGCCTGGAAGATGGCGGCCGGCTGGTTCACGGCGCGGTCGCCCAGGTCGGACTCGAAGACCGTCAGCGCCGAGTCGGGCATCTGGTCGAGGATGTCCAGGTTGCCGGAGTTCAGGTCCGCGTAGGCGGCGTCCTGGCTCTCGTAGAAGACGAACGCCAGGCCGCTGTTCTGCGCGGCGCGCGGGCCGTCGTAGGTGTCGTTGGGCACCAGGTCGATGCGCACGTTGTGCTGCCAGGCGCCCTCCTGGGCCAGCTTGTACGGGCCGTTGCCGACGGGATTCTCCCCGAAGGCGGCCATGTCGTCGTACGCCGACGGGGGCAGCGGGTAGTAGGCCGAGTAGCCCAGCCGCAGCGGGAAGTCGCCCTCGGGCTCGCTCAGCGCGACGGTGAAGGTGGTCTCGTCCACGACGGCCAGGCCGGACATCGTCTCGGCCGTCGGCGGGTCCGCCTGGACCTCGTCGTAGCCCTGGATGGGCGAGAAGAAGTAGGCCTGCAGCTGGTCGTTGGTCAGCAGCGCGGTGTAGTTCCAGGCGTCGACGAAGTCCTGCGCCGTGACCGGCGTGCCGTCGGACCAGGTCTGGCCGGAGCGGATGCGGATCGTGTAGTTCTGCGCGTCCGTGGTCTCGATGGACTCGGCGAGGTCGTTCTGCACCGAGCCGTCGGCCTCGTAGTAGCACAGGCCCGCGTAGACGTTCTGGATGATCCGGCCGCCGCCGACCTCGTTGGTGTTCGAGGGGAGCAGCGGGTTCTCCGGCTCGGTGCCGTTCGCGGTGATCGCCTCGCCGGCCGCGCCGCCGCCGTTCTCGCCGCCCTCGCCGGTGCCGCCGTCGTCGTCGGAGCCGCAGGCCGCGAGCGCCGCGACGGAGGCGACGCCCAGGCCGCCGAGCAGGCCCTGGCGGCGGGAGAAGACGGGTCCGCCGGCGACGATCCCGATGCGGGTGGGCTTGTCGTCCTGGTCGTTGCTGCTCACGGTGCAGCTCCTCCTCGTCGGCACGTCACGTGGGCAGGTTGCCCAGGGGGTAGCCCTCCCGACGGTCACGTTGCCCACCAGGAGGTGAGCAGAACGCTAACACCCCGGTTCGCGGCCCCTGCGCACCACGCGGCTGCCGGCCGGGCGCCCTCGCCCGCTCGGGCACCAGGGTGCCCCGCCCGCACCCCGCGCGGCAAATCCGCGGCGGCCCCGCGGCGGATCCGCCTCCGGGCCCGCGTCCGGCTGCGGTGCAGCGCTTCCGCGGCGGCCGGGCGCACCGGCGCCGGCCTGGCGCCGGCCCGGTCCTGGACACCGGCTGGGAGCCGGCGGGGAACGCGTCAGACGTTGAAGCGGAACTCCACGACGTCGCCGTCGGCCATGACGTACTCCTTGCCCTCCACGCGCACCCTGCCCTGCGCCTTGGCCTCGGCCGTCGACCCCGCGGCCACGAGGTCGTCGAAGGCGACGACCTCGGCCTTGATGAAGCCGCGCTGGAAGTCGGTGTGGATGACGCCGGCGGCCTCCGGCGCGGTGGCCCCGCGGCGGATCGTCCAGGCGCGCGCCTCCTTGGGCCCGGCGGTCAGGTACGTCTGCAGCCCCAGCGTCGCGAAGCCCACGCGCGCCAGCTGGTCCAGGCCCGACTCGGTCTGCCCGACGCTGGCCAGCAGCTCGGCGGCCTCCTCGGCGTCCAGCTCGGCCAGCTCGCTCTCCAGCTTGGCGTCCAGGAAGACGGCCTCGGCGGGGGCGACGACGGCGCGCAGCTCGTCCTTGCGGGCCTCGTCGGCCAGGACGGTCTCGTCGACGTTGAAGACGTACAGGAAGGGCTTGGTGGTCAGCAGCCCCAGCTCGCGCAGCAGCGGCAGGTCCACGTCGTCGGCGGCCGTGGCCGAGTGCAGGGTGCGCCCGGAGTCCAGGACGGCCTGGGCGCGCTGGGCCGCGGCCAGGACGGCCGGGTCGGTCTTCTTGCCCTTGACCTCCTTGTCCAGGCGCGGCAGGGCCCGCTCGAGGGTCTGCAGGTCGGCCAGCACGAGCTCGGTGTGCACCGTCTCGATGTCGTCGGCGGGGTCGACCCGGCCGGCGACGTGCACGACGTCGGGGTCGGCGAAGGCGCGCGTGACCTGGCAGATCGCGTCCGCCTCGCGGATGTTGGCCAGGAACTTGTTGCCCAGGCCCTCGCCCTCGCTGGCGCCCTTGACGATGCCGGCGATGTCGACGAACGACACGGTGGCGGGCACGACGCGCTGGCTGGAGAAGAGCCCGGCGAGCACGCCGAGGCGCGGGTCGGGCAGCGGCACGACGCCGACGTTCGGCTCGATCGTGGCGAAGGGGTAGTTGGCGGCGAGCGCGTCGTTCTTCGTCAGCGCGTTGAACAGCGTCGACTTGCCGACGTTGGGGAGACCGACGATGCCGATGGTGAGAGCCACGGGGACGGGAGTCTACCGGCGCGGGCGCGCCCGCCGGGCGGGCGGTCGGACGGGGCTGTCGGGTCCGGCTGGCACAGTGCGCCCATGAGCACCGGCACCACGGGCACCGCCCTCCTGCTGCTCGCGGCCCTGCTGCTCGGCGCGCTCGCCGGCGCGCTGGTGACGCGGTGGGCGCTGCGCGCGGCGCAGGCGGCCGCCTCGGCGGCCCTGGTCGCCGAGCGGGACCTGCTGCGCGAGCGGGTCGCCGAGCTGCGGACGCGCGCCGACGGCGACCGGGAGGTCACCGCGGCGCTGTCCCCCGTGGCCGACACGCTGGAGCGGGTCGAGCGGCAGGTCGCCGTCCTCGAGCGCGACCGCGTCGACCAGTTCGCCCGGCTGGCCGAGCAGCTGGCCGCGGTGCAGGCCGGCGCGGAGGCGCTGCGCGGCGAGACGGCCTCGCTGGCCGGGGCGCTGCGCGCCTCCAGCTCGCGCGGGTCCTGGGGCGAGGTGCAGCTGCGCCGCGTCGTCGAGCACGCCGGGATGCTCGAGCGCGTCGACTTCGCCGAGCAGTCCTCCCTGACCACCCGCGAGGGCCGCGCCGTGCGCCCCGACCTCGTGGTGCACCTGCCGGGCGGCAAGCACGTCGTCGTGGACGCCAAGGCGCCGCTGGCGGCGTTCCTGCGCGCCGGGGAGGCCGACGGCGAGGACGAGCGGCGGGAGCGGATGCGCGCGCACGCGCGGGCGCTGCGCGGCCACGTGGACGCCCTGGCCGCCAAGGAGTACCCGAGCGCCGTGGAGGACTCCCCCGACGTGGTGGTCTGCTTCATCCCCGGCGAGGCGTTCCTGGCGGCGGCCTGCCGGGCGGACCCGGAGCTGCTGGAGCACGCCATGGCCCGCCGCGTGGTGCTGGCGACCCCGACGAGCCTGCTGGCGCTGCTGCGCACCGTGGCGCTGACCTGGCAGCAGGACGCCGTGGCCGGCGGGGCGCGCGAGCTGTACGAGGCGGGGCGGCAGCTGTACGAGCGGCTGGGCACCCTGGGCGGGCACACGGCCTCCCTGGGCCGCACGCTGCACCGGGCGGTGGAGGACTACAACCGCCTCGTGGGCACGCTCGAGCGGCGCGTGCTGGTCTCCGCCCGCCGGCTGCGCGAGCTGGACTTGGCCGACGAGGACCTGCCGCGCGCCGAGCCGCTGGAGGACGCGGTGCGCCCGCTGACCGCGCCCGAGCTGCTCGACGACGCGGCCGGCGCGGCTCCCGGCGCGGAGGCCGGGACGCCCCTCAGACGGGCGTGACGGGCAGCTGGCGGCGCTTGAGGTCGCGGCGCAGGTCGGTGGGCAGCGAGAAGACGAGGTCCTCCTGCGCGGTGGTGACCTCCTCCACCTGCGCGTAGCCGCGCTCGGCCAGGTGCGCCAGCACGTCGCGGACCAGGACCTCGGGCACGGAGGCGCCCGAGGTGACCCCGACCGTGGTGACGCCCTCGAACCAGGCCTCCTGCACCTCGTGGGCGCCGTCGACGCGGTGGGCGGCGCGGGCACCGCCGTCGAGGGCCACCTCGACCAGGCGCACCGAGTTGGAGGAGTTCGCCGAGCCGACGACGACGACGAGGTCGGCCTCGGGGGCGATCTTCTTCACCGCCACCTGCCGGTTCTGGGTGGCGTAGCAGATGTCGTCGCTGGGCGGGTCCTGCAGGTGCGGGAAGCGCTCGCGCAGCCGGCGCACCGTCTCCATCGTCTCGTCGACGCTCAGCGTCGTCTGCGACAGCCACACCAGCTTCTCGGGGTCGCGCACCTGCACGGCGTCCGCGGCCTCGGGGCCGTCGACGAGGGTGATGTGGTCGGGCGCCTCGCCCGCGGTGCCCTCGACCTCCTCGTGGCCCTCGTGGCCGATGAGGAGGATCTCGTAGTCCTGCTTGGCGAAGCGGGTGGCCTCGCGGTGCACCTTGGTCACCAGCGGGCAGGTGGCGTCGATGGCCTTCAGCGAGCGGGCGTCGGCCTCCGCGCGCACCGCGGGGCTGACCCCGTGGGCGCTGAAGACGACCGTCTCGCCCTCGGGCACCTGGTCGGTCTCGGCCACGAAGACGGCGCCGCGGGCCTCCAGCGTCCGCACGACGTGCTTGTTGTGGACGATCTCCTTGCGCACGTACACGGGCGCGCCGTACAGGTCCAGCGCCTTCTCCACGGCCTCGACGGCCCGGTCCACGCCGGCGCAGTAGCCGCGCGGGGCGGCCAGCAGGACGCGCTTGCCGCCGTCCCACGCCGCGCGCTCGCGCGCGGCGGCCAGGGTCGCGGTGTCGCCGCAGTCGTCGGCCGGCGGGACGGCCGCACCGGGGATCGCGTCGGGGGTCGCGTCGAGGGTCGTCGGCTGGGTCACCTCCCCATGGTAGGTCGCGGGCGCGGCGCGGCGGGTCGCGAGCGGGTGGGCCAGGATGGTGCGCCGTGCCCGCCAGCGACCCCGCACCGCCGCCGCGCCGCCGGCCCGCGACCGCGGCCGAGACGACCGCGGAGGACCCGTGGCCCGTGCGGCTGCTCGCCGCGAAGATGGACGCCTACATCGCGAAGATGCCCTGGACGTGGGTGGAGGGGCAGGTCGTGCAGGTCAGCGACCGGCCCGGCTCCTCCGTGGTCTTCCTCACGCTGCGCGACGCCGACACCGACATGTCGCTGCCCGTCACGCTGGCCCGCCGGGTCGTGGCGCGGCTGCGGGCGGCGATGCCCGACGGCCTGGCGCACGGCACCCGGGTCGTCGTGCACGCCAAGCCCGAGTTCTTCACCCGCCGCGGCACGCTGAGCCTGGCCGCCGACGACGTGCGCCCCGTCGGCGTCGGGGAGCTGCTGGCCCGCCTGGAGCACCTCAAGCGCGTCCTGACCGCCGAGGGCGTCTTCGACGCCGACCGCAAGCGGCCGCTGCCGTTCCTGCCGCGCACCGTCGGCCTGGTCTGCGGCCGGGCCAGCGCCGCCGAGCGCGACGTGGTGGAGAACGCCCGCGCGCGCTGGCCCGCGGTGCGCTTCGAGGTGCGCGAGGTGGCCGTGCAGGGCCCGTCGGCGGTGAGCGAGGTGGTCGCCGCCGTGCGCGAGCTGGACGCGCTGGCCGCGGTCGACGTCATCGTCGTGGCCCGCGGCGGCGGCAGCGTGGAGGACCTGCTGCCCTTCAGCAACGAGACGCTCGTGCGGGCCGTGGCCGCGGTGCGCACGCCCGTCGTCTCGGCCATCGGGCACGAGGTGGACTCCCCCCTGCTCGACCTGGTCGCCGACGTGCGCGCCTCCACGCCCACCGACGCCGCCCGCCGCGTCGTGCCCGACGTCGTCGGCGAGCTGGACGGCCTGCGGCTGCTGCGCGCCCGCGCCCGCCGTGGCGTCGAGCAGCGGATCGCCCGCGAGGAGGCCGGGCTGGCGGCGCTGCGCAGCCGCCCGGTGCTGGCCCGGCCGGTGACGCTCGTGGAGGTCCGCGAGGCGGAGGTGGCGGCCGTGCGCGCCCGGGCCCGCTCGGCGCTGGCGGCGCGGCTGGACCGGGCCGGGGTGGAGGTGCGCCACCTGCGCGCCACGGTCACCGCGCTGTCGCCGGCGTCCACGCTGGCCCGCGGCTACGCCGTCGCCCAGCGCCGCGACGGCGCGCTCGTGCGCGAGCCCGCCGACGCCCCGGCGGGCACGCCGCTGCGGCTGCGGGTGGCCGGCGGCGAGCTGGCGGTGACCGTCGACGGCGCCCCGGGGCCCGCGGGCGCGGGCGGTTAGGGTCGCGGCGTGCCGGACCAGCAGCAGCCCCCCGCCAGCCCGGGCAGCCCCGCCACCGCGGGCGTGGAGGACCTCGGGTACGAGCAGGCCCGCGACGAGCTCGTCGACGTCGTGCGCCGGCTGGAGGCCGGCGGCACGGGGCTGGAGGAGGCGCTGGCCCTGTGGGAGCGCGGGGAGGCGCTGGCCGACCGGTGCACCCGCTGGCTGGAGGGCGCCCGCGCCCGCCTGGACGCCGGGACCGCGGCCGCGGGCGGGAGCGACGAGGACGACGAGCCGGAGGACGACGCGCGGGGCTGAGCGTCCCGGGCGGGCCGGGATCAGCCGGCGGGCTCGCCCCACTCGACGCCGGCGGCGGCCCAGCCGTCCAGGGTCGCGGTCACCAGCTCGGCCAGCTCGTCGAAGTCCGCGTCCCCGGTGACGAGGACCGTCAGGCCGTCCTGCTCGCGCACGAGGCTGTAGCGGCTGCGGTCGTCCTGCCGGAAGCGCTGCCACTGCAGGCCGCCGACCTCCTGCGTGCCGTCGTCGACGCCGTTGGAGGTGTAGGCGCCCTGCCAGCGCGGGGTGGCGTCGCGCGCCACCTCCAGCGCCAGCGGGCTGCCCTGCGCGCTGCGGTAGCCCACGTGCCAGGTCGTCACGTCGTCCGTGGAGCGGGTGACCTCCGCGGACGTGGCCGTCCAGTCGTCCAGGCCCTGCGGCACCGGCGGCGCGAACGACAGCCGCGGGGCCGCGCCCTCGGCGGCGTTGGCGACGTCGGCGGCCGGCTGCTCGATCGCGTTGGGCCGCGGGACGACCCACACGACGGCCACGACGATGCCGAGGATGACGGCCATCGAGATCACCATCGAGCGGATGTCGCCGCCGCCGCGGCGGCGCGGCACGCCCTGCCGGGGGTCGGTGGCTCCCGCGGGGGTCCCGGTCGTGCTCACCGCCCCATGGTCGCACCCGCGGCGCGGGCCGGCCGCCCGCGGGGGCCGCGCGGGGGCTCGAGGGCCCGGAGGGGCCGCGGGGCCCGCCGCTACAGTGCGGGACCAGTCGAGCCCGGAGGTCAGCGATGTCCCAGTCCCCCACTCTGCCCGCGGCGCTCGCCGTCGGCCAGGAGGCCCCCGACCGCAACCTGGCGATGGAGCTGGTGCGGGTCACCGAGGCCGCCGCCATGGCCGCCGGCCGCTGGGTCGGCCGCGGTGACAAGAACAAGGCCGACGGCGCGGCCGTCAACGCCATGCGGGTGCTCATCAGCACGGTGAGCATGGACGGGACCGTGGTCATCGGCGAGGGCGAGAAGGACGACGCGCCCATGCTCTTCAACGGTGAGCGCGTCGGGGACGGCACGGGCGCCGAGTGCGACGTCGCGGTGGACCCCATCGACGGCACGACGCTGACGGCGCGCGGCATGCCGAACGCGGTGGCGGTCCTCGCCGTCGCCGAGCGCGGCACGATGTACGACCCGAGCGCCGTCTTCTACATGGACAAGCTCGTCGCCGGCCCGGAGGCCGCCGACGTCGTCGACATCCGCCTGCCGGTGCGCGAGAACGTGCGCCGCCTGGCCAAGGCCAAGGGCCGCGGCGTGGAGGACGTCACCGTCTGCATCCTGGACCGCCCGCGGCACGAGCGGCTGGCGCAGGAGGTGCGCGACGCGGGTGCGCGCATCAAGTTCATCTCCGACGGCGACGTGGCCGGCGCGGTGATGGCCGCGCGCGAGGGCACCGGCGTGGACCTGCTGCTGGGCATCGGCGGCACCCCGGAGGGGATCATCACCGCCTGCGCCATGCACTGCCTGGGCGGCACCATCCAGGGCCGGCTGGCCCCGCGCGACGACGCGGAGAAGCAGAAGGCGCTGGACGCCGGGCACGACCTGGACGCGGTCCTGGACACGGGACAGCTCGTGGCCTCCGGCAACGTCTACTTCGTCGTCACGGGCATCACCGACGGCGAGCTGGTCGACGGGGTGCGCTACCGCGGCGACACGATCACCACCTCCAGCATCGTCATGCGCAGCAAGTCCGGGACGATCCGCCGGGTCGAGAGCGAGCACCGGCTGTCGAAGCTGCGCGCGTACGCCTCGGTCGACTTCACGGGCGCCAGGTGACGGGCGGGGTGACGGGCGGCGCGACGGGCGGCGCGGCGGGCGGCGCGCGCGCCCGCGCCGTCGTCGTCGGCGAGGCGCTCGTCGACGTCGTGCGCACGGCCGACGGGCGCACGGGCGAGCACCCGGGCGGCAGCCCGCTGAACGTCGCGTACGGCCTGGGCCGCCTCGAGCACGAGGTGCACCTGCTGACCCGGCTGGGCGACGACGAGCGCGGCGCGCTGCTGCGCGCGCACCTGGAGGCGGCGTCGGTGCGGCTGCTGCCGGGCGCGGTCGACGCCCGGCCCACGTCCGTGGCGCGCGCCGAGGTGGACGAGCAGGGGCGGGCCTCCTACGAGTTCGAGCTGGAGTGGTCGGTGCCGGAGCCGCGGCTGCCGGCCGACGTGGACCTGCTGCACACCGGCTCGATCGGCGCGGCCGTCGCGCCGGGCGCCGACGCGGTCCTGGACCTGGTCTCCGGCCTGGCGGGCACGGTGACCACCAGCTACGACCCGAACGTGCGGCCCGCGTTCTTCGCCTCGCCGGAGGACGCGCGGCGGCGGGTGGAGCGCTTCGTGGAGGCCGCCGACGTCGTCAAGGCCTCCGACGAGGACCTGGCGTGGCTGTTCCCGGGCGTGGACCCGCTGCGGATCGCCGGGCAGTGGCAGCGGCGCGGTCCGGCCCTGGTCGTGGTCACCCGCGGCGGCGAGGGCGCGGTGGCGGTGGCCGACGCCGGCACGGTGGACGTGCCCGCCCCGCGCATCGAGGTCGTGGACACCGTCGGCGCCGGGGACGCGTTCATGTCGGGGCTGCTGGACGCGCTGGCGGCGCACGGCCTGCTGGGGGGCGCGGCGCTGCCGGCGCTGCGCGCGGTGGACGAGCCGGTCCTGCGGGCGCTGGTCGCCACGGCGGTGCGCTCGGCGGCGCTGACCTGCCGGCGGGCCGGCGCGGCCCCGCCCACGCGCGCCGAGCTGGACGCCGGGGAGCTGGACGCCCCGGCGGCGCAGCCCGCCGGCTGACGGCGGACCCGGGTCCGCCGGCCGCCGCTACCCGCGGCGCAGGGCCCGGCGCAGCGGTGCCAGCGCGCGGGCGCCGTCCCGGGCGCGCCCGCGGGCGGCGCCGGTGCCGCCGGTGCCGCCGGCGCGGCGCGCGGTGGCGCGCAGGAGGTCGCGGGCGCGGGCGGCGGCGCTCGCGGCCGCGTCCCGGGCGCTGCCCGCGGCGTCGGCGGCGGCCGCGAGGCGCTCGTGGCGGCGCAGCTCGTCGCGGTAGGTGCGCCGCAGCACCGCCGCGCGGTCGACGAGGCCGGGCACGAGGCCGCGGCTGAGGGGCACGGCCACCACGCGGACGGTGCGCCGGGTGGTGCGCTCCATGCGGCGCTTGTAGGCCTCCTCCCCGCGCAGGAGGTCCAGCTCGCGGTAGCCGGACAGGACGGCCCGGCGCCGGACCCGCAGCAGCAGCAGCGTGCCGGGGCCGTAGGGCGCCCAGCGGGCCCGGTAGGACTGCAGGTAGCCGTGCAGGGCGCGCGGGCCGGCGAAGCACAGCGTGTAGGCCGCCAGCTCGCCGTCCACGCGCAGCCCCGACAGCTGCACGACGGGGCGGGGCGCCTCGCGCAGCACGTCGGCCAGGGTCCGCCCCGACGCCCCGCGCCACGGGCGCCGCCGGGCGGCCGCCCGCGGGTGGGCGGCGTCGACGGCGGCCAGCTCCTCGACCAGGGCGGCCACGGCCGCCGCCTCGGCGGCCGGCTCCCCCGCGGCGGGGGCCAGCGCCCGGGCCAGGAGGTCGTCGACGACCTCCAGCCGGCCGGCGGCGGCCAGGCGGCGCCACTGCCGGCGCTCCTCGTGGCGCACGCGGCGGCCGAGGGCGGCGTCGTGCTCGGCGACGGTCGCGGGCAGCGGCACGGCGTGCACGACGGCCTGCGGGACCAGGCGCACGCTGTGGTCGCGGGCCCGCGCCCACAGCGCCAGCGGCTCCAGCAGGGGGTCGTCGGCGGGGACCTGCTCCAGGTCGAGCACCGCCCCGGGCACGGCGCCGGCCACGGCGTCCAGGACGGCGGCCACGAGCCGGGCGGCGGGGACCTCGGCGTCGGGGTCGGCCAGGACGGTGGTGTAGTCGCTGACCCCCGCGCCCAGCGAGGTGACGACCGGCCGCGAGGCGCCGGTCGCGGGCAGGACGGCGAAGGCGCCGAAGGCGAGCAGGCGGCCCTGGCGCCGGACGGAGACCAGCAGGGGGTCGCCGGAGCCCAGGTGGGTGTGCACGGCGCGCAGCCAGTCGGGGCCGCAGAACGGCGGGGCGCCGGCGGCCGCCGCCAGCGCGCGCCACTCGGGCACGGGCGCGGAGGACAGCTCGCGCCGCACGGTGACCCGCAGGCCCTCGGCGGGGTCGGTGACCAGCGCCAGACCGGTCGTCCCGGTCGTCCCGGTCGTCCCGGTCGTGGTGCCGGTCGCCGCCGCGGCCGGGCGCGGGACGGGCA
Source organism: Kineococcus terrestris (assembly GCF_041020755.1). Classification (NCBI taxonomy): domain Bacteria; kingdom Bacillati; phylum Actinomycetota; class Actinomycetes; order Kineosporiales; family Kineosporiaceae; genus Kineococcus; species Kineococcus terrestris. The sequence goes on along the minus strand of NZ_JBEUEI010000027.1, from coordinate 6,363 downwards.
GGGCGCCCGCGGAGCGGGCGTCGCGCTCGCGCGCCAGGACCGGCTGCGGCGAGCAGGGGTCCGCCAGCGCGTCCGTCACCCGTCCACCCCTCACCGCGGTGGCCCGGCACGTCCCCGGACCCGTGCGCCGCACCCTAGCCCCGCGCCGGCCCGCTCCCGGTGAGGACGGCGCCGCGCCTCGCGACTATCGACGCGCGGTCACCGCTCCTCACCGAGGGTCGCGAGAGGGCGTCGTGGTCAGGCGGGCACCCGGTCGTTCTTCTGCGCCTGCGCGCGCTCCAGGGAGCGCTTGCGCAGCTTCTCCGACAGCTCGCCGATCTGGCGCGCCTTCTCCTCGTCGCGGGTGAGGTTCTGCCCCGAGGAGGGGTCGAAGACGTGCATGCGCCGCGGGTCGAACCACAGCCGGGCCGTGTCGCCGTCGCGCACGCTGCTCATGGCGTCCAGCGTCACCACCAGCTGGCTGCGCATCGACTCCCCGTCCAGCTCGCGGTCCAGCTCGGCCAGCTGCGCCTTCGTCTCCTCGGCGGCCTCGAAGGGCACGTAGGCGTACAGCTCGTTGCCCAGCCACTCGGTGACGTCGACCTGGGCGTCGAACGTGACCGCGCCCTCCGGGGCGTCGGTGACCTCGACGTCGTCGAAGTGCTCCGGGCGCACCCCGACGATGAGCAGCTCGCCGTCGTGGCCGCCGTCGCGGACCGCGGCCGGCGCCGGGACCTCGCAGAAGGGCAGCTGCAGCCGGTCGCCGGCGACCCGGGCGGGCAGGAAGTTCATCGGCGGGGACCCGATGAACCCGGCGACGAAGAGGTTGACCGGCTGCTCGTACAGCTCGCGCGGGCTGGCCACCTGCTGCAGGACGCCCTTGCGCAGGACGGCGACGCGGTCGCCCAGCGTCATCGCCTCGGTCTGGTCGTGCGTGACGTACAGGGTCGTCGTGGCCAGCGAGCGCTGCATGCGGGCGATCTCGGTGCGCATCTGCCCGCGCAGCTTGGCGTCGAGGTTGGACAGCGGCTCGTCGAACAGGAACGCCTTCGCGTCGCGCACGATGGCGCGGCCCATCGCCACGCGCTGGCGCTGGCCGCCGGACAGGTTCGCCGGCTTGCGGTCCAGGTGCTCGTCCAGCTCGAGCATCGAGGAGGCCCGCGCCACGCGCTCGCGCACCTCCTGCTCGGGCACCTTGCTGTGCCCCAGCCGCAGCGGGAAGGCGATGTTCTCCCCCACCGTCAGGTGCGGGTAGAGGGCGTAGTTCTGGAACACCATGGCCAGGTCGCGGTCGCGCGGGGCCAGGTCGTTGACGCGCTTGCCGTCGATGATGAGGTCGCCGGAGGTGATGTCCTCCAGGCCGACGACCATCCGCAGCAGCGTGGACTTCCCGCAGCCGGACGGGCCGACGAGGATGATGAACTCCCCGTCGGCGATGTCCAGGCTGACGTCGTTCACGGCGGGGAAGCCGTCCCCGTACTTCTTGACGATGTTCTTCAGCTCGATGCGGGACACGTGGTCCTCCTCAACCCTTGACGGCGCCGTTGGTGAGACCCGCGACGATCCGCCGCTGGAACACCAGCGCCAGGAGCACGACGGGGATGGTGACGACGACCGCCGCCGCGCTGATGGCGCCGGTCGGCTGGACGAAGTAGCTGGACCCGGTGAAGGACGACAGCGCGGCGGGCACCGGCTGCGCCCGCGACGTCGACGTCAGCGAGATGCCGAAGACGAAGTCGTTCCAGGCGATGAAGAACGCGATGATCGCGGTGGTGAACACGCCCGGCGCGGCCAGCGGCACGATGACCTTGCGGAACGCCTGCCAGCTGGTGGCCCCGTCGACCTGGGCGGCCTGCTCCATGTCCCACGGGATCTGCCGGAAGAACGCCGACATGGTCCAGATGGAGATCGGCAGGGTCAGCGCCAGGTAGGGGATGATGAGGCCGGGGATGGTGTCGTACAGGCCGATCCGCCGCCACAGGTTGAACAGCGGCGTCACCATCGTGATGACGGGGAACACGGCCACGGCCAGCGCGCTGGTGAGGACGACCCGCTTGCCCGGGAAGTCCAGCCGCGCGATGGCGTAGGCGGCGAACATGGCCAGCACCACGGCGATGAGCGTCGCCAGCAGGCACGTGATGATGGAGTTGCGCAGGGCCGGCAGGAACAGGTCCGAGCCGTTGCCCGCGAAGATCTCCCGGTAGTTGTCGCCGCTGAAGGCCGTCGGCAGGAAGCTGCGGTTGGCCAGGTCGGTCTCGCTCTTGAAGCTGAGCGAGACGATCCACGCGACGGGGACCAGCGCGTACAGGACGATGAGCAGGGCGCCGACGTACCACAGCACCCGTTCCCTGGTGGACAGCGCGCCCACGTCAGCCCTCCCCCCTCGCCCGCGCCAGGTCGACGCGGAAGCCCTTGATGGCGATGAAGCAGATGAGCAGCACGCAGAGGAAGAGCATCACGGACACGGCCGAGCCGAGCCCGATCTCCAGCCTGCTGATCGTCTGGTTGTAGGCGAGCGAGGACACCACCTCGGTGCCTGCCGCGCCGCCGGTCATGATGTAGACGTTGTCGAAGATCCTGAAGGCGTCCAGGGCGCGGAACAGCAGGGCGACCATGATGGACGCCTTCATGTTCGGCAGCGTCACGCGCCACAGGCGCTCCCACGCCGTGGCCCCGTCGACCTTGGCGGCCTCGTGCATGTCCTCCGGCACCTGCGCCAGGCCCGCCAGCAGCAGCAGCGAGATGAACGGCGTGGTCTTCCAGATCTCCGACAGGCAGATGACCAGCAGCGCCGTCCACTTGTTCGCGAACCAGTCGTAGTCGTCGCCCACCCACCACACGACGGAGTTCATGAACCCCGTCGTCAGGTCGAACGCGTACTGCCACGCGTAGGCGGAGACGACGGTGATGATGGCGTACGGGATGAGGATGGCGGTGCGCACGATGGGCCGCAGCCAGCCCAGCACCTTGTGCATCACCATCGCCAGCGCGAACCCGATCACGAGCTCGACGGCCACCGTCACCACGGTGATGAGGACGGTGTTGCCGAGCGAGGACCACCACAGCGGGTCGGTGAGGATGACGCCGTAGTTGCGCAGGCCGACGAACTCGCGGTCGTCGGGCGCCGTGAGGCGGTAGCTCCACAGCGAGTCGTACAGCGCCTGCAGGATCGGGTACCCCGTGACGAGCACGAGGATGACGAAGGCCGGTCCCGCCAGGTACCAGCCCAGCCGCGCCTCCTGGCGCGAGCGGTCGGTGCCGCGGCGGGCGGCGCGCTTGCGGCCGGCGGGGTCCTGGGCGACCCCGGCGGCCTGCGGTGTGGTCGTCGCGCTCACAGCAGCCTCTCCCCGCTCAGCACCTGGCCGATGAACTCGGCCGACAGCGCCGGCGTCTGCTCGGTGACCGCGGAGACGGGCTGCCAGCGGTCCTGGATGCCCTGGCTGACCTCGTTGTAGTACGCGGTCTGCGGGCGCGGCGCGGCCTCCTGCAGGGAGGTGCGGATGACGTCGTACATCGGGTAGGCCTCCTGCACCTCGGGCCGGTCGTAGACGGACTCGGCCGCGGCCGGGTTGCCGTCGGAGATCATGTACGAGGCCTGGTTGTCCTCCGAGACGATGCAGCGCACCGCCTCGTAGGCCAGGTCGGGGTTCTCGCTGAAGGCGCTGACGCCGATGTCGATGCCGCCCAGCGGCGGGGCGCTGGGCTCGTCCGGCGTCATCCGCGGGAACTGCGCCCAGCCGTAGTCCTCGAAGATCGCCGGGTCCATGCTGCCGCCCTCGGCGGCGCCCTGGGCCTGCGCGTAGACGAACGGCCAGTTCACCATGAACGCGGCCCCGTCCTGCTGGAACAGGTTGGCGGTGCCCGCCTCGTCGCGGTTGTCGATGCCGGGCCCGGCGACCCCGGCCTCGGTGATGCGCTGCATGACGGCGGCCGCGGCGCGGCCGGCGTCGGAGTCCAGCCCGAGCCGGATGTCGGGGCCGCGGGCCTCGGGGTTCTCGATGATCTGCCCGCCGGCGGACTCGACCATGGCGTTGACCCACACCGTCATGGACTCCCCGCGCTGGCCCTGCACCCCGATGGCGGTGCCCTGCTGCTCGGCCGCGTCGACGACCTGGTCCCACGTGACCGGCTGGCTCATGTCCAGCCCGGCGGCCTCGGCGACCGACTGCCGGTACCACAGCAGCTGGGTGTTGGCCCAGAACGGGGCGGCGACCAGCTCGTCGTTCCAGGTGGCGCCCTGCACGGCGCCCTGCACGACGCCCTCGGACAGCTCGGCCTGCAGCTCGGCCGGCATCGGCGCCAGGAAACCGGCCTCGGCCGTCTCCGGCACGAACACCGGGTCCAGGCTCATGAGGTCGATGGAGCTGTCGTTGCCGGCCAGGCGGCGCATCAGCTGCTCGCGCTGCTGCGCCGCGTCGCTCGGCAGGATGAGGGCCTCGATGCGGTACGCGCCGCCGGACTGCTCGCTGCAGCTCTGCGCGATCGCCTGCTGACCCCCGTTGTCCGGGTTGATGTACCAGTTCAGGGTCGTCGTCCCGGTCCCCGACGACCCGTCCCCGCACGCCGCGAGGGTGCTCGCCAGCAGGACGCCGGCGCTCACCACCCCCGTGCGGGTGAGCCACCTGCTCGCCACCGCGCCCTCCCTCGGACGTCCGCGCCTGCGTGCCACGGCTCGGCTCGCCGTGGTCGGCCCGCCATGCCTACTCCTGACGCCGCCGCAGCGCGAGCGGAGATCGCGCCCGCCGCGCGGATCGTGGCGGGACCGTGATTCAGCGCCCCCCGGCCGGGGGCCGCCGCCGCGGGCGCGCCGGGCTTGGCAGGATGACGCCATGGCCACCGACGACCAGCGCAGCGAGCGGACCGCCGAGCAGGACGGCTACCGCGTCGAGCACGACACCATGGGCGAGGTCCGCGTCCCCGCCGCCGCCAAGTACCGCGCCCAGACCCAGCGGGCGGTGGAGAACTTCCCGCTGTCCGGCACCCCCCTGGAGCGCGCCCACATCGAGGCGCTGGCGCGCGTGAAGAAGGCCGCCGCCCTGGCCAACGCCGAGCTGGGCGTCCTGGAGCAGGACGTGGCCCGCGCCGTGGCCGAGGCCGCCGAGGAGGTCGCCACGGGCCGCTGGGACGCGGAGTTCCCCGTCGACGTCTTCCAGACCGGCTCGGGCACCTCCTCGAACATGAACGCCAACGAGGTCATCGCGACCCTGGCCGCCGAGCGGCTGGGCCGCCCGGTGCACCCCAACGACGTCGTCAACGCCTCGCAGTCCTCCAACGACGTCTTCCCCACCTCGGTGCACGTGGCGGCCACCTCGGCCGTGGTCAACGACCTCGTCCCGGCGCTGGAGCACCTGGAGGCCTCGCTGCGGCGCAAGGCGGAGGAGTTCGCCGGCGTCGTCAAGAGCGGGCGCACCCACCTCATGGACGCCACGCCCGTCACGCTGGGCCAGGAGTTCGCCGGCTACGCGGCGCAGGTGCGCCGCGGGGTGCAGCGCGTGCGGGCCACCGTCGAGCGGGTCGCGGAGGTGCCCCTGGGCGGGACGGCCGTGGGCACGGGGATCAACACCCCGCCCGGCTTCCCCCAGCGCGTCATCGAGCTGCTCGCCGCCGACACGGGCCTGCCGCTGACGGAGGCGGAGGACCACTTCGAGGCGCAGGGCGCCCGCGACGCCCTCGTGGAGCTGTCCGGGGCGCTGCGCACGGTGGCCGTCAGCCTCACCAAGGTGTGCAACGACCTGCGCTGGATGGGCTCGGGGCCGCGCACCGGGCTGGCGGAGCTGCGCCTGCCGGACCTGCAGCCCGGTTCCTCGATCATGCCGGGCAAGGTCAACCCGGTGGTGCCCGAGGCCGTGCTCATGGTCTGCGCGCAGGTCGTCGGCAACGACGCGACGGTGGCGTGGGCCGGAGCCAGCGGCTCCTTCGAGCTGAACGTGCAGATCCCCGTGATGGCCCGCGGCGTGCTGGAGTCCACCCGCCTGCTGGGCAACGCCTCCCGGCTGCTGGCCGACCGCACGGTCGACGGCCTGGAGGCCGACGTCGAGCGCTGCCGCCGCTACGCGGAGAGCTCGCCCTCGATCGTCACCCCGCTCAACCGGGTCATCGGCTACGAGGCGGCCGCGAAGGTCGCCAAGCACGCCGTCGCGCAGGGCTGCACGGTGCGCGAGGCCGTCGTGGCCCTTGGCTTCGTCGAGCGCGGCGAGGTGAGCGAGGAGCAGCTGGACGCCGCGCTGGACGTCATGAGCATGACCTCGCCCCGCACCTCCTGAGAGCGGCCGGGACCGGCTGGCGCCGGCCCGGACGCGGGGGGGGGGGGGGGGGGGGGGGGGGGGGGCGGGGCGCGGGGGCCCGGCGCGCGGGCGGGGGGGGGCGGGGGGGGGGTGGGGGGTC